>NZ_AOMD01000030.1:0-300000 GCF_000336915.1 Halococcus saccharolyticus DSM 5350 | reverse complement strand
CGCTCGCGGAGGCGCTCGTAGTTGACTCGCTCGTCGGCGGCGTGCTGGTCGATCAGGACGAGGCCGTCGGACGATTCGCAGATGATGTAGGTGTCGTGGAGCTGGCCGAGCACCCGGAGTCGCGGGAGCCGATCGAACGCGTGATCGTCCGGCACCCGATCGCCGGCGAGCGTGGTCTGTTCGGCCGTGTCGGTGAACTTCCCTGCGTCCGCCGGAGCGCGCTGTCGGTCGTTGTCATCGGCGGCGGATGGCTCGCCGTTCGGTTCGTGGGGCGCATCGTCGGCTGTTCGAGTGGTCTGGTCAGATGTCGTCGCCCCATTCTCGACCTCCGTCGGCTCCGACGAGATCGCCGTGTGCGATCCGCTCGCTGGAGGCTGTTCGGGCTCGGCGTCGGTGGACCCGGTCCCCGTCGTTTCGGTTCCGGAGTCGTCGGGATCCGCCCTCGTCGTGTCCGTCGCGTCGGATGGTTCTGCCGGACGGGACGCCGGTTCGTCGGCGTCAGTCGATCGGTCCGGTCTCGCCGACGCTCCCCCGTCGTCTGCCGATCCTGCGTCCCCGCTCTCTGGTTCGATCTCGGTCTGATCCGGTGCCGATCGCCCGCGTGGCGCGCCGGAGCGGACTACCCCCTCACGCATGAGTGCGCTCTCGACCGCCGTCCGGACTTGATCGCGCACGCCCGCCTCGTCGGCAAAACGGACCTCGCGCTTTCTGGGATGGACGTTCACGTCGATCTGGTCTGCCGGCAGCGAGAGAAAGAGGACCGCGAACGGGTACCGATCGGGCGCGAGCTGGCTGCCGTAGGCCGCCACGATCGCGTCCCGAACTGCGGTCGCGCTCACGTACCGGCCATTGACGAACACCGAGCAGTACTCCGGGCTCGCGCGGGTCGTCTCGGGATGACTGACGATGCCGGAGAGTTCGTCGAGCGGTCCGCCCGCCTCGATCGCAGCTTCGTCCGCATCGTCGGCCCCACTCTCCGCGCGCGCGCCGATCGGCAGCATGGCCGTCGCGACATCGCGGCCATAGACCGCCAGAACTGTCGCCTCCAGACTGCCCTGGCCGGTGGTCGAGAACACCTCGCGACCGTCGTGCTCGAGCGCGAGCGCCACCTCGGGGTTCGAGAGCGCGTAGCCCGTCGCCACCCGGTTGACGTGGGTGAACTCGGTCGCGTCCTGCTTGAGGTACTTCCGGCGCGCGGGGACGTTGTAGAAGAGATCGTCGACCTCGACGGTGGTGCCTTCGGGGCAGCCCGCAGGTTTGACGCTTTCGATCTCGCCGCCGGCCATCCGGAGTTCGGTACCACGGTTCGCTCCCCGAGGTTTGGTCCGGATGGTCAGCCGCGAGACCGCGCCGATGGCCGCGAGCGCCTCCCCCCGGAAGCCGAGACTCCCCACACCGGCTTCCAGATCGTCGATGTCCGCGATCTTGCTCGTGGTGTGTTTCTCAACCGCGCGCTCGACCGCCTCGGCGCTCATCCCGCGGCCGTCGTCCGTCACGCGGATCCCGTCGGTGCCGCCCGCCTCGACCACGACCCGCACCCGCGAGGCGTCGGCGTCGAGGCTGTTCTCGACTAGCTCCTTCACCGCGGAGGCGGGTCGCTCGACCACCTCGCCGGCGGCGATACGCTCGATCGTCGCCTCGTCGAGTCGGTGGATTTCGTCGACCTGCTCGTCTCCGTCCGCTCCGTCGCTCATTCGTCGTCCTCCGTGTCGTCGAGTCGCCGTTGCCACTCTTCGACCCGACTCATGAGTTCGATCGGCGACGTCTCGCCGATGTTCGTTTCCTGTACCGCGTCGAGCACCGATTCGGCGTCGGGGTCGAGCGAGCCGTCAACGGTTTCGTTCTCGGTCGTTTCCCCTTCGGAGAGTTCGTCCGCCGTCCGGCCGCCGTCCGCGCTCGCCGAGCCGCGGAACGACCCCGAGTCGAGATCGAACACGGCCTGGACCGACTCGTCCGAAGACGACCCGCGCGCCTCGATCGCCTTCTCTGCCCGGAGCTTCGAGAGCACGTCTCGTGAGCGTCCGACCACAGGCTCGGGCACCCCGGCGAGGTCCGCGACGTGGATCCCGTAGGAGCGGTCGGTCGGCCCCTCCTCGACGGTTCGGAGGAACGTGACTTCGTCCCCTCGTTCGTCCGCTGCGACGTGGACGTTCGCCACCCGGTCGAGGTGTTCGGCGAGGCCTGTAAGTTCGTGGTAGTGAGTCGCGAACAGCGTCTTCGCGCGCACCTCGTTGTGGAGATACTCGGTCGCGGCCCACGCGATCGAGATGCCGTCGTACGTTGCGGTTCCTCGACCAACCTCGTCGAGGATCACCAACGACTCGTCGGTCGCGGAGTGGAGGATGTTGGCGAGTTCGGCCATCTCCACCATGAACGTCGACCGGCCCTGGGCGAGTTCGTCGAGCGCGCCGACTCGGGTGTAGATGCCGTCGACGGGCGCGACCTGCGCACTCCGGGCGGGCACGAAGCTCCCGATCTGGGCGAGCAGCGTGATGAGCGCGGTCTGGCGCATATAGGTGGATTTTCCGCTCATGTTCGGCCCCGTCACCACGAGGAACGCGCGATCCTCGGTGAGTGCGAGGTCGTTCGGGACGAACTCGACCTCCTGTTCGACCACCGGGTGACGGCCGCCGTCGATGTCGAGGCCCGAATCGACCAGCTCGGGCCGGGTCCAGTCGTGACTCACGGCGTGGACCGCGAGGCTCGCCAGGCAGTCGCACTCGGCGAGCGCGCGGCCCACGTCTTGGAGGAGTTCCGCCGCGTCCGCGACCCGCTCGCGGAGCTCGCAGAACAGCTCGTACTCCAGGTCACTCCGGCGCTCCTCGAACCGGAACACCTCGCGCTCGCGCTCGTCGAGTTCGTCGGTGGTGTACCGATTCGCGTTCTTCAGCGACTTGATCTGGTCGTACTCTTCGGGGACCTCGTCGGTCTCGGAGTTGCCGACCTGGATGTAGTACCCGTCCGTCTTGTTCCGCCCGGTCGAGAGGTGGGTGATCGAGTGGCGACGCTTCTCGCGGTCGGCGAGGCCGTCGATCCAGTCGAGCGCCGCTTCGTGACCGTCGATCAGTTCGTCCAGATCGTCGTCGTAGCCCCGCCGGATGAGGTCGCCCTCGCGGACACCTCCTGGCGGGTCCTCGGCGAGTGCCTCGTCGAGCGCTCCTCGAAGCTCCTCGGCAGCGGCGCGGTCCGGCCGCGCGAGCACGTCGGCGATCGGCGAATTCTGGAGGTCCGGCGAGCCTTCGATGGCGTCGACGAGCCGCGGCAGCACGGCGAGCGTGTCGCGCACCCGGAGCAGGTCGCGTGCGTCGGCGCTGCCCGACACCGTCTTGCTCGACAGCCGTTCGACATCGTACGCCGCGCCGAGTTCCTCGCGAAGCTCTTCGCGTGCGAGCGCCGCCGCGGCGAGCGCCTCAACGCCGTCGGCTCGGCGGGTGAGTTCCTCGCGCGCCCGGATCGGCCGACAGAGCCACTCGCGGAGGAGTCGCCCACCGGCGCTCGTCACGGTGTGGTCGATGGTGTCGAGCAGCGTCCGCCCGCCATCGCCCATCGGCTCGACGAGTTCGAGGTTGCGCTGGGTGGTCGCGTCGAGCGCGACGCCCTCCTTCGATTGTGAGGGCTGGAGCCTGGTCATCGACGCGAGCGTGCCGACCCCGGTCGTGTCGACGTAATCGAGCACCCCACCGGCCGCACGGATCGCACCGGTGGCCTCGTCGAGACCGACGCTCGCGAGCGCCTCGGATCCGAACTGCTCGTCGACGGTCGCGCGTGCGGTATCCGGTGCGAACGCGTCAGTGGTGTGGAGCGAGAGCGTCCCGTCGGTGCGATCGCGGAGCCGTCCGAGGAGGTCGTCGTCGGTCCGCACCGCGGGACCCGGGAGTATTTCGGCGGGTGCGAATCGGTAGCACTCGGTCAGCACGTCCTCGCTGCCGCCCACGATTTCGGTGGCGTGAAATCGGCCGGTGGTCACGTCCGCGAACGCGAGGCCGTAGCGGCTCTCGTCCTCCCCGCCGTTTCCGCCACCCTCGCGGACGATCGCCGCGAGATAGCGTGCCTCGCTGTCGGTGGTTTCGAGCAGCGTCCCAGGCGTGACGACTCGTTCGATCGCGCGCTCGTGGCCGCCATCGACCTCGTACTGGTCGGCCACGGCGACGCGGTAGCCACGCTCGACGAGGGCTTTCAGGTAGGGCGTGAGTTCGGTGAGGGGAACGCCGGCCATCGGGTAGGCCGAGCCGTGTGAGGACTTCTCGGAAATTTTGAGATCGAGCTCCTCGCCTACGAACTCGGCGTCGTCGCCGAAGAACTCGTAGAAATCGCCACACTGCATCGCCAACAGGTCGGCATCCGTTTCCTCCTTGAGTGCGAGGAACTCCCCGACGATCCCCTCTGCCATGTCCGTATCCGGCGCACCCGAGCGCTAAAGCCTGTGGGTTCCGGGGTGGAACTGATCGTCGCTCGCGTCGAATCGTGGCTCGACCGCGACAGGGATTTGTCTCCCGAGAACTGTGAGACGGTATGCCAACCATCGCGTTCGACGGGCGCGAGATCGAGTGTGAAGAGGAGGCGAACCTCCGGGACGCGCTCCTCGTTACGGGCGAATCACCACACAACGGTGCGTCGAGCACGCTGAACTGCGGTGGCCACGCCACCTGCGGGACCTGCGCGGTCGCGATCGACGGACCGGTCAGCGACATGGACGACCGCGAGCGTCGCCGACTCTCTTTCCCGCCGCATTCGCCCGATTCCGGCCTCCGACTCGCCTGCCGGACCCGTGTCGAGGGCGATCTCGTCGTCGAGAAACACGACGGGTTCTGGGGCCAGCACGTCGATGACGGGACGACCGGCGAGCGGCGACCGACGAACGACGACTGATCGTCCCGTCGACGAAGCCGACCAGGAGCCGTCCCGCGTTCGCCGCGAGCGTGTCGAGCCACGTCGACCGAGTGTAGGGGGAGCGCAGACATCAGCGATCGAAACCAGGCGACGCAATGCAGAACGAAGAAACGTCGGATGCGCGTACGGCCGACGAATGGTCGTCGAGTGTGTCCTTCGTGTGGCCATCGAGCCAGCGATGGCCGATCTCGGCTGGTGGGACGGGTTCGGTGACTGGGGCGACCTCGGACGAACGGCGACCGATCTCGTCGCTCGCTATGGGCTCCTCGCGCTGTTCGTCTTCATGTTCCTCGAAACCTCGCTGCTCTTTCCGTTCATCCCGAGCGAACTCGTCGTCCCCGTCGCGGCCGCGACGCTCGTCGATGGCCCCGCGAGCTTCGCCGCGTTCGTGCTCGCGGCGACCGCCGGGGCCACGGTCGGCAGTCTGTTCGCGTACTACGTCTTCGATGCGGCCCACCAGCCGGTCATCGACCGGTACGGGAACTACGTCCGGGTCTCCGATGACGATCTCGTGCGCGCCAGGCGCTGGTTCCGCCGGTACGGCGAGTCGTCGGTGTTCTGGGGTCGCCTCCTCCCAGTGCTCCGCTCGGTGATCTCGATTCCCGCCGGGATCGCGAGGATGCATGCCGGGAAGTTCGCGGCCTACTCCGGCATCGGGAGCGGCCTGTTCGCCGCGGGCGTCGCGGCGCTCGTCGTCACCGGCCAGGAGGTGCTGCCGTCGCAACTACTGCTCCGGTGGTCGACGACGCTGCTCGATCGCGCCGTGACGGCCGCGCTCTCGAACCTCGTGTTCGCGATCGCTGTGGGCGGCATGGCGCTGTTCGTCGTACTGATCGTCCGAAACACCCTCACCCGACACGTTCCGAACCAGTAAGTGCCTGCTACCGGCCACGTTCGCCCGTCACGGCTAAAAAGCCTATAACGGTTCTCAGGCCAGTTCCGAACGATGTCCGAGACACGATGCGGCTACGTCGAGGACGTGGAACTGCTCACGAATCGGGGCACGGCACGTTGCTGGCGGCCAGTGCGTGGCGACGACGATCGGTGTTTCTGGCACGGCAACGGCCCGAAGACGCGCGAAGCCCTCGATGCCCACCGACCCGAACCGGACGAACGCCTCGACGGGGCTGACCTCCGCGGGGCGGACCTCACGGGCGCGTCGTGGTTGCGCGGGCGAAGTCTCGTCGGGGCGGACTTCACCGGTGCAACCCTCCGTGGAGCCGATCTCACCGGCGCGGACTGTCGGCGGGCGACGTTCGATCGGGTTGACGCCCGCCGAGCGCGCTTCGACGCGGCCGACGTGGAAGGGGCGACGTTCGACGACATCGATCTCCGGGAGGCGAGTCTCGACGGGACGAAGCTCTACCGCGCCAGCTTCACCGACGTGCGCCTCGACCGCGCGACCGACTTCGGCGACCGAGTGATCTACGAGAGCCTCGTCGACGACATCGAAGACCGCGAGACGCGGGTCGCAACGCTCGAAGCGGCGAGTTGGACCTACCGGGAGCTCCGTCGGCTGTTCGAGCAGGACGCCCTCCCGCAGCGGTCGCGGGCGTGTTATCTCGGCGAGAAGAGCTCTCGGAGACGGGCGGCGTGGGCGAGCGGCGAGTACCTCCGTGCGCTCAAACTCGAAGGCTCGCGGTGGGTGATGCGGTACGGAACCAGCCCTACGCGGGTCGTCACGAGCTCGGTCGTGGTGATGGGATGTTCCGGAATCCTGTATCCGCTGACCGGTGGGCTGCGCACGGACTCCGGAACGTATGGGTTCGAACAGCCAGTCGCGGACGTTCTCGCGGCGACACCGGGCCAGCTGGTGCGCGTGTTCTACAACGGCCTCTACTTCAGTGTCGTCACGTTTTCCACGCTCAGCTACGGCGACATACAACCGATCGGGGCGGGTGCGCGGGCGATCGCCGGCATCGAAGCACTCCTCGGATCGGTGTTGATGGCGCTGTTGCTGTTCGTGCTCACCCGGCGGGTCTGATGACGAGACGGGGGACGCTTAGGCGTTTTCGAGCACGTCGAGCAACGAAAGCGCCCGCTCGGTCAGCGTTTCCCCATTCGCCGCGACGAGTTTGACGATCGCTTCCTTCCCCACCTCGCCGCGGTCGATCACCGCAGCCGGCGTCTCGGAGCGATCGAACGCCTGGCGCGCGCCCCATCCCATCGTGCCTTCGTCGGCTGCTTTCACCTGCTCGGGTTCCTCGCTCCGATCGTACTTGGCGACCGACCAGTCGAGCGCGTCGAGCGATGCCTCCACGTCGTCGTCGAATCGGCAGTTGACGGCGAACCGCAATTCACTGTCGAACTCGCGGGCGGCGAGCAGAAATCGTGCGACGTGGCTCGACGCGCCGAAGCGCACCCCGCGATTCGGGTTCACGCCCGACAGCGTCCGCGTGATCCGGCCCTCGACCGCGGCGGTCTCGTTCACCCGTTCGGCGTACGGTGTCGCGCCGACGACGTTCATCCCGACCTCGGGAACGAGCGGGCTGACGTCGCGCTCGACCAGCGCCTCGACCACGCCAGCGACGGTCTCGGCGGTGGGTTCGCGCGCCGCACGATTGCGGAGATCGGCGTAGTGGTGGACCGCGCCGGGCCCTTTGCCGACGTCGAGCGGGTACCGGATCGCGCGCTCCATGAGCGCCAATCCGTCTTCGACGGCCGCATCGAGCGTATCGTCGTGGGCCAGACGCGCGGTGATCGCGCTGGCGAGCGTACAGCCCGATCCGTGGGTCGCGTCGGTCTCGACTCGTGGGTGCTCGTAGACCGTCGCTCCATCGCCGGTCACGAGCACGTCCATTGCCGTCTCGCCAGGAACGTGTCCACCCTTGATCAGCGCCGCGTCCGCACCCATCTCGACCAACTGCTCGCCCGCTTCGCGTGCGCTCACCTCGTCCTCAGGTTCGGTTCCGGTGAGCACCGCGCACTCGTCCGCGTTCGGCGTCACCAGCGCCGCCTCACCGACCAAGTCCTCGTAGGCATTCTCGCCCTCGGGTTCGAGCAACCGATCGCCCGAGGCCGCCACCATCACTGGATCGACCACGAGCGGCGCGTCGAGGTCGCGGGCGTAGCCGGTCACGGTCTCGACGACATCGGCCGTGGCGAGCATTCCGGTCTTCACCCCTCCGAGATCGAAGTCGGTCGTGATGGCCGCGTACTGGGCGTCGATCTCGTCGATCGGGAGGACGTGGACCGAGTCGACGCCCCGGGTGTTCTGGGCCGTCGTGGCGACGATCACGCTCGTCCCGAACGCGCCGCAAGCCTCCATCGTCTTCAGGTCGGCTTGAATTCCCGCCCCACCCCCAGAATCGCTGCTCGCGATCGTGAGCCCGACCGGGCGCGAGACGGGTGCCGGCTCGCGGGTCATGTCTCGTCCTCCAGCTTCCCCATGTACTCCTCGAAGGTGGCCCAGAACGGATCGCGTTCGGGGTGGTTGATTTCCTCGCCGTCGACCGTGACACCTGAGCCCTCGGAGACCACTCCGGCCTCAGCTGCCGGGATTCCCTCGTCATCGAGTGCGGCGAGCACGCTATCGACGCCCTCGGGAGCCACCGTGAGGAGGAGGGTCCCCTCGCTGATCGCGATCCACGGATCGATGTCGAAGAATTCGCATGCCGCCTCGACGCCTGGCTGGACGGGGATCGAATCGGTCTCGACATCGAGGTGGACCCCGCCCGCACGCGCCATCTCGTAGAGCCCGCCGAAGACGCCACACTCGGTCGCGTCGTGCATCGCGGTCACCGGCCCGGCGGCGGCCGCGGTCAGCGCGTCCCGGACCGGACTCATGTCGTCGAAGCGGTCGGTGGCGGCCGCGATCTCGTCGGCAGCGAGGTCGTGGCGCATGAGTTCCTCGAACTGGATCGAGAGGAGGCCGGTAGCCTCGATCGCCGGTCCCTTCGTGACGAGCACTCTGTCGCCCGGTCGCGCGCCGTCCGGTCGCACGAGATCAGCGGGATCGCCGACGCCGAGTACCGTTCCGCCGCCCACCATCGGATACGTACAACCCGCGTACCTACCGGTGTGGCCGGTGACGACGTTCACACCCAGTTCCGTTGCCTCGGCGTCGAACGTCTTCCACACCTGTTCGAACTCCTCGTCGGTGATCTCCGGCGGAAGGTTCAGATCGATCGAGAGGTGCGTCGGCTGGATGCCCGAGACCGCGACGTCGCTCATGAGGACATGGAAGGCGAACCACGCCGCGCGCTCGAACCCGAGCGAGGGCATCACGAACACGGGGTCGGTCGCGGTGACGACGGTCCGATCGCCGACATCGATCACCGCGAAGTCGACGCCGTGCTGGGGACCGAGCCGCACGTCGTCGCGATCGGCCCCGAGACGTGGATAGATGTGCGAATCGAAGAACTCGCGGTCGACCTTGCCCAGTTCGCTCATACTCATGATACCACCGAGTGATACTTAGCGCTGGCGTTCGATCGTCGTGAGCCACGAATTCGGTAGCGATAGCCGCCAGCACAACGTTTTACGGGCCGGAACCCCGTTATCGGATGAGTCACCAATGGGGGGTTCAACGACACCGACCGTTGCGGTACTCGGCGGGGGCGTCGGCGGGCTGAGCGCGGCCCAAGAACTCGGCGAGCGCGGCTTCGACGTCACGGTGTACGAGGCGCGCGAGCGTTTCGGCGGCAAGGCCCGTTCCATTCCGGTTCCCGGCTCCGCGACCGCCGATCGGAAACCGCTACCCGGAGAACACGGTTTCCGGTTCTTTCCGGGCTTTTATCGCCACCTCACCGACTCGATGAAGCGGATTCCCTACGGCGACAATCCCGAGGGCGTCTACGACAACCTCGAACCCACGACCCAGATGCTGATGGCCGAAACTGGCCGGCCGGAGGTGTTCCCGACCGAAACTCCGGAGTCGATCGCGGGCTGGCGACGGCTGCTCGGCAACCTCTTCGCGCGCGAGCTCATCTCCGAACACGAGCAAGCCTTCTTCGCGAGTCGACTGCTCCAGTTCGCGACCTCGTGCGAGCGCCGCCGGCGCGAGGAGTACGACAAAATCTCGTGGTGGGAGTTCATCGACGCGGAGAACATGTCGCCAGCGTACCAGAAACGCCTCGGCTACGGCGTCACCCAGTCGCTGGTGGCGATGCGACCCGAGAAGAGTTCGACGAGAACCATCGGCCGGATCTACCTCCAGCTGTTTCGGGGCCTGGTCGATTCGACCGTCGACGCCGACTCGCTGCTCGACGGCCCGTCGAGCGAGGTCTGGATCGATCCCTGGGTCACGTATCTCGACGATCTCGGCGTGGCGCTCCGTCCCGAAACCCCCGTCCGCGAGATCCACACCGACACCGACCGGGTGACCGGCGTGACAGTCGGCCGCGATGGCGAGACCGAACGGATCGCGGCGGACTACTACATCGGTGCGGTCCCGGTCGAGGTGATGGTCGATCTCCGCACGCCCGATCTCGTGGCGGCCGCACCGTCGCTCTCCCGGCTCGACGGGCTCGACACCGCGTGGATGAACGGGATCCAGTTCTACCTCGCCGAGGATTCGACCGACGTCCACGGTCACGGTGTTTACCTCGACGCGCCGTGGTCGCTCACCTCGATCTCCCAGCGCCAGTTCTGGAGCGAGTTCGATCCCGACGACTACGGCGACGGTCAGGTGGAAGGAATCCTCTCGATCTGCATCTCCGATTGGAACTCCCCTGGAATCGTCTACGACAAGCCGGCTCGCGAGTGTACCGCCGAGGAGATCAAAACCGAGGTGCTCGCCCAGCTCGACGACCACCTCGAAACCGGCAGCCTCGACGAGACCGACCTCGTGGACTGGTTTCTCGATCCCGCGATCGAGTTCGGTTCGGCAGGAACCGTCGCAGCGAACCACGAACCGCTGCTGCTCAACACTGTCCGCTCGCTCCGCCATCGGCCCGACGCGCGGACGGCGGCCGACAACTTCGTTCTCGCTGCCGATTACGTCCGGACAACCACTGACCTCGCCAGCATGGAGGGCGCGAACGAGGCCGCACGGCGCGCCACCAACGCGATCCTCGCCGATGCGGACGTCGACGCCGAACTGTGCGAACTGTTCGCGTTCGACGAACCGTCGGTCTTCGACGCTCCGAAGCGCCAGGACGAGATCGGTTATCAACTCGGACAGGATCATCCCGGTGAGGCCGGCCGGACGGTCGCCCGTGCTGGCCGGCGGTTCGCTCCTCAGGTGCCGTCGATCGTGTCGTGGCTCAGCCCTCGATGAGCCGCCGGAGATGCTCGGGCGGGACGGCCCCGCGAGCGGCGTGGCCGTCGTAGGCGAACGTCGGGACTCCTGTGATTCCCGTCTGCTGGGCCTCCCGAAATCGCTTTTCGAGCGCCGTCTCGCGCTCGGGATCGTCGATCGCTGCCCGGAGGGCATCCGGATCGATCCCCTCGCCGTCGGCCGATCCGACGTCGGCCGCGATCTCGGCGAGTACATCGGGGTCGCCGATGTCGCGTTCGTCCTGCCAGAGCGCGTCGAACACTCGTTCGTGGAACGTTGCGAACGCCTCGGGATACTCCTCCCGGACGAACAGCGCCGCCTGCTGGGCGTTCTTCGAGTCGACGTCCTCGGCGATCTCGAGACTCATCTCGACGTCGTACTCCTCCTGGAGTCGCCGGACGTTCTCCCTGGCCTGCTCGTAATACTCGTCGTCCTTACCGCTGTCGGCCGCTGGATCGATCTCACCGTCCGGCCCTCGCTCGCGGCTCCGGAGGTCGAAGGGGTGCCACTCGACGTTGAGGGGTTCGTCGCGCTCCTCGCGGTACTGTGCCAGCGAGGCCTCCCCGAGATAACAGAACGGGCAGACGTAGTCCGCGTACATCGTGAGCGTGTCGGCGTTCGGATCGGCGTCGCTTGCGACGGTGTCGTGACTCATCGAGAGCGGTACGTCCTCGCGAGCAAAGAGTGGTCGGCTTACTTCTTGCAACCCTTGCCGCCGGGGATACTCGATCGGCTACGATCGATCGAACAGGGGCGAGTCGCGGAGGTCGTCCATGTCCGGGCGATCGTGCTCGAAGTGACGCGCCGACTGGAGCTGTGCGTTCACCAACTTGTTCACCTGGTCGCCCCAGTCGCTGTCGGGATGTGTCCGGACGTATTCGGCCCACGCCGTGATCTCCTCGTGGCGTGCCTCGCGGTTGCGGGGAGGGTCGTCACGTCCGCTTGAGTTCGTCATATTCGGCTTCGACACCCAACCTCTCGACGTACGATTCGAGCTTGCTGGTGTTAAGCGTTGGCTCCAGCAGTTCGTGGAGATAGAGCGCGTCCTCGTAGTCCCGCTCCGCACCCATGTCGAGCTTGTACGCGATCTGGAGTTCGAGCGAGCCGATCACGAACTCCTCGCCGCCAAGCCGGACGGCGAGCGTGTCGTGCAGGGATGCCTTGTCGTACTCGTCCGCGGCGAACTTGCACTCGACGCTCGGCACGCGATGGCCCTCTTCGGCGATCCGAACCGGGAGTCCGTCGCTGAGCGTTTCGTACAGCCGATCGAGCGACATTGCCGACCCCCAGTAACCGGCGTCCTGCAGCCCATCGACCAGGTCGTCGGCCGTCGATTCGTCGAACCGGTCCGTGATGACATCGATGTCCTCGGTGGCACGCGCTCGACCGAGCAACACGGCGACGTACCCGCTGACGACGACGTACTCGATGCCGACACGATCCAGAATGCCAGTGACATCGAGGACGAGTTCGTCGAGGCCGTTCGGCGGTTTGTCGAGTATCAGCGCGTCGTCTCGGAACTCCACGGGTGCCTGTCGACACCGACTGGCCGTATAACTTCGCCTCGTCGGACCTCTCGTCCAGAAATCGGACTTCGTCGTCGCTTCGGAGCGGACTTACTTCCCGCGGCCCTTGCCGCCGTGGACGCTCGGGCGGGTGTGCTCCGTGCCCTTGCCCTTCGTGCCGAGACCACGGCCCTGGGTGCCGGCGCTCGTCAGCCCGCGGAACGCCCGGCCGCGCTGGTCGTCCGCACAGATCCAGCTCAGGTCGTCGTCGTTCTCGATCGCGGGATGCTCGGGATCGACGAGGATCGCCTCGAACCACTTCTGCGAGCCGTCCTCGCCGACCGGGTAGGAGTTCAGCACGCGGAGGTTCGTGAACTTCCGGCTGGATCGTTCCTCCGCGATCCGCTGGATCGACTTCCGGCGGGTGACCTTGTTGACGCCCTGGCGCTTCGTCCGCCGGCCCGCGTCGTGGCGCTGCTTTCGGGCCGTGCCCTTCCGGACCGCGATCCGGGCGAGAACGATACCCTGTTTCGCCTTGTAGCCGAGCGAGCGCGCCCGATCGAGTCGGGTGGGGCGCTCGATCCGCTCGATCGCGCCCTGGTCGCGCCACTCCTGGAGGCGCTGCCACTGGAGCTCCTCGTGCATCTCGTTGTCCGCGTCGTGCCACGCGTCGCCGATGTGGGAGTAGAAACTTCGTGCCATGTGTTGTTTGCGGGCGTTGATGGTTCAGCCGCGTGGTCCGGGGGACCACGCTGGCCACATTCCGACCTGCAGTATCACGCAGGTGCCCGCCGGTGCCCGTCCCAGCGAGTCACTGGATCTCCGCCAGTGGCGCTGTTAAGCGCTTCGGAACGCCACGGTCCTTGGCCGACTCGTAGGCGTTGTTTTTATACGACCGGCTGTTGCAAGCCTCGGGTTGAATCTTCGAGGAACCACTTGCTCTGGCGTGATGCAACAGACTTGTCCGCCGACGATGATCCGGACCGAGACGCGCGCGCCGAAATCACCCACTGGAAGGAGGGTCTAAAATGCTCGCGACGCTCACCGGGACGGCGCTCCAGCTTGGCGGCGGGTTCATTGAGCTCGCGATCGCGTTTCTGGTCCTCGCACTGATCGCGTACGTGGTCGGTGCACAGGGCATCGCCGGCATCTCGATGGAGATCGCGCGGATTCTCGTCATCGTCTTCATCATCCTCGCGATCATCTCCTTTTTCCTCTGATCGGTGAATCGGCGCAGGCCCGCTGTCCGGCCTGCACCGCACTAGTACCCAAAACACCGAGGCCGGTCACGCCGTCCCACCGGCAGTATATGTGACTGCTGGACGTATTCGACCCATGTACGAGACCCTCCTGATCCCGACCGACGGCAGCGACCACGCGCGCCAGGCAGCAGAACGCGGCTTCGACCTCGCTGCGACGTACGGTGCGGCCGTCCGGATCGTCCACGTCATCGAAGACCCCGATTCGGGAGTGACGGTCCACGAGTACGACGACCAGGTCCGCGACGACATGGAGCGCATCGGCGAGCGCTACGTCGACGACCTCGTGTCGGCGGCCGAAGGGTGCGACGTCGCGGCCACGGGCGAGGTCCGTCACGGCGCGGCCCACGAAGAGATCATCGCTGCGGCAGACGATCACGCCGCCGACCTGATCGTGATGGCCACCCACGGCCGCACCGGTCTCGAAGGACTCGTCCTCGGTAGCGTCGCCGAACGCGTCGTCCGGCTCGCCTCGGTCTCCGTCCTCGTCGCTCGACCGGACGACGAGTCCCCGTCGAGCGACGAGTGAACCGACGAACGTCGACGAGCCGATCGTCTCAGTCCGCCGTTTGCCCCGGCGACGCGTCGGCGTTCCCCGCGGGCGTCTCCCAGCTATAGATCACGGCCGCGCTGGCGAGGAAGACACCGCCGAGCAGCGCAGTCGTCGGGATCGGGGCTGTGAGATCGGCGATCCAGCCCACCATCGGACGGAGCGGGAGCCGGACGACGGCGTAGACGAGCGAGGCGGCGCTGAGTACCGTCGCCCGGCCGAGTGACGCGACGTGATCGTTGATGTAGCCACTCACGATCGGCCGGAGCACCGCCTGGCTCGCCTTCATCCCGAAGAACAGCGGGAACGCGGCGAGCGGGGCGAATGCGGGAACCACGAAGAGAATCGTGGTCGTCACTGATACGACGAACACGGCCCCGCTAGTCGAGAGTCGGTCTTCGATGTCGCCGGCGAAGTAGCTCGCGATCGCAGCGACCACGGTAAAGCTCGCGTACAGCGGCCCCAGCCCAGTCTCGGGGAGTCCGAGAGTGCGAGTCGCGATCGGCTGAATGAACTCGTCGGCCGCGCCGATGATCGCGAAGAACAGCGCCACATAGAGTACCAGTGATCGAAGCGGCGGTGCAGTCAACCGCTCTTGGATGACCGGCAGCGCGTCGAGCACCGTCAACTCGTCCTCGTCGGTGTCGGTCGCCGTCCGGGGGAAGGAGAGCACGACGGGGATCGAAAGTGCGAGCAGGAGCCCGCCGGCGAGAAACGGGAGCCGATGGTCGATACTGTACAGCCCGCCGGCGGTCAGCATCGTCGCCGCACTCACCCACTGGTTGACCGACCCACCACGCCCGCGAATCCGGGTGTACTCACCCTCGTCGAGGTGAGTTTCGAGCGCGTCGTAGAGCCACGCATCCGCACTCCCAGACTGGAACGCGCCGCCGAGACCCCAGAGTACCCACAGAACCGCGAACCCCCAGAAGGTGTGCACCACGACGAACCCGAGCAGTGACACCGTGAGGAGAGCCGCCCCGATCACGAGGCTATTGCGTCGCCCGAGTCGATCCCCGACGTACCCGGTCGGCACCTCGCCGACCACGGTCGCCCCAGCCGAAAGGCTCGACAGCAGTCCGATCTCGGTATAGGAGAGCCCTCGCGAGAGCAAGAACAGCGTGAACACCGGCCAGAAAAAGCCGAAGGTCGTCGTGGCCTGGTAGATGTAATACTTCAGGATCAATCGAGAGGGGAGCCGTCCGCTGAATCTCATCGCCTCACCCGATCCGCGAGCGTGGTCGGCTGCACGACCCATCGCTCGAGTGGCCAGGGCAAAATCGTTCGCTGATATGAATTAACGTAGTTTCTTTGTTACGATCGAGGAAACCGCCGGAGCGCCAGTGATGTCAGGCGGTGGGCGACGAACAGCGAACTCGGCCGAGTTTCAGCCATCAAGCGAACCGTCACCAGGCAGTTTGATGTATCGGGATAGAGTTTATAGCGGTGTTACGTCGTCGATCGATTCGAACTCCGCGTCGGCAATCGCATCGGCGATAGCGTCGCTATCGGGTGTTTCTGCCATCCGTCGAGGATATTTCCGGTGGAAGTACCCGAGGACGTTCTCGACATCACGTTCGAGGAGGTCGACGGCGTTCTCGTGATCGGTCGGGACCGCCTGGGGCCAGTCGAAGATAGTGACTCCGTCTGTGCCGACGAAGACGTTATACTCGCTCATGTCGGCGTGGACGTAGCCCGCATCGAACGCACGCGCGACCTCCCGAAGCACGAGATCGCAGACGCCGAGCACCTGATCGTCGTCAAGGTCAGCTCTCGACAGTTCGACACCGTCGATCTTCTCCATCACGATCGCATGGCGGTTGTGATCGATCGGGCGAGGTACCGACACGTCGGGATAGAGCGTTTCGAGCGCGTCGTACTCGCGTTCGGCGGCCTTCCGCGCGGTGTAGAGCCACGAGACGTGATCCCGGTCGGCGGTGTACTCACGCTCGCGCATGACCTCCCGAAAGTTGGTGTACCCCTCGCGGTGGAACTTGAGCGCGAACGGGGTGTAGGATTGGACTTCGTAGACGTCGCTTTCCTTGCCGACCCCGAGGGGTGCGCCGACGCCTTCGATGGTGCCTCGCTCGGCGAAGGTATGGAGCGCGAGCGCGTCGTACCCCTCGAAGGTGAGCTTGTAGCCCTCGTACTGTATCGTCCGGCGTTCGAGCAGTCCGCGGTCCGCACACCGATCCAGACGGTAATCGACGTTCTCGCTCGTGAGTCCCGCAAAATCGGGCAACGTCCCCCGATTGACCCACTCGCTGAACCGCATCCCTTGCTCGACGCCCGAGAGGAGGTGGAAATCCTCGGGTTCGAGGGCGGCCATTTCGCTCGCGACGTTGCGAACCATCGCTCTCGCGTACCCCCGCGACGGACAAAAGCATCGCGCGTGGACTTCGATAAACATCATACAGCGATATAGAATCTGATGGCCGGTTGTCGCTCCGCTCTCCAAATCGATTTGTTCCGGCGCTGTGTTCGGACGGTATGACCGATATCTCCGATCGGGAGTGGCGGCTGATCCGCGAGGACCGACGACGGGGCGCGATGAACATGGCGCTCGACGAGATCGCCGCCGAGACCGCCGCCGAGGGTGGCCCACGCACGCTTCGGGTCTACCGCTGGGACCCTGCGACGCTCTCGCTCGGCTACCACCAGGACCCCGAGACAGTGGATTGGGAGTTCTGCGAACGCGAGGGGATCGACGTGGTTCGGCGGCCGACCGGCGGCGGGGCGATCTATCACGACACCCACGCCGACATCTCCTATTCGATCGTCGCGCCCGCCGACGAACTTCCGGGCGATCTGATGGATACGTACGAACGTCTCTGCGAGCCACTCTTCTCGGGATTCGATCGGCTCGGGGTTTCGGCAACGTTCGCCGAGGAGGAGCGTCCCGAACTGTTCGAGCCGGCGTGTTACCTGCGTGCGCTCCATCCGGCTCACGACGTCGTCGTCGACGGACGGAAGATCAGCGGGAACGCCCAGTACCGCCGACGCGATAGCGTGATCCAACACGGGTCGGTCATGTTCGACGATACATCCGACCGCCATCTCGCGACGTTCGTCGATGGGGTCACCACCGAGCGGTTCCGCGAGCGGGTGACGACGATCGGTGAGCACGCGGACGTGGCCCGGGAGACGGCGGTGGACGCGTTCGAGGCGTCGCTCGCAGAGTGGGCCGACGCCGAGACGGGCGAGTGGACCGACGACGAGCTTGACCGCGCCCGCGAGCGCGCCCGCGCGAAGTACGACGCCGCGGCGTGGAACCGCGATCGCGAGGATCCCACCGCAGCGTGAAGTGCAACCGACCGCGAGGATCCAATCGAGTGGCCGGCGGTCGCGGGGCCACATTCGCCCTATCCGGCTTCGAAGCCCCTTTGCCCGCCGGCAGCGAGGCAGGACCATGCACGTCGGAGCACACGTCTCGGTTGCCGGCGGTGTCGACAACGCCGTGGGTCGCCAGCGTGACATCGGCGGGAACTGCGGACAGATATTCACGACGTCGCCCCAAGTCTGGGCCGGCCCCGACATCGGAGACGACGAGGCAGCCGCGTTCCGCGAGTCGGGTGCCGACCTCGGTCCGTGGGTGATCCACGCCTCGTATCTCGTCAACCTCGCTACGCCGAAGGACGATCTCCGCGAGAAGTCGATCCAAAGCCTCCAGGCCGAGTGCGACGCCGCCCATCGCTTGGGAATCGAGTTCGTCAACGTCCACCTCGGCGCGCACACCGGTGCAGGGGTCGAGACCGGCCTCGACAACGCCGCGAGCGCGGTCGACGAACTCGACATCCCCGCGGACGTCACTCTCCTGATCGAGAGCGACGCCGGCAGCGGGACCAAACTCGGCGGCGAGTTTGCCCACCTCGCGGGCGTCCTCGATCGCGCCGACACCGACCTCGGCACCTGTCTCGACACGGCCCACGCCTTCGCCGCCGGCTACGATCTCTCGACACCCGAGGGGGTCGACGACGTGCTCGGAGAGTTCGACGAGCGAGTGGGCCTCGACACCCTCCACTGCATCCACCTCAACGACTCGAAGCACGCCTGTGGTACCAACAAGGACGAACACGCCCACATCGGCGAGGGCGAGATCGGCGACGACGGCATGGACGCGATCGTCAACCACGCTTCGCTCGGCGAGGTGCCGTTCGTCCTCGAAACACCGACCGAGGACGGCCGCGGCTTCGCGTGGAACGTCGACCGCGTCCGAGAACTGCGCGGGGAGTAAGGTTAGCCGTTGGGCGTCGGCCTCGTCAGCCGTCTTCGTCGCCGCCACCCTCACCGTCTTCTCCACCACCACCGTCTTCCCCATCTTCTCCACCTTCGCCGCCGTTTTCGCCACCGTTCTGGCCGCCCTCGCCGCCGTCGCCTTCCTGTCCTCCTCCATCTTCGCCGTCTCCACCGCCCTCCCCTCCTTCGCCGCCCCCACCGTCGCCACCCTCTCCGCCCTCACCGTCGCCGCCACCTTCACCGTCTTCGCCGCCGCCGAGACCGATCTCCGAACAGCCCGCGAGACCGAGCGCCGCCGCAGTTCCCGAGAGCGTTACTACCCGTCGTCGCGTCATCGTGCGATCGCGCATAGGATCGATAGATCACGCCTGTCACAATAGTCGTTTCCGTCGGCGCGCGGCGGTCGATCGAGACCGGCGATCGAGTGTCAGACCACGTCGCCGCGAACGGTCGCGCCCGCCTGGCGCTCGCGGTAGTCCCGCACCGCGTCGGCCGCGCGGTCGGCTTCGTCACCACCCATCCCGATCATCGAGAGCGCCTCGGCGAGGGTGGGAAAGACGAACTCGCCGTTGCGGAGTTTTTCGAAGGCGTCCGTCGAGCGCTGGCCGTCGAGCCAGAGACAGGCTCCCCGGGGATCGAGGACCTGTTCGTAGTTCTCGCGCGCCATCGCGCCCTTCAGTCGCTGGGTCACGTTGTCCTCGAAACTCGCGTTGCAGACTTCGAGGTGAATCGGCTCGCTCTCCCCGACGAGGTGGGCCGCGAGACACTTCTCGGGGGCGGCGTACCCGTTCGGGTTCGCACGGATGAACTCGGGGTGTTCGTCGGCCCACTCGGCGCTCACCGTCTTGCCGATCCCCTCGACGCCGTGCGAGTCGCGGAACTCCGCCTCTCGTTCGTCGTCGCCGTGAAAGAGTAGGTCTTTCGTGAGATAGATGTCGAGGCGCTCGACGGGATCGAGCCCGAGCACGAGGTCGCCGTACACCCAGATCTCGCGAATCGGGACGGGCATCGTCTCGGTCGCGACCGTCTCGACGAGGCGCTCGATCCGGTCGACGGCCTCGGCGCGGGCGAACTCGGTCATTGGAGAGGGTAGCCGCCCGCGATGGAAAACGGTTTCCGGACTTGGATTTGCAGTTCCGGATTTCCACGGGGTGGATGGCGCGCGGGAGCGTGCCGGAGGCACGCGACTCGTGCGAGGGATGAACGAGCGAAGCGAGTGAATCGGTTGGGGAGGGTGTGGCCTGCGGTCTCTCATTTGTATCGGTATTCGCGGTGTTCGCTCCACCATTCGTGATCGATCTCCATACCACTGCTGTGGATCGACTCACCGTGGTTGGCCTCTCGCGCTGCTCGCTGAAGGCGAAACCGTCAAACGCCGGAGTACCCCAGTCGAGACATGGACTGCACCAAGTGCGACCGCGAGGCGGTGCTGCACGCGGCGTACTCGGGCGCGCATCTCTGCGAGCACCATCTCCGTGCGTCGGTCGAGAAGCGAGTCCGTCGACGAATCCGCGAGGACGGCCTCATCGGTGACGACGCCACCCCCCAAAACCCCGAGACGTGGCTGCTCGGTCTCTCGGGCGGGAAGGACAGCGTCGTGCTCGGATCGATCCTCGCCGACACGTTCGCCGAAGATCCACGGATCGAGCTGGTTGCACTCACGATCCACGAGGGGATCAAGGGCTACCGCGACGAGAGTCTCGACGCCGCGAGCGCGTTCGCCGACGAACAGGAGATTTCCCACGAGGTCGTCACCTACGCCGACGAGTTCGATCTCGAAATGGATCGCGTGGTCGAGAAGGACCCCGAGAACATGGCCGCCTGCGCGTACTGTGGAGTCTTCCGGCGCGAACTGCTCGCCGAGTACGCCGAGGCGTACGGTGCCGACAAGCTCCTGACGGGCCACAACCTCGACGACGAGGCCCAGACCGCGATGATGAACTTCCTCGAAGGCGACGTCGCCCAGATGGCGAAACACTTCGATGCGAGCCTCGGCCCCTTCCCCGAACGGTCCGAGTCCACGGAGTTCGTTCCCCGAGCGAAACCCCTCAGAGACGTCCCCGAGAAGGAGGTCGCGCTCTACGCCCACCTCGCCGACCTTCCGGTTCACATGGCGGAGTGTCCTCACTCCAGCGAGGCCTACCGCGGCGAGATTCAGCAACTCCTGTTCGATCTCGAAGAACGCCATCCCGGCACGCGCCACTCGATCATGGCGGGCTACGAGGAGTTCGCCAAACTCGCCGCCGAAGCCTACCGCGGCGATGGTCCGGACCTCGGCGAGTGTGAACGCTGCGGCGGCACCACCACGCGCGAGATCTGTCGGACGTGCCAGCTCACCGAGGCCGTTCACGCGGCGTAATCATCGGTGTACTACGCGAGGTTGTAGCCAGTCGTATCAGTACATCCACTGCGATATATTTGTCTGAAAACGCCATCAGGAAACGCGATAGATACAGACAGTAGAATTATATATCTGTTTTCGATAGTAACGGACCGTGTGGATGGAGGGCCGAAGCGCAGCTCAGCGGATGACGTCGAGATCGTCGTTGGTGTCGTGGTCCGGCACGTCGCGGCCGCCGTCGCTCTCGGCGTAGCTCGTGTCGAACGATTCGGCTGCGAGCGCCTCGCGCGACCGATCAGCCTGCTGTTGGGCGTCGGGACCGAGGACTTGAGCGCTCTGGACGCCGGTCATGATCGCCATCACTCGGACCTTGCCCTTGTACTCCTCGCGGATGCGCGAGCCCCAGATGACGTTCGCGCTAGGTTCGAGCCGGTCGGTGATGCGCTCGGCGATCGCCTCGGCCTCCTTCAGAGTGAGGTCGGGGCCGCCGGTGATGTGGACCAAGCCGCCGGACGCTCCCCGGTAATCGACGTCGAGGAGCGGATGGCTCATCGCGTCCTTCACGACCTCCTCGGTTTTGTTCTTGTCCTGGGTCTCGCCGACCAGCATGACCGCCACACCACCCTGATTCATGATCGCGGTCATGTCGGCGTAGTCGAGGTTGATCAGCGAGGGCTGGGTGATCGTCTCGGCGATCCCCTTCACCGTCTCCGCGATGAGCTGATCCATCACCGAGAACGCCTTGCCGACCGGGAGGTTCGGAACGTAATCGAGCAGGCGGTTGTTGTCGAGCACGATGATCGAGTCGGCCTCGTTGCGGAGCTCTTCGAGCCCCTCCTCGGCCTTCACTGTTCGCGCGCGCTCGACGTTGAACGGTGTCGAGACCATCCCGACCACGATCGCGCCCTCGTCGCTCGCGATCTTCGAGACCACGGGCGCGGCTCCGGTGCCGGTGCCGCCGCCCATCCCCGCGGTGACGAACACGAGGTCCGCGCCGGAGAGCACCTCGCGGATCGTGGACTGGGCCATCTCGGTCGCGCGCTCGCCCATCTCGGGGTCGCCGCCCGCACCGAGCCCCTGGGTGAGCGATTTGCCGACGAGGATCCGGGTGTCGGCCCGGATCATTTGGAGATGCTGCTTGTCGGTGTTGATCGCGATGGTCTCGGCACCCTCGACCTCAATGTTGTGGAGCCGGTTGACGGTGTTGTTGCCCGCACCGCCACAGCCGACCACCACGATCCGGGGGTCGCCGAACTCGTCGAGATCGGACTCGTCGCGTTGCCGTTGCTCTTTCTCCGCGTTTTCGAGCGCCGATTCCACGATGTCCTGCATTGTCAGGCCCTCGCGAACGGCCGCTTGGTCGGGGGTTCGTCCCGACCCTCCTCGGCGACCATCTCCCTGACCGCCGCCCGGATCGCCTCGCTACGATTCGGGTACTCGCCGTGTTCGACCATCTGTTCGACCTCCGCGATCTGCTGTTTCGGGATCCGTAGTGTCACACGCTCCATGGGTGGGTCCTCCGTTTAGGCGACCGCGCGTCTTACACGCCGAAACCGCACGACGTGGACACCGTCGGCATCGATCGGCGTCGGTGTAAGACGGCCGTCTTACGCAGGCGTATGCAATCAGCCCAGATGTAATAAAACTTCCGGCCAGCGTAAGACGAACGTCCGGATCGCCGCGTAAACGGCGTTTTGGAGGCTGTGTGAACGTTTACGCACCATCGAGAACGTCCGCAGCGGGGGTTCGTCGGCCACAGCTCGGGCAGAACACCCAGTCCGAGCGGAGCTCGTCGCCGCAGTCACAGAACACCCGGCGGGTCGCCTTCTCCCCACAGTTCGGACAGTAAACGTGTTCTGAACCGACTTCTTCGCCACATTGGGCACATGTTTTACGCGCGTCAGAGCCCGTTTGCACGTCCGTTTCCGCTTCGGCCGTCTCCGTCTTACGCGCCGGCGCGTCGGTGGATGCGGATGCGTCGGACGCGCCTTCGAGAGCGATGTTTACGTTGATGTCCTGTGGCTCCGACGGCGTAAACGCGCCGAGGCGTTCGTCGACGATCGCGTCGACGCGCTGTCTGACGAGATCGTCGAGGCTGTCGGGGTCCGCGTCCCGCGCGCTCTCGAGGTATGCCCGGAGCGCCTCGCGCATCGCCTCGCTCTTCGAGGCGTCGAGCGACTCGAGCTCGTCGATGAGCTCGTCGTCGGCGCGGAACGTGATTTTGCTCATCCGTCGTGCGACCGAACGACACGGGACCACTTGAATCTTCCCGGGTGTCGGACGGTAGGGTGGTGCGTGTCGGACGGCGGGCGGGATGGCAATTCTTAAGTCCGACAGTCGGATTAGTCGGCATGTCCGCCCTTAGCTCAGACTGGTAGAGCAGCCGACTGTAGATCGGCTTGTCCCCCGTTCAAATCGGGGAGGGCGGATTTTCCGTGTCCGAATCAGCGAGCGGAGCGAGCGCGATGAGGACCGAAAATCCAACCGACACGATTTGAGCACGGAAGTCGCAGCGCGCGAGCGAAGCGAGCGCGACCGTCTTCCGGAGTTCAAATCGGGGAGGGCGGACGTTCCCACCTTTTGCTGCGCTCGTTCGCTCCCTACGGTCGCTCACTCGCTGGCAAAATCTGGGCCAAAAGCCTCCTTCTTCCCTCCGGAAGAGCGAAGCTCTTCCGTGCTCTCGTTCGCCTCTAGCTCACGAGAACGATGGTCAGTCGTCGGCCCGCTCACTCGCTTCGCTCGTTCGCGGTACAATTGCTACTTTCCCGCGCCGCAACTGCAGGACTACTCCCTCTCCAGCCGATTCCTTCGCTCGCGCGGATCGCGTGCTCTGCACCCTCCGCGCGCCCACCAAGGGTTGCACACGACGGTGGTACGTTTTTTCCTTCGCGCGTCTTACGGAGCGTATGCCGAGCGACGATCGAACCGACGAGCGCGCACGCGATCGCCAGCACGAACGTGCCGAACACGTCGAGAACATCCTCGACGAGGTCGAGACCGACGTTCGCGACCGGAAGTACCCCGTCAGAAGCGAGGAGCTCGCCACCGAGTACGCCGACCAGCCGCTCGATCTCCCGAACGAGACCGAGTCGATGGGCAGCGTTTTCGACCGGCTCGACGACGAGTACGACACGCCCGAAGAGGTTCGGGAGTCGCTCTACGACGAACTCTCGGGTGAGGCGGGTGGACCCAACGAGTACAACGACGAGCGAGATCTCGCGGCGCTCGACGAGGCCGAGGAGTCAGACACCGTATAACGGAGCCAGTCGGCCCGCCGTCGATCGATCGACAACAGGTGATCGAGTCCGACAGCTGCCATCACCGACAGCCCCATGATTCGCTCCCGAGCTCAGTCCATCCAGTCGGGGCGCGGTCTGGGCGGGCTGAAACACTCGACGCCGTGAATGGTCTCGTCGCCACGGTTCTCGACCGCGTGCGCCTCGTCGGCGGGGATGGCGTACGACCCCTCTGGGCCGACTTCGTGTTCCTCGTCGTCGAGGACGAACGTCGCGTGGCCCGCGAACAGGTAGCCTGCCTGTTCGTGGTGGTGGCTGTGTGACGGGACGGTCGCGCCTGGCTCGATCGTGAACGCCTGGACGTTCATCGCCTCGCCGCTCGCGAGCACCGTGACCGAAACGCCCTCGACCGCCTCGATGGTTTCGCGATCGGCCGTCGCAACAGTATCCATAGAGATGCCATACGGCCGGTGTACCTAAAGGTTCAACCGATCGCGGACCCGAGAAACGAATATGTACGCGGTGGTCGGCTGCGGCGAGTGCAGCGCGCTGTGGGTGGTCGAGAGCCGTCCCGAGACCACGACCTGCCCCTCGTGTGGTGCGCGCCATCGGTACGAGCGGCTCACGAAGTTCGCCGAGACCGACGCCGCCGACGCCGCGCGTGAAGCCCGTACCGCGCTGCTCGCCGACCGGAGCGATCACGCACCCGACGATCTCGACTCGTTCACGACTCTCGAAACCCGCGCCGAGAGCGAACGGATGGACGAGACGGCGTACCTCCGAGAATCGGGCGTCGACGCCGAGGCAGTCACCGAAGCGGGCGAGGGTGCGACGAGCGGGACGAACGCGGGGAGCGCGAGCCGGCTCGACACGGTTCGAAACGCCGTCGACGAACTCAAGCGGCCGACCGAGGAAGACGTCATCGCGTACGCGACCGCGCGCGACGTGTCCGCCGAGTTCGCCGAACGCACGCTCGATCGACTCGTCCGACAGGGTGAAGCGAGCCGGAACGACGGCGTGTACCGACTCCTGTGACGGGCGAACGCGACGTCGATCCAGCGCCGCTCGCGGTCGGCGCGTTGGTCGGGCTCGCCGGCCTGCTCTTCCTCCTCGAGCCCGTCGTCGACCCGATTCCGGTTCTCGGGACCCCGACTCCGCCGTTCGTCCTCTCCGGCGCGGTGTTGACGATCGGGTTCGGGCTCGGTGCGGCGGTGTACCTCCGGCGCGGTCGGCGGCTGATCGGGCTCGCTCACGCGGTCGGCGCGGGCGGCTTCGGACTGCTGGTCGGCGCGACCGCGCTTGGCAGCGGCACGGTGTTGGTCGCTGGCGTCGCGGTACTCGCCGGCGGCTGTGCGTTTCTCGTGAGTCAGGTGTCCCGGTAGAAATCGTACCGATCGACGCTGGATGAACTGCGAGCCCGATCTACGGGTCGTTGGAGTCGTAGTCGACCGGGACGATGCGTTCGGCCTCGTCGCGGTCGGCATTGAGATCGACTTCGTTCTTCAGCGCCGGTCGAACCTCCGAGCCGAGACGCTCGCCGAGGGTCTCGATCGCTTCATCGTCGAGGTCGGCGTCGGGGGCGGGGAGATCGATCCCGTCGCCGACGAACCGTTCGGGATGGAGATCGACGCCCTCAGCAGGCTGTTCGAACCCGTCCTCGTGGACGAACAGCTCCGCCTCGCCGTCGGGTGCGACCCGGATCACGGGCTCGCCGACGGGATCGGGTTCGAGGAACTTCTGCTGGAGCGCCGTCACAACGAGGTCCGGCTCGGCATGGATACGCTCGATCTCGGACATGGCTCGTCTACTCGTTCGTGGGTTATGTCGGCACCGGTCTCCGGTGACGGCAGCGCCGATCGGTACTCACCGCCCGAGCTCCTCGTGAGCGCTCGACAGGTTCCGCGAGGCGAGCGCGCCGAGCAGCGAGAGTTCGCC
Source organism: Halococcus saccharolyticus DSM 5350 (assembly GCF_000336915.1). Lineage (NCBI taxonomy): Archaea > Methanobacteriati > Methanobacteriota > Halobacteria > Halobacteriales > Halococcaceae > Halococcus > Halococcus saccharolyticus. Next base: position 273,828 of record NZ_AOMD01000030.1, on the reverse strand, counting down.
CGCGAGCGCGCCCGCGGCGATCACCTCCGCGAGGCGGTCGGCGTTCGCGCCAGGCGGATCGCCACCCCCGAGGACACCGAGCAGCGAGAGCGCTGCCGACTGGGTGGGCAGTTTCGTCCCGCCGCCGACGGTCCCCACTTCGAGGCTCGCGAGCGAGACGCTGGCGTAGAGTTCGTCTTCCCTGGCTTCGACGGTCGTGATCGCGTTTGCCCCCTCGACCACCTGGGCGGCGTCCTGACCGGTGGCGAGGAAGACGCCTGCCACCACGTTCGCGGCGTGGGCATTGAATCCCAAACTACCCGCTTTCGCCGACCCGACGAGGTTCTTCCGAGTGTTGACCTCGGCGATCGCGTCGGACGTGGCGTGGAGTCGATCCTCGACCACTTCGTTCGGGATCGTCACATCGGCGACGACGCTTCTGCCTCTGCCCTCCACGGCGTTGATCGCGGCAGGCTTCTTGTCGGTACAGAGGTTGCCCGACAGTGCCACGAGGTCGGCGGTAGTCTGCTCTTCGACCACCTCGGAGGCCGCTCGGGTGGCGATGGTCGCCATGTTCATCCCCATCGCGTCCTTGGTGTCGTAGCCGAAGCGGAGGAACACCGAGTCGCCCACGACGTAGGGCGTCACCTCGGTGAGTTCGCCGTGGCTCGTGGTTTCTTCGGCAGCGTTCCGGAGGGCGTCACGGTTCTCGCGCACCCACGAGACGACCGCCTCGGCCTCGACGACATCGGCCACACGGAACACCGGCGCGCGGGTCATCGATCGTTTCGTGACCCGGGCGTTCGCGCCGTCCGCCGCGCGGAGAATCGAACAGCCCCGATTGACCGAAGCGACCAGCGCTCCTTCGGTGGTCGCGATCGGGAGGTAGTGCTCGTCGTCGGTCGCGCCGCCCGCCACGGGAAGGGGCCCGGCGACGCCGAGCGGGATCTCGATTGCACCGATCATGTTCTCGACGGCCGTTCCAACGGCGTCAGCGGGATCGAGGGCAGTTGCTCCCACCCCGTCGAGGTCGGTGTCTGTCTCGCGTGCGACGACCAAGCGTCGAGCTTCGGTCGCCGTCGCGGGATCGGCGTGATCGTCGAGGTCGTGGAGCGCGAGGTCGCCCGATCGAACGCGCTCGGCGAGGTCCGTGGCGTCGCTCATATCTCGACAGGGGGTGGCCGCTGCCTAAGCGTTGTCCTCCCGCGCTGTTGCGGCGGCCATGTGCGGTCGCCGATGACCGCAGTTTTATCGCTACCCCAGCATATTCGACGCCATGACCGACGCTGCGGACCTGGTGCTCACGAATGGTGAGGTCCACACGCTCACAGATCCCGACGAGACCGCCGAGGCGATTGCCGTCCGCGACGGCGAGATCGTCCGTGTGGGGTCGGCCTACGAGATCGACTTCCTCGCGGGCGTCGACACTCGGACGATCGATCTCGACGGCCACGTCCTCCTCCCGGGATTCATCGACGCCCACACGCACATGGAGGAACTCGGCAAGCGCCTCGTCCACGCCGACCTCGCCGACGCCACCTCGCCCGACGAGGCAATCGAGGCACTCGGCGAGCGCGCCGACGAACTCGATAGCGATGAAGAGAACCGCGGGTGGATACTGGGCTTCGGCTACGACGAGAGCGCGTGGGACGAGTCGCGCTACCTCGATCGGACGGATCTCGATCGGGTGAGCGAGACACGGCCGGTGGTCGCGTTCCGCGAGGACATGCACACCGCGAGCGTGAACGGCGTCACGCTCGATCGCCTCGGCGATAGACTCCCCCAGGGAGACGTTCGGACGGAGAACGGCGACCCTACCGGGGTGCTCGTCGAGGACGCGCTCGGTCCGGTTCGAGCAGCGACCGCGCCAGGCCGCGCCGCAACCCGTGATCTCCTCCTCGCCGCCCAAGAATACGCCAACGAACTCGGCGTCACCGGCGTCCACGACATGGTTCGGGGCTCTCACGCGCCCCGCGTCTACCGCGACCTCGATTCCGCGGGAGAAATCACGCTCAGAGTCCGGATCAACTACTGGAGCGATCATCTCGACGCCACGATCGAGACGGGCCTCGCGACCAACCACGGCAGCGAGTTCGTGCGGACGGGCGCGATCAAGACCTTCACCGACGGGAGCATCGGCGCACGGACCGCGAAGCTGACCGAGCCATACGCCGACGCCAGCGGCGGGGATGCGGACGGCAAGACCACGGGCCAGTGGGTCGTTCCGCCAGCCGAACTCCACGAACTCGTCGAGCGCGCCGACGACGCTGGCTTTCAGGTGACGGCCCACGCTATTGGCGACAGGGCGGTCGACGAAGTGCTCGACACCTACGCGGCGACCGACGATCCCGGCAGCGCGCGTCACCGGATCGAGCACGCCGAACTCCCCTTCAATGGAGCTATCGACCGTTTTGCGGACACCGGGATCGTGGCGTCGGTCCAGCCGAACTTCCTGAAGTGGGCGGACGAAGGGGGGCTCTACGACACCAAGCTCGGTGACAACCGCCGGCGGCGCTCGAACCCGCTCAGAGAGCTTCACGACGCCGGGGTTCGACTCGCCTTCGGCAGCGACTGCATGCCGCTCGATCCGCTGTTGGGCGTCCACCACGCCGTGAACGCCCCCGTCGACGCCCAACGACTCCCCGTGACCGACGCACTCCGGGCGTACACCCACGGCGCGGCGTACGCCGGCTTCGACGAGGATCGGTTAGGAACGATCGAACCAGGCAAGCGCGCCGACCTCGTCGCACTCGACCGCTCGCCGTGGGATCAGCCAGGCGAGGTCGAAGACATCGACGTCGCAGCGACGATCGTCGACGGCGAGATCGTCCACGACGCACGCTGATTGCGACTCGGAGCGATCGGATTCTCCTATCATCGAAATCGATAGCTCGTGGTTCCGGCAGCTACGGTTTGAAGACAAAACGTTTTCAACGAAGGCCACTGTTGGCCAGTGCTACCGGAGTATCGAAACACATGCCAGAACTGGAAACGACGGACCTCGAAACCGACCTCAGCCTGTTCAAGTACGACAACCTGGAACAGCTTCCGCCACGATACCGGAAGTTGGACGAATCCGAGCGCACGGAGCGCATCGAGCGGGCGCTCGACGAACTCGGTGACGATGTCCTCGTGCTCGGGCACAACTACCAGCGCGAGGAGATCGTCGCACACGCCGACTTCATCGGTGACTCCTACGCTCTCTCGAAGCGCGCCGCCGAGGCTGACGCCGATCACGTCGTGTTCTGTGGGGTGACGTTCATGGCCGAATCGGCCGACATCATCACCGACGACTCCCAAACGGTGATCCTCCCCTCGATGGAAGCCTCCTGCCCGATGGCAGGGATGGCCGAAGCTCTCCAGGTCGACGCCGCGTGGGCGGAGATCACCGACGCCGCGCCCGACGAGAACATCGTCCCCGTAACCTACATGAACTCATACGCCGACCTGAAGGCCTTCTGTGCCGAGCAGGGCGGACTTGTCTGCACGTCCTCGAACGCCCACAAGGCCTTCGAGTACGCCTTCGAGCGCGGCGACAAGGTGCTGTTCCTCCCCGACAAACACCTCGGCGAGAACACTGCCCATCGACTGGGAATGGAAGACAACACGGCCGTCTGGGACCCGTGGGACCCCGAGGGCAAGGACGCGAGCGAGGTCGCAGAGGCCGACATCGTGCTCTGGGAGGGGTACTGCCAAGTCCACGAGCGCTTTCGGGAGAGCCACGTCGAGCAGGTCCGCGAGGACCATCCCGACGCGAACGTCGTCGTCCACCCCGAGTGCCGCCGCGAGGTTGTCGAGGCTGCGGACGTGGTGGGCTCGACCAGCACGATCACCGATACGGTGGCCGAGGCCGAGCCGGGCGAGACGTGGGCGATCGGGACGGAAATCCACCTCGCCAACCACCTCGCGCGGTGGCATCCCGAAGTCGAGGTCCTCCCACTGTGTGGCGACGCGTGCATGGACTGCAACGCGATGCGCCAGATCGACCCCAACTACCTGACGTGGGTGCTCGAAGAGCTGGTCGAGGGCCGCGAACGCAACGTGATCGAGGTCAGTCCTGAAGAGAAGGAGCTCGCCGGCGTGGCGCTCGACAGGATGCTGGAGATCTGACCGTGCCTGGCACCGAAGCAAACGACAGCGAGACGGCGGACGAGACAGACGAAACGACGGCCGAGACGATGGTGATCGGCAGCGGCGTCGCGGGCTGTGCGGCGGCGCTCGCGGCCGCGCGAGCAGGCCAAGAGGTGTTGCTCGTGACGAAGGCCGAGCGCCCGGAGGACGCGACAAGCTGGTGGGCACAGGGCGGTGTCGCGGTCTCCCGGGCCGACGCCGAGGGGTTCAAGCGCGACGTCATCGCGGCGAGCGACGGCGCAGCGGATCCCGACGCGGTCGATGTGCTCGTCGAGAACGCGAACGACGCCGTCGAGGACGTGCTCGTCGAGACGCTCGACGTGCCGTTCGACACCCATGGGGACGACGGGTTTGCGTACGGCCACGAGGCCGCCCACGGCGAGCGACGGATCCTCCACGTCAACGCGAGCACCGGCCGCCACGTCCTCGGCCCGTTCCTCTCACATCTCGACGACCATCCGAACGTGGCGATCCGCGAGGACACCGCGGCGCTCGAACTCCTCACCCGCGAGGGCCGGGTCCACGGCGCGCTCTGTGAGTCCGACGGGGAGATCGAACCGATCCACGCAGGGGCGACCGTGCTCGCCACCGGTGGGATCGGTGCGCTCTACGATCGTTCGACCAACCCGGAGGGTGCGACCGGCGACGGGATCGCGATGGCAGCGCTCGCCGGAGCCGACGTCACGGATATGGAGTACGTCCAGTTCCATCCGACCGCGTACGCTGGAGATGAACCATTCCTCCTTAGTGAGGCTGTCAGAGGCGAGGGTGCGCTTCTTCGCAACGACGACAAGGAACGATTCATGCCGGAATATCACCCTGACGCCGAACTTGCGCCGCGGGACGTGGTCGCCCGCGCCGTGGCGAGCGAGCGCAAGCGGACCGGCGATGTGGTGCTCGACGTCTCGCCGCTCGACTTCGAGTCTGAGTTCCCGGACCTCGCCGCGAAGTGCGAAGAACGCGGAGTTGATGTTGAGGCGGGGATTCCGGTGTCTCCCGCCGAGCACTTCGTCTGTGGTGGGGTCGACGTCGACTCGCGTGGCCGGACGAGCCTCGATCAGCTGTTCGCAGTCGGGGAGTGCTCTCGGACGGGGGTCCACGGTGCGAACCGCCTCGCCTCGACCAGCCTGCTCGAAGGGCTCGTGTGGGGCCTGCGCGCGGGCCAGGCCACTGCCGCGGATGGGGCCGATCCCGTAGTGGTCGAGGCTCCCGACCTCCGCGACAGCGATCCCGCGCTCCCCGAGGCGTTCGCCGCGGAAAAGTTCGACCGACTCCGGCGAGTGATGGACGAGTACGTCGGGCTCGCCCGGACTCCCGACGGCCTCCGGCGTGCGGGCGCGGCGATTCGGCGACTGAAGGGCGAGGTCGACGCCTACGTCCGGACGCGTACCTCGCGGGACCTCTACGAACTCCGGGCCGCGACCGTGACGGGACTCCTGATCGTTCGGGCAGCGAGCGAGAACGCCGAGTCGCGCGGCTGTCACCGCCTCGTCGGCGAGAGCGCCGATACGACCGACGCCGACGAGGAGAACGAGGCCCATGCCGGTCGCCCGTAGCCAGGTCGAGCGGTGGCTCCGCGAGGACCTCGGCCACCACGACGTGACCAACGACGTGCCGGGTGAGACGACGGGACGACTGGTCGCCAAAGAATCGGGCGTCGTGGCCGGGCTGGAGGCCGCCGTCGCGGTGTTCGAGCACCTCGGGGTCGCGGTCGAGACGCACGTCGATTCGGGTGATCGGGTCGAGTCGGGCGAGGCAGTTCTGACCGTCGACGGTGCGGCACGCGCGGTGCTCCGTGGCGAGCGCGTCGCGGTCAACATCGCAGGCCACGCCTCCGGCGTCGCAACCCGCACGCGGGAGGCCGTCGACGCCGCCCGCGAGGTGACTGATACGGTGCGGATCGCGGGCACACGCAAGACCACGCCCGGCCTCCGTGGCGTCGAGAAACGCGCGATCGTCGCGGGCGGCGGCGACTCCCACCGGCTCGACCTCTCGCACATGGTGATGGTGAAGGACAACCACGTCGCCGAGATGGGCCTCGAAGACGCCGTCTCGCACTTCCGCAAGCGCGCCTCTTTCGCCACAAAGATCGAAGTCGAGGTCGAACGCCCAGCGGACGGTCGGCGAGCTGCCGAAGCTGGTGCGGACATCGTGCTGTTCGACAATCTCGCGCCCGCAGCGGTCGAAGAGGGCGTCGAGGGGCTGCCTGCGGGCGTGCTCGCGGAGGCCAGCGGCGGGATCACGCTCGACACCGTGCCGGCGTACGCCGCCACCGGGGTCGACGTGATTTCGTTGGGGGCACTCACTCATTCGGCTCCAGCGCTCGATTACTCCTTTCGCACTGGCTGAGGGAGTCCCGTCGCGTCTCTCGGCGGCTGCCGGCCGGCTACAGTTCGATGCGCTCGCCGGTCTCGGCAGATTCGTAGGCCGCCTCGATGATCCGGAGGTCGGTGAGTCCGTCTTCGCCATCGGTCTCACAGTCCTCGCCGGTGAGCACGCAGTGGGCGAAGTAATCGAACTCCTCACGGACCTCGTCGACCGAGGGGCCGGCGTAGCGGGTGTGGGTGTCGCCGCGCTCGACCACGATCTCTTGGGAGACGTCACCGCCGAAGGGATCGGTGATGAGCACCTGGCCGTCGGTGCCGAGGATCTGGAGCCGGCTATCGGGATGGGCGTCGAAGCTCGCCGTACACGAGGCGGTCACACCACCCGGGAAGGAAAGTTGGAAGACGACATGCTCGTCGACGCGATCGAACGGGGCTTCGCCGGATGTGGTTTCGGCTACGACCGACACGGGATCGGCGTCGAGCAGGAAACGGGTGGTATTGAGCGGGTACACCCCGAGATCCATCAGCGCGCCGCCACCCGCGACATGGGGGTCGAGCCGCCACGTGTCGGGACTCATCTCGTCGAGCAGCCTCGCGGAGAACCCACCATGGACCTGGACCGGCTCGCCGATCGCGCCGTCGGCGATCAGCTCGCGCATCCGCCTGACCGCCGGTTCGGTACGGAGCCGGTAGGCAGTCATACACACCACGCCAGCGTCGGCGCAGGCGTCGACGATCCGCTCGGCCGCCGCGAGATCCGCAGCGAGCGGCTTTTCGCAGAGGACGTGTTTGCCGCGCTCGGCGGCGGTCGTCGCGTACTCCTCGTGGAACGCCGGCGGGGTCGCGACGTAGACCGCGTCGTACGCGTCGCTTTCTTCTCCGTCGTGGAACGCCTCGTAGTCGAGCACCTGCCCGACGCCGAACGTTTCGGCGAGATTCCCTGCCGTTTCGGGTGACCCACTCACCAGTACCGTGGTCTCACAGAACTCCGCGTCGCGGATCGCGGGTAGGGCGCGCTCGCGGGCGAACCCACCGAGGCCGATCACGGCGATCCGAACGCTCCCCTCGTCGATCGTCTGCCAGTCGCGCTGTGTGAACGCCGCGAAGTAACCATCGAGATTCGCCATAGCTTCCGCTACGGTTCCCGGCGGCTAATGCGTTCGGCGACCGGTCTCGACGAGCAGCGATTCGCCGGTCATCGCATCGGGCACCACGACCCCGCAGAGCGTGAGCACCGTCGGGGCGAGGTCGGCGAGCGTGCCGCCGTCGCGAATTCGCTTCCCACCATCGGTGCTCCCGGCCGCAGCGTTGCCGTTCGCTACCGCAGGGTCGTCGGACCCACCGGGTGCGAGATAGACCACGGGGACCGGATTCAGCGTGTGGGCCGTGTCCGGGTCGTCCGGCGTGCCCATGTCGTCTGCGTTGCCGTGATCGGCGGTCACCAGTACGTGCGCCCCTGCCCGGTGACAGGCCGCGACGAGACGCGCCAGCTGGGTGTCGACGGCTTCGACCGCCGCGACCGCCGCGTCGAAGTCGCCGGTGTGACCCACCATGTCAGGGTTCGCGTAGTTGAGAACCATCACATCGGGATCGTCCGTCTCGATCACTCCGATGGCCGTGTCGGTCATCGCTTCGGCGCTCATCTCGGGTCGCTGATCGTAAGTCGGCACGTCCGGGCTGTCGACGATCTCTCGGATTTCGCCCTCGAACTCCACCTCGCGTCCGCCGTTGAGGAAGTAGGTGACGTGGGGGTACTTCTCGGACTCGGCGATCCGGAGCTGAGTCAGGCCGTTGGCAGCGAGAGTCTCACCGAGGCTGTCTTCGGGTTCGTGGGGCGCGAACGCCACGGGAAAATCGAAGGTCTCGTCGTACTCGGTCATCGTTACCAGTTCGATCGCGGGCTGGTCGAGGTCGAACTCCCACTCGCGGCGAGTGTTAGTGAGCATCCGGACGAGTTGGCGCGCGCGGTCCGCCCGGAAGTTGAAGAAGACGACGCTATCGCCGTCGGTGAGCGCCGGGCCGCCCTGCTCACGACTCCACCGTTCGATCTCCGGAGTGCGTTGCGCCTCGCCGTCGACCAGCGTCGGCTCGACGAACTCGTCGGTCTCGCCGCGGTCGTACGACTCCTCGACCGCTTCGACCGCTGTCCCGGCCGTGTGGTCGGCGTCACGCTCGACGATCGCGTCGTAGGCTCGGCGGGTGCGCTCCCAGTTTCGATCCCGGTCCATCGCGTAGTACCGGCCGGTGACGGTGACCACGTTGCCGGTACCGTGCTCATCGACCGCGGCTTCGAGATCGGCGAGGTAACCCGCGCCGCTCTTGGGAGGTGTGTCTCGACCGTCGGTGAACGCGTGGGTGACCGCGTCGACGCCGCGGTCGGCGGCGGCTGCGATCAGCGCGTGAAGGTGACGCTGATCGGAGTGAACGCCACCGTCGCTCACCAAACCCATGAAGTGGACCCGACCGCCGTTCGACTCGGCGTGAGCGAACGCCGACGCGATAGCGTCGTTTTTCAGGAGATCGCCCGCCTCGATGGCGCGCGTGATCCGGGTGTAGCTCTGATCGATCACTCTCCCTGCGCCGATGGTGAGATGGCCGACTTCGCTGTTGCCCATCTGTCCGTCGGGGAGGCCGACCGACCGCCCCGAGGTGTCGAGAGTGCCCGTCGCTCCCTGATCAGCGAGGCGGTCCATCGTGGGCGTGTCGGCCGCCCGGACCGCGTCGAGCCGATCGTGGTCGCCGATCCCCCAGCCGTCGAGCACGACGAGCGCCGCTCGCATACACGCCACTCATCGTCGGTGGGTAACTATCCTTCGCACTCCCAGCCGTCCGGTGGTTCGTTGGACGGGCGGTTTCGACACCGAATCAGCCGAACAGTCGAAGGCCGACGCCGACGGCGATCACGACGAGCCCGAGAACCGACGTGATCGGCTCAGGGAGAAACAACATGACGATGCCGATCGCGATCACCAGCGTACTGGTTTTAACCATGCAGTCGACAGTACCCGAAGCCGGATAGTCGACTGGCTTTCGAGCGCCGGGCGTGTCGCGGTCGTGGGAGAAGGGCAACCGTGTCGATGTCACCGGATTCAGGGGACCGATCCGTCGTAGGTATCGGGGTCGCGCTCGACGACCTCGATCTCGACATCGTCCTCGGACACGCCGATCCGGGCGAACTGGGTTCGGAGATGCTCGCGTGCCCCGTCGACTGCGCGCTCGCGGGTTTCGAACCCGTGAGCCACCGGGGACTCGAAGGCGACGTTCACCGTTTCACCGTCGACGCGCTGGCGCTGGCCACCGCTCTCGACCTCGTAAAAGGAGTCACAGACCCAGACGTAGGGAGCGTCCTCGTCGGGCGCACCGCTGAAGGAGGGAGCGTCCTCACCACGCTCGTAGAGCGTCCCGGTCAGATCGGTTCCGCCAGCCCGCCCGTAGATCAGAAGCATACTCGTCGTCGGTGCCGAGCGGTCAAAACCTCGGTGTTCGTCGGCGGCAGTCGGCGGTGGTCGATACCCTCGGCGGCAACAAGCCGTGGATTTAACTCGGTCGGTGTGGTACTTTCACACATGGCGAAACGCGTGTTGGTGCCGATCGACGGCTCGGACGGAGCGTGGGACGCGCTGGAGCACGCCGTCGCGGAACATCCGGACGCACATCTCACGCTGCTGTACGTCATCAACCCGGTCGGGGCGGGCGCGGGCGGCCAGGTCGGCGACGTCGGGTACGCCGAGGAGTGGTACGAGACCGCCGAGCGGCGGGCCGAGGAACTGTTCAACGTCGCCGCCGATCGTCTCGGCGGTCGTGCGTTCGACAGCGAGATCGTGGTCGGTCGCCCCTCTCGGGCGATCGTGGAGTTCGCCGACGAACAGCCGATCGACGCCATCGTGATGGGGAGCCACGGCCGCGAAGGTGTCTCCCGCATCTTGCTCGGCAGCGTCGCCGAGACCACCGTTCGGCGCTCGCCGGTGCCGGTGACGGTCGTTCGCTGAAACACCCACTTTTTTACTTCACCCCCGTTGCTCGCTGCGCTCGCAAGGGAGTTCGCAAAAACCTGGACTAAAAACACCCGCTCGCTCCCTGCGGTCGCTCGCGGTGAACCGCGCTTGCTTCGCTCGCCGGACGCCACGCTCTCCGCAACCGCACAACACCGCCGAAGCCCTCGGCACGCGCTCACTCCGTTCGCTACTCACGGGTCGCTTCGCTCCCCGTTCGCGCACCTCGCCCTTCATCCGCCAGGCACCGCCCCGCTACCGCCCCGCCACCGCCGCCGCACAGCCCGCGGACCACGCGGTTTTTGCCCGGCGGGAGTAAGTGAAAGGTGATGTGCGTCCGGATGTTCCGCGACGGCGTGCTCCAGCGCGTCCCACGCTCCGTCCGAGCCGTCGATCGGCACCAACACGCGTTTCGCCATANGAGATGTGTATAAGAGACAGGATCTGGCTCGACGAGGCGACCGCCGACGCGCTCGATCACGCCGGCCACCCGGTCGACCGGATGAGCGAGTGCGATCTCGTGGTCTCGATCGGCGGTGACGGCACCCTCCTCTTCGCTGCACGCGGTGCTGACGAAGCCCCCGTGATGGGCGTCAATCTCGGCGAAGTCGGCTTCCTGAACGCCACCCCACCTGAGGAAGCGGTGGCGACAGTCGAGCGCGAGGTCGAACGAATCGCAACCAAGGGCCAGCCCCGCACACGCGCCGTCCCGCGGCTCCGCGCGACCAACGACGGCGAGACGCTGCCGCCCGCGCTCAACGAGATCGTGGTTCAGGGCCGGCGCGGACCCGGCGGCGGGGCCGATGTCGCGGTCGAGGTCGACGGTGCGTCGTACCTCGACGGACACGCCGACGGTGTGCTCGTCGCTACTCCAACTGGTTCGACCGCGTACAATCTGAGCGAGGGCGGCCCACTGATCCATCCCACTGTCGACGCCCTCGTCGTCACCGAAATGTGTGCAGACGAAACGATGCCCCCGTTGGTCGTCGACGCCGACGAGATCGTCGTCCGCGTGACGAACGCGCCCGAGGCGGTCGTCGTGGGTGACGGCCGAACCCGCGAGACGATCGAACCGCCCGCCGAAGTCACCATCGACCGCGCCCCGGAGCCACTGCGGATCGCGGGCCCACCGCTCGAATTCTTCAGCGCGCTCGACAAGCTCGACTAATCGCGGCGTGACCACGGCCGTCCACCCCGCCAATCGGCGGACCGATGGTTGCGAAAGCACGAAACGGTTTGCGGCTTTCGCAAAACGTAACCAGCGCCACCACCAACACTGATCCAATGAGTCAGCAGCTACCGGACGTCCAGGCCGCCCAGCCCGACGTCACCGTCGGCCTCAACCAGGTCGGCGTCACCGGGGTCGAGAAGCTCGTCGAACTCGATCGGCCCGACGATCGCCCGATCGTCCTGATGGCGGAGTTCGAAGTGTTCGTCGACCTCCCCTCGTGGCGCAAGGGCGCGGACATGAGTCGGAACATGGAGGTCGTCGACGAGACCCTCGAGGCTGCGGTCGCGGAGCCGGCCTACCGGGTCGAGGACGTCTGCGGCGACGCCGCCGAGCGTCTGCTCGAAAAACACGAGTACACCACCGAGGCCACCGTCGAGATGGAGGCCGAACTCGTCACCCGCGAGCGGACCCCCGCGACCGACCGGCCGACCCAGGGCACCGCGACCATCATCGCCGGAGCCTGTGCGACCGAGGAGGGCACCACCGCAGAGATCGGCACCCGCGTGACGGGGATGACGGTCTGTCCGTGCTCGCAGGGGATGTCGAACTCGCGCGCCCGCGAGACCCTCGCGGATCTCGGCGTCGACGAAGAGACGACCGAGGAGTTCCTCGACCGCGTGCCCCAGGCAGGCCACTCTCAGCGCGGCCACGCAACGCTTAGGGTCGAAAGCGACGGTGCACCCGAGGCCGATCTCTCGGACCTGATCGACGTCGCGCGCGATTCGATGAGTGCGCGGATATACAACCTCGCGAAGCGTCCCGACGAGGACTACATGACTGAGCACGCCCACGCGAACGCGAAGTTCGTCGAGGACTGCGTCCGCGACATGGCCGAGGGCGTGGTTCGGGAGTTCCCCGACCTCCCCGACGACGCAGTGGTGACGATGAAACAGTCGAACGACGAGTCGATCCACCAGCACAACGCTCACGCCGAACGGGTCGCCGAGGTGCGCACGCTCCGCGAGGAACTCGACGGCACGGACGTCCCGGCCGACGACTGAGTTCGCTTTCGCCGCTTCTATTCGTCCCCAAGCGCGAGCGGTTCAGCCTGTTCCCACCGTGGCGTAAACTCCTCTAAGATTTCCGTCGCGAACGCCGGGTCTTGGAAATCGATCATCGCGAACGACTCGCTACTGTCGAGCGGGTGGGGGACCTCGATACAGGTCTCGACACCGTCGATCACCGTGAAGGTGCGCTCGACGGCCTCGCTGGTCCGGGTGGCGAAGCGCTCGTTCGGCGCGAGTCGGTCGAGATAGCGCTCGCCGACGGTCTCGGGCAGCGCCGACACGAGATCCGGGCGCATCAGCAGCGAGACCTCGACGCCACGTTCGACCGCCGCATCGAGTTCCGCAGTCACTCGATCACCGACCGAATCGACGTCGAACTGCCGGGAGAGCGCCGAGGCCACCATGACGACGCTCTCGTCGGCGGTCGCGAGTCGTTCGACGAGGAGATCCGCGGTGTCGGCAGGACCGACCGCCGCCGTCCAGAACGTCTCGGTGGACTGATCGGTTGCGTCGAGCTCGCCGATCAGGTCGTCGACGATCTCCTCGTACTGGTCGGCCTTGGCGTCGAGTTCGCGCCGGCGGTCCTCCAGCAATCGCGAGAGCGCGGTGTCGGGCTCGACCGCGACGTACTTCTTCGGCCGGCTCGCGGTCTGAGCGCGTACCAGGCCATGCGTTTCGATGCTCGCCAGCACGTCGTAGATCCGGCCCATCGGGACCTCGCTCGCGCGCGAGAGCTCCTTCGCGGTCGTCGGCCCGGTATCGAGCAACGCCCGGTAGACCCGCGCCTCGTACTCCGAGAGACCGAGATCCCTGAGACTCGCCATACCACCATCCGTGACCGCTCGCGCATAAACCCACCGTCAGTTTACGTTCTCGCTGATCCAATCTTCCCGTCGGTTCAGTCCTCGCCGTAGTCGGGAAGTCGTGCCGATCGGTCACTACCGTCGACGAACGGCAGCGACTCCCGTGTGGCGTCGTGTATCTCACCATCGTCGCCGGACTGCGTCCGGCTGTCCGAGGCGTCGTCCGACGCCTTGCTGACTTCGATCGCGAGATCGTCGGTCGGGGCGTCGAACGCGACCAGCGCGAGCGCGATCGGTTCTTCGAGCATCGGGCTCTCGGCCGCGCGGGTCACTTCACCGATCGATTCGCCCGCGGCACGCACCGTCGCGCCCGCTTCGGGCAGCGACTCGGACCGGAGTCCGACCAGCCGACGGCTCGGCTGGCCGCGGTTCTCGACGCGCGAGACGACCTCTTGACCGACGTAACACCCCTTCTCGAAGTCGAGCGCGTTCCGGAGCCCGAGCACGTTCGGAATCTGCCCTTCGAGTTCGGTGTGGTAGAGCGGCGTCCCGGCTTCGAGCGTGAGCGCGTCCCACGTTCGATAGCCGAAGGGTGCGGCGTTCAGCCCGTTGTTGATGAGGGTGTCGAACACCGATTCGGCGCGATCGGCCGTACAGATCACCTCGTACCCTTCCTCGCCAGCGAGGCCGTCGCCACGGATCACCGTCACGCCGTCGTCGCCCATCGTGCCGCGCACGAACTGGAGGTGTGCCTCGGGCGTGCTCGCGCCATTGAGAACGCTCGCGATCTTCTCGGTGGCCTTCGCGCCGTGGACACCGAACACGCCGAACTCGCTCGTCGCGACCGAAATCTCGACGTCCTGGATGAACGTTTTCTCGCTCCAGTCGTCGGCGACGGGGGCGGCGCGCTCGGGTGGGGTGAACAGCAGCAGGCGCTCGCCGGCGTTGTAAATGTAGAGATCGGTCTCGATCCGTCCTTGGGGATCACACAGGAGTGCATAACAGCCCGCACCGTCCTCGTGGGGAACGCGGTTCGAGACGGCGTTGTCGACGAACTCGACCCGGTCGTCGCCGGTGACGGTGACGACGCCGTAGCCCATCTCGATCACGCCGACGACGTTCCGGACGGCGCGCGCGGCGCGGTCGGGACGACCGTACTCGGCGGCGACACGGACGCCGCCACGATCGGCAAACGTCGCGCCGTGAGACTCGTGGACGCCGGCGACGAGCGTCATTTCCGTATCGTCGGTCCCGGGCGGGGATAAGTCGTGCTATAGGCCGAGTCGGTCGCGAAGATGATCGAAAAACGACTCTTCGACGTCTTCCTCGCCGGGCTCGGGCACCACCCGGTCGTCGGGTTTGATCAGCGTGCGCTCGCCGCCGTCGTCGTCGGCCTCGATCAAGCCGTCGGCTTTGAGCGCGGCGAGCGCGTCCTCCAGGTCGTCGATGCCGACCGCGACGTGCGAGCGGAGTTCGAACACGGTCATGCCGTCCTGACGGTCGACCAGCGCGTCGAGGACGGCCACCTCCGTGTCGTCGCGGTCCCGGAACTCCCGCTTTACCTTCATGTACAGGGCGTTCGACCGGACTCGCCTTACCCTTATCCCCTCGATCGGGTGGTGCGTCCGCACCGTGATCGTCCCGATTTCGTCACACCCTCCATCCGATTCGTTCGCCCGAAGGGGAGTCTTTATGTCACACAGGGCCGCAATGGCGTGTCAATGGGGCTTCGCTGTTCGGTGCTCGGGCACGACTACGGTGAGACCGGCGTCGAGCGCGAGCGCGACGAACGGGGAGCGGAGGTCGTCAGGACGGCAAAGCGGGTCCAGACGTGTCGACACTGCGGTCACGAGCGGACCGTCTCGGCGAACACCGAGATCACGGCGCTCGAACCCGAGGCCGGCGTGGTCCGCGACGGGGATGGCCGCGTGGTCGCGGCGACCGCCGAGGAGAACGTGGCGGCCGACGGGACTGGCTCGATCACGATCGAGGACGGCACGCTCGACGGCGAGAGTCCACCCGAAGACGCGACGAGTTCCACTGGGGACACGGCGGTCTCGCTCGACGAAATATCGGGAACTGACGCCGAGACGCTATCGGCGACCGAGCCAGCGAGCGACACTACCGCGACCGACAACGAGTCCGACGCCACCGCGACTGAACACGAATCCGACGCCACCGCAACCGCGCCAGCGACCGAACGTGAATCCGACACCGCCACGGACACCGCTGCGACGAGTTCCGAGGGCGAGATTCCGACCGTCAAGGCGTCGCAGACTGACGACCCTGCCGACGAGCCGGGCCGCGCACCCGGCGAATGGCCCGGGGACCCGAGCGCCGAATCGGCGGGATCGACGGGACGGACGGGGAACGGGACGGAGTCGCTCACACCCATCGGCGACACAGCTGACTCCACGGCTGGCAACGACTCTGAATCGGAGACACAGCCGCTCTCCGAGGAGTGGACGCCGGAGGGGGCTGAAACGCGCGCGAAAGAAGGTACTACCGGAACGAACGGCTCACCTGGGACGGTCGAACCGGGAGAGACGTTCGCGTGCCGGCAGTGTGGGTTCACCGCCGCGGTCGTCGACTCGCCGCTGCGGGCGGGTGACAGCTGTCCGGAGTGTCGGACGGGGTATCTCGCGCGCGGGACGCGAAAGGGATAACCCCGCCGCTCGCAAACGGGCCGTTCATGCGTGAGTACAAGATGCGGCGCGGCGAGCATCTCGACGAACGGATCCCCGATATGGCAGGCACCGTCGAGGAGTACTTCGGTCCGATCACGGCGACCGAGGAGCACAACGGCAGCGATCTCCACGTCGTCGAGGACCCCGAGAACCCGGTGTTCGAGCGGGTCGTCGCGGGCGCGGTCTCCTACGGTAGCAAGAAAGACACCCTCGCGGTCGACTTCGAGGAACGTCCGGCCGAGGACGTGATCGCCGAGGGCAACGCCGACGCGGCCGCCGACGCGGTCGACGCGAAAAACGAGTTCCTGCTCGAAGCCACCGGCCGCGACGCCAAGAGCCGCCGCGAGTCGATGAAGCGCACCGTCGAGGACGATGCGGACACACCCGACAACGTCTGAGCGCGGCGAAGACGGGTGACGAAAGAGCGGTGAGACGAAGTCAGTGGCCGAGTTTCGTGCGAGAGATGCCGATCGTTCCGGGCGTGATGATGAGTTGGTCGTCGGCCTTCTGGACGATGTCGCCGCCGACCTCGCGGGTGATCTCCTGGAGGTCCTGAGTGATGCGCTCCATCGTCTGGTCGGTGGTGGAGTGACGAGTGATGTCGGCAATCACGATGTCGCCGTCGTAAATGGCGTTTTTGATGTCGATGACGTCACGCTGGCTGTCGATACTGGCGATATGCACCGTGGTCGCCGTCTCGCCGACCGACCCCTCGACGTCGTCGGCGTCGAGTTCGACGTACTCGCCGCCGCCGGTCCCGCGCCGCGGCTCGCGACTCCCGAGAAGGTTGTCCATCAGACCCATGCCCGCTACCGCGGCCGTCGGCGGTATATCTCTTACGACGCAGTGTCACACCCGTCTTTGGTGAGCCCCACAACGATCCGCCGACGCGGGTCGATTCCGCCGACTCGGGACGACTCCACCGACAGTAAGGTCGATCACGGGGCAGTTCTCCGGCAGTATAAGTGTCCACCAGCCCTACCCCGATCGTGACCACCACGGCCACGGACGACCGATCCGTGCGGACCCGCGAGGCCGCTCGGGCCGATCTGCTGGCGGTGTTCCGGATCGAGAAAGCCTCGTTTCCGCAGCCGTGGCCGTACCGTGCGTTCGAGCGGTTCCTCGGCGAACCGGGATTTCTGGTGGCCGATTCCGGCGAGGTGGTGGGGTACGTGCTCGCCGACACGACGCCGAAAAGCGGCCGACCGATCGGCCACGTCAAGGACATCGCGGTGGCTCCGTTCGCCCGGGGGCAGGGCATCGGCGCGACCCTGCTCGCTCGCGCGATCGACGCCATGCGCGAGCAGAAGGCGGGGTCGGTCAGGCTCGAAGTCCGCGAGAGCAACGAGCCCGCGCTCGGGCTCTACCGCCGGTTCGGCTTCACCCACCGCACGACTTCACCGGGCTACTACGCCGACGGCGAGGACGCCCTCGTGCTGGTTCGGGATCTCGACGGGTGACTACATCGGTGCTGCTGGCGGTCAGCGCTCGTCGCCGGAGCTCTGCTCCACGGCAGCCGTGTAGTCGGCGAGGCCGGCTCCGTCGCGCGGCTGGTCGGGAATGTTTCGCGCCGCCGCCTCGAAGTCGCGCATGATCGTCTCGGGCGGTGTCGATCCGCTGGTGTCGAGGTACTTCGTCACCATTCCGGCCACCTCGGGAGCCGAAAACGAGGTGCCCGACGATTTCACCCACGGGCCGTCGAGATCCGTCCCCATCGTCGTCCCCGACGCCTGGGCGAGTCGGTTGTCCTTGCCGATGGCGGCCACGTCGGGATTGTCGCGATCGGGGTTGTAGGAAGAGAACTCCGCGATCGCCCCGTCCTCGGTGCAGGCCGCGACCGAGAACGCGCGCTCGGCGGTCGCGGGGCTACCCGATTTTTCGCCGGAGTTGCCAGCCGACACCACATCTCTGACCCCTTTCTCGACGAGGCCGTTATGGACGCGGTTGATCGCCTGCGACGTCTCCTGCGAGCCCCACGACATGTTCACGACGTCGTACGCGTCGGTGTTGTCGTGGAGCCACTCGTAGGCGCGCATGATGACGTTGTTTTTCGTCCGGCCCTCCTCGCCGAAGATCCGGAGTGCGATCAGGTCCGCTTCGGGGGCGAGCCGTGTGACCTGCCCCAGCACGGCAGTACCGTGACCGACCGCATCGCCCGTCCCCGATCCCGTGACGTCGACCTGCTGGATGGCGACGCTCTCGAACACCGGGTGGTCGGGATCGATACCCGAATCCATCGCCACCACGGTGAGGCCCTCGCCGGTGGCGTCGTCCTCGGGAACGTCGTGGAGTCGCCGAACGTCTTCGATCGTGGCCACCGTGTCGCGCTCCTCGCTCACGTGCGTGGGCTCGATGTGGGGCTCGACTTCGTAGTTCGCCTCGATCGCGAGCACCCGGTCGTCGTCGACGATGGCCGACTCGTGTTCGGTTTCACATTCGACGAGCGCCGCGCTGCCGACATCACCGAAGTGGTACGTCTCGACGACGTCGCAGTCTTTCTCTTCGAGGAACTCGGCGGGTTCGCGTGCAAAGACGATGCGTTCGTTCATTGTTCCCACCGCTCGTTCTTTCGGTCGTACCGTCTTAACGTTGTTCCGGATCGCGAGGAGAAATCACGAGACGGGAACGTCGGCGTGGAGCGCTCTGTGTCACGAATCCGTCTTCGCAACAACGGTTCCAGCGACCAAATCCCCGAGACGCTGGCGCTGTTTAGTGAGCGCCATCACACCGAATCCGACGAGATAGAACAGGGGGAAGTCGAGAATCCGGAGAAGGTTTCGCACCGCGGCGCTTCGCGCCGAGCACCGCGATCCGTCAGCGGTCACAACGACCAAGCCGGCGAGTTTCTTCCCAAGCGTTCGGCCGAACGCTGCTTCGAGGGTGAATCCGTACAGTATCGGGGTTGAGAATGCCCCGACAAGCAGTCCAGTGGTCGTCACATCTCCGGTGACGAGTCCGGAGACGACACCACCCACGACCGCCATCGGGAAGAAGAGAATCGCAACACAGACGAGATCGATCAGTCCCGCCGCAGTCCGTGGAGACGTGGTTCGGGGATTGATCGGTTCGCGCGGGTCAGGGTGGACGAACACGCCGCCGTCGTCCGTCGTCGGTTCGGGATCGGTGCGTTCGTCGTCGGAGTGTCGGAGCCACTTGCTCGCTCTGGATCGGGCGATCGACACGCTGGTATCGTCGGCCAGCCGGGTGAGACCACTCAGATGGGCCTTGCCGGTGATCAGACAGGCGTGCTCGTAGCCGTGTTCGGCCGAAATCTCCTCAATTCGCTCCAGCATGTGTCGGTTCCGGCTCATGAGCGTTCGTCCGACGTGCAGCACGAACGCGACGAAGAACACGACGAGGTAAGGAAGCGAGAGGAACCCGTACCAGAGTCCGATCGCCACCGCGGACCACGGCACCACCGTTCCGAAGAGCGCGCCGAGGGAGGGAGTATAACGAGCCGGAAGGCTGGTCACCAGCCACGCCGCAAGCAGCGTGCCGACCGTCGTCAACAGCGATCGCGGCCAGAGCGCGCCGAGACCGACGAGAAGCCCCCAGTTGACGATGATCCACGGCCACGGAGCGTCGGCCGCAGTGAACAGCGGATGCGCATCGATGCGGTGGATCGGTACGTCGCGGTCGTCGCTCAGGCGTCGTGCAGCGTTCATCCCGGTGCTGAGTAGCGGACTCATGCCTCGATTGAGGAGTACGAACAGGGGCATCTGGAGGAGGCTGTTGAGGATGAGACCAAAGAAAAACGCCGGTGTCTTCAGCAGACAGCGGCCGTACGTCCGCCAGTCCGGGTCCGTCTCGGGATACTCGATGAACAGCGCGTCGACATCCGCGGCGTACTCGTCGAGTTCGGCAGTCACCTTTCCGAGCCGATCGACGTGGATGACACCGAACAGCCGCAGCGCGACGCTATCGGTCATGTGACGGGCGAGCGATGCCGTTCACGCTGTTCATTTCTCGACGATCCGCTCGTCGACCGCCTCGCCGAAGTGCCGAGCGGTGTCCTCGTAGTGGACCCGCACCTCGTCGCCGGCTTCGAGGTCGGTCACCGCTCGCGGCCCGTCGCGGGTGGCGACCTTGATGGTTTCTGCGTTCTGGAGCAGCGTCTCGATCCGATCTCCTTCGAGCGGGGAATCATCGTCGTCGGACGACTCGGCCTCGTCAACCTCACCGGAATCGTCCGCACCACCAGCCTCGGTGTCGCCGCCGACTGCGGCCTCGATCCGGAACATCGGTCGGCGCTCGATCTTCGCCCGTCCGACGACCGCCTCGCGCGCTCGACCGTCGGTGTCGACCACCTGCACCTCGTCGCCGCTACCCAGTTCGGCGAGGTACTTCGTCCCGCCGCCGGGTGTCCGGGCGTAGGCGTGGACTGCGCCCGCGTTCACCCGGAACGGGCGGGAGGCGACGTACGGCGACTCGGCGGTCTCGGCGTGGACGAAAAAGAGCCCGCGGCTCATCGAGCCCACGAGCATCCCCTCGTCGCTCTCCATCAGCGACCCGGTGTCGACACAGACCCGATCGGCGGAACCGACGCGCTCGATGGCGGTGATCGTCGCCCACTGGAGATCGAGCTGCTCGCGCTCGGCCTCGTCTCTGATCTCGACAGTCTTTCGGATCTCGTCGGGATCATCGCTGTCGAGAAGCACGCCGTCGGCCCCGGTTTCGAGCGTCTCGAACGCGGTGCGGGCCTCCTCGGCGGTCTCGACGCCCGCCACGAGTTCGGTCTCGTCGCCGATCCGCGCGATCAGGTTTTCGAGCGGGATGATGGTCCAATCCTCGCTCACCACGAGGGTGTGATCGGCGGCCTCGGCCGCGGTCTCGGCGAAGGACTCGTAATCCTGGTTGAACACCCGGACGTAGGCGGTGTCGGCGTCGCCCCGTCGGAGCGCCGAGAGGTCCGCCGATCCCGAGAGATCGGGTGGAAGGTCGGCGGTACCGTCGCCCTCGCCGTCTTTGCCGACGGCGACCGCATCCGGTCCGTCGTCCGCGGTGTCGACGACGTCGATCCCTCCGTTCCGGAAGGCGGCGATCGACACCGCGCCGAGATTGCGCACGCGCGGGACGTCGTCCTCGTCGACGAGGACCCAGTCGACGCCGGCTTCGAGCCCCGCGGTGATCCGTTTCTTTCGACTCTCCCAGTCGCCAACCGCGTCGTCGGCCTTGAGCCAGACGGAACGTGTCATAGCGTGGCGCTCGGTGCGGGGCGGCTTGAACGTGGCGAAACCGCCAACGGAAACCCGGACGCTGTGCGGCCGAACGCTTATCGCCGCCGCTCGCCAACGGCCGGCAGTGACGACACCCCCGATTTCGACGGTTTGTTTCGATCTCGATGGAACGCTGCTGACCTACAACCAAAATCCCGACGCCGTGCTCGCAACGGCGTTCGACGACGCAGGCGTCGAGCAGTTCTGTGACCCCACCCAACTCTGGGCCGCCGCCGACGACGTCGACGATGCCGACGACGACATCGACTTCCTGACGAAGACCTTCCGGGCCGCGGGCGAGCGCCACGACGGCGCGACGGATAGTCCGGACGTGCTCGCACAGGCGTACGACGACGCGACCGACCACACCGACGTCTCCTTTCGACCCGGCGCGCAGACAGCGCTGGAGCGGGCCCGCGAACACGGCCGCGTCGGCCTGATCACGAACGGCGGGCGGGCGACTCAGCGACAAAAGCTCGACGCGCTCGACATCCACGACGCCTTCGAGATCCACGTCTACGCGGGTGAGATGACCCCTCCAAAACCCGCCACCGAGCCGTTCGAGCGAGCGACAACCGCCCTCGACGCCGACCCAGAGCGGACGCTGTACGTCGGGAACTCGCTGCGACACGACGTGGCTGGCGCGCGGGCCGCCGGCCTCCAGGCGGCGTGGTTCCCAGTCGAAGGCGACGGCGGCGATCACGACGGCCACGACCCCCACCACGTCTTCGACAGCCTCCACGACCTCGGCGACGTGCTCTGAAAACCAATCCGTCGGAAGATCAGGCCTCAACCGCCAGACCCGCTCGGTCGAGCGCCTCGTCGGCCGGGAGATCGTCGTGGACGACGCCCGAAACCGCGCTCGTGATCGCCTCGGGATCGTCGTGCTGGAAGATCGTCCGTCCCATCGAGACGCCGACCGCGCCCGCGTCCATCGCCCCGCGGACGTTCGCGAGCGTCGCGTGATCGCCCTCGGGTTCGCCACCAGCGATCACCACTGGGAGTCTGGTCGACTCGACGACGTGTTCGAAGCTCTCCGCATCCCCCGAATAGCCGGTCTTCACCACGTCGGCCCCTAACTCCTCGCCCAGCCGAACCGCGTGGCCGAGGCGTTCGGGGTCGGCCTCGTCGACGCCGGGTCCGCGAGCGTAGGTCATCGCAAGCACCGGAATCCCGAGCTCACCGGCGCGTTTGGACAGCTCCGCGAGGTCCTCGATCTGGTTCGGTTCCGAGTCGCTGCCGACGTTGACGTGCATCGAGACCGCGTCCGCACCCGCCCGGATCGCCTCCTCGACGGTCGCGGTCATCCGTTTGTCGTTGGTGTCGGGGCCGACCGTGGTCGAGGCGTTGCAGTGGACCACGTAGCCCGCGCCGTTTTTGTTGGGATGGACTCGCGGTGCGATGCCCTTCTGTGTCAGGACTGCGTCCGCGCCGCCGCGCGTCACGGCGTCGATGGTGTCCTCGATCTCTTTCAGACCGTCGACGGCTCCGATCGTGATGCCGTGGTCCATCGGCACCGTGAGATAGCGGCCGTCTGTGCCGATGCGATCGAGTCGTGCTTGCGTGCCGGCTGTCATACTGGTATTCGGTCGCACGGCGGTTATGTTCGTTCCGGTCGCGGCGTGCGTTGCGCGCCTGCGACCGCCCCGTCTTTGAGTTCTCGGGCCTTCGCTTCGAGTCGGTCGGCCACGGTCGCAGCGTCCTCGTCCGCCTCGTGACCCTCGGCCACTATGTCGACGAGTGCGCTCCCGACGATGACGCCGTCCGCGCCCGCCGCGACCACCTCGCCCGCCTGCTCGCCCGATGAAATCCCGAACCCGACCGCCTTCGGTACGTCCCACTCTGCGAGCCGGTCGAGGCTCTGCCCCGTCTGCTCCGAAACGTTCGCCTTCGCGCCAGTGACGCCGAGACGCGCTTGGACGTAGACGTACCCCGAGACCCGCGACATGATCCGATCGAGGCGCTCACCCTGTGTCGTGGGCGCGACGATGAACACGAGATCGCAGTCGAACTCGTCGCACGCTTCCCGGAGCGGGTCGGCTTCCTCAGCCGGCAGGTCGGGCACCACGAACCCCTCGATCCCAGCCTTGGCGGCGCGTTCGACGAACGCTCGCGGGCGCTCCGCATCGTCGTCACCGTACCGGTAGATCAGATTGTAGTAGGTCATACAGACCAGCGGCACGTCCACATCGAGCTCCTCGACGAACGCGAAGAAGCGATCGGGGGTCATCCCGGCGTCGAGCGAGCGGTTGACCGCCGCCTGGATCGTCGGTCCCTCCGCGACGGGCTCGGAGAAGGGGAGGCCGAGCTCGATCACGTCGGCCCCGCCGCGCGCGAGCGCCTTGACGTATTCGAGCGACGCGTCGTAGTCGGGATCGCCCGCCGCAAGGTACGGCACGAACGCCGGGCCGTCCGCAAAGGCCGATTCGATGGCGTCCATCAGAGCCCCTCCGTGAAGACGTCCATCTCGGGCGCTTCCTCGATCTCCCGTCGGTCGGTCTCCTCGATCACCGTTTCGAGGTCCTTGTCGCCCCGCCCGGAGACGTTCACGATTACTGTGTCGCCGAGGTCGTCGTGCGCTTCGTCTCGCGGTTTCCCGCTCGATCCCTCCGTGGCCGGGCCGTCCAGCCCGGCCACGCGCTCCAGATACGCCAGCGCGTGGGCGCTTTCGAGCGCCGGGATGATTCCTTCCATGTTGGAGAGCCGATGGAACGCCGCAAGCGCGGCGTCGTCGTCGACGTTGACTGCCCGGACGCGCCCGGACTCGACGAGGTGAGCGAGCTCAGGGCCGACCCCCGCGTAGTCGAGCCCCGCCGAAACCGAGTGGGATTCGAGGATCTGGCCGTCGTCGTCCTGAAGGAGTCGGGTGCGCGCGCCATGGAGCACGCCCTCTCCTCCTGTCGAAAGCGACGCTGAGTTGGGTGCGACACCGCGTTCTTCGTCGACCGTGAGCGACGAGCCGCCCGCCTCGACCGCGTGAAGCGACACGTCTTCGTCGTCAAGAAAGGCCGCGAACGCACCCATCGTGTTCGAGCCGCCGCCCGCACACGCGAGGACGCTGTCGGGGAGTCCGTCGGTTTGCTCGCGGATCTGTCGTCTGGCCTCCTCAGAGATCACGGCCTGAAAATCGCGGACCATCGCGGGGAACGGATGGGGGCCGACGACGCTCCCGAGCACGTAGTGGGTGGTTTCGACAGTCGTCGCCCAGTCACGCATCGTCTCGTTGATGGCCTCCTTCAGCGTCCCGCGGCCCGCCGTGACCGGGGTGACGTCCGCACCGTTCAACCGCATCCGGAACACGTTGGGTCGCTGGCGGTTGATGTCGGTCTCGCCCATGTAGACCTCGCAAGGCATATCGAGATGGGCGGCGGCCATCGCGGTCGCAGTGCCGTGCTGGCCCGCGCCGGTCTCGGCGACCACCCGCTCCTTGCCCATGTACTTTGCGAGCAGGACCTGGCCGAGCGCGTTGTTCAGCTTGTGCGCGCCGCCGTGGAGCAGGTCCTCGCGCTTGAGATACACCTCGGTGTCGTAACGCTCGCTCAGCCGCTCGGCACGCTGGAGCGGCGTCGGCCGCCCGCCGAAGTCGCGGAGGCGGTCGCGGAACTCGTCCACGAACCCGTCCTCGTTGTCGAGGACGTACCGCTCGTAGGCGTCGGTCAACTCCTCGATCGCGGGCATCAGCGCCTCCGGCACGTACTGACCACCGTACTCGCCGAACTTCCCGTCCGTATTCCGGCCCTCCGTGCCGATACCCGCACCGGCACCCGCGTCGCTCACGCCTCCACCTCCGCTGTCGTGAGTCGGCGTGTGTTCGCCGCGATGTCGCCGTCCATGATCGCGCTCCCAATCAGAAGCCCGTCCGCGCCCGCTTCGCGCATCCGCCTGGCGTCTTCGGAACTCCCGATACCGCTTTCGGCGATCAGCGTGACGTCATCCGGAGCCGCCGAACTGACTCGCTCGAACGTCGAGAGGTCCACGTCGAGCCGCGCGAGATCGCGGTTGTTCACGCCCACGAGATCAGCGTCCGCCGCGAGCGCGCGATCGAGCTCCCCCGCGGTGTGGACCTCGACCAGCGGGTGAAACCCGCGCTCGCGCGCCGCCGCGATCATCCCGTCGAGGTCGTCGAGAAAGCGCGCGATCAGGAGCACGGCGTCCGCTTCCACCGTGTCGAGCTGGGACTCATCGAGCACGAAATCCTTTCGGAGTACCGGGACATCGACAGCTGCTCGGACCGCGCGGAGCGCATCGGGCGATCCCCCGAAATGATCGGGTTCGGTCAGTACCGAAATCGCCGCCGCGCCGCCGTCCACCATCGCCGTGGCGAGTTCGACCGGGTCCGCGTCGCGCCGGCCGTCGGTCGTCGGGCTCGTGGGTTTGACCTCCGCGATGATCGGAACTCGTCCATCGGCTTCGGCCGTCGAAAGCGCTGCGGGCAACGAGCGTGCGTCGACGGACACTCGTTCGTCCCCGCCCCCGCGCTCGCGGGCGGCGGCGAGGATCGACTCGATCGCGGGGGCGACCCCCTCGCTCGCGTTCATAGTTGTACATCAAAGGACTGTTCTGTACATAAGGCTTGCGTCGCGCGGGCGCACGGTAGCCGAATGTTGAAGGACGACAGCGCTCAATCACTCTCATGACTGAGGAAGCCGGCATTTACGCCCGTGAGTCGTCGTATCTCGACCGGTGTGTCCAGGTCGGGATCGCGAGCGGACGCGTGGTTTCGATCTCCTTTCCGGGCAGCCTCGCGAGCGAGGCAGCGTCCGATCACGACCTCCTCGATCGGATCTTCGACTATCTGGAGGGTGTCGAGGACGACTTTGAGGACGTCGAAGTAGCGCTGACCGTTCCCACCGACCAGCGGGCGGTGCTCGAAGCCGTCCGGGAAATTCCCTACGGTAGCCAGGTCACTGTCGAGCGCCTCACCCGCCGCATTGCCGATTTCGACGCCGACGACGAGGACGACCGCGACCGCGTGCGGGCGGCACTCGACGGGAACCCCGTGCCGCTCGTGATCCCCGACCATCGCGTTCGCGACGGCCCGAGCGCCGCTCCGCCGAAAGTCGAACAGCGGTTGCGGTCGCTGGAAGGGTTGTAGAGAATCCGGTCCTACGACCACTCGACGCCCAGACTCTCGTGGACGGCGAACTCCAGTGCGTTGACGAGGTAGTGAGCGACCACCACGACGAGGAGACTGCCAGTCAGCACGAACGCGCCCGCGAGCACGAATCCCAGCCCCCCGGTCGCGACCATCCCGATCGTACCCTGTGCGCCGTGGCCGAGCGCGAACGCGACCGACGAAAGCACGGCGAGCAGCCACGGCGAGAGTCCGAACCCGGCCGAAAGTGCGCCGATCAGCGCCGCCCGGAAGAGGAGTTCCTCGAAGATCGCGATGGTCGGCAGCACCACGCCGAGGAGGACGATCCAGCCCGCCCGCGAGTCCGGGGCGAGCGATTCGCGGAGCGCGTCGGGCGTCTCGATCCCCACCGCGTTCGCGCCGAGCGTCCCGAGCTCGTTGACGAGGT
The DNA here is from genome assembly GCF_000336915.1 of Halococcus saccharolyticus DSM 5350. Taxonomy (NCBI): domain Archaea; kingdom Methanobacteriati; phylum Methanobacteriota; class Halobacteria; order Halobacteriales; family Halococcaceae; genus Halococcus; species Halococcus saccharolyticus. The sequence continues at coordinate 246,933 of NZ_AOMD01000030.1, read as the reverse complement.
AGAGCCCGATCCCCACGACGATCCCGATCCCGAGCGCCGGTAGTCCGGTGCTCAACGGTGCGGTACGCACCCCGAGTGCGGTGGGCGGGATTCGGGCGTACCACGCCCCACCAACCAAGACGACCGCGAACAGTCCCTGTGAGAGTGCGACGTTCGCGAGCAGCGCGCCGGTCGAAAACGACGGTGACCGACGTGTTCTGTCTGGTCCCGCCGATGGCTGTTCGATCGGGTCCCTGTCGTCGTGATCCAACGGACTGTCGGGTGGAACGTCCTCGTCACGACGAGAGGGAACGGGCTCGGTAGTCGGCGATCCATCGCCGACTGTCGAGATGGTGTCGTCAACCGCCGAGGCGTCGTCGACCGCCGAAGAAGTGTCGTCGATAGTCGATTGGGAAGCGCGCGCGAGCGCGAGTAAAACGAAGAGAACGAGGGCGGTCAGGCCGGCGAAGACCGCCCACCGGGCCACGTTACTGCGGGCTCGGGCTGCCGGTGCCCTGGCCGACCTGGCGTTCGAGCGCCTGGCCCGTGATCGATTTCAAGCGATCGACCAGCCCGTCGGCCTCGCCCTCGCCGGCGAGGGCGACTTCGAGCACTTCGCTGATGTGGCTGACCGGGACGATCTCGATCATGTCCTCGTACTCGTCCTCGATCATCACGTCCTGTTCGTTCGCCTTCGGGATAATGACCTTGTCGTAGCCGGTCTTCGCCGCCGCCTCGATCTTGTGGGTCACCCCACCGACCGGGAGGACGTCACCACGGACCGAGAGCGAGCCGGTCATCGCGACGTTCTGTTTGACCGGGGCGTTCTCGAGCGCGCTGATGACGGCTGCGGCCACCGTGATGGAGGCCGAGTCGCCATCGACACCCTGCTGGCCAGTCTGGACGAACTGGATGTGGATGTCCTTCTCGGAGATGTTCTCGTCCGAGAACTTCTTGATGATCGCCGAGACGTTCTGGACCGCCTCTTCGGCGATCTCCTGGAGCTTCCCGGTGGCGATCACGCCGCCGGGACCCTGCGATGGCGTCACTTCGGCCATCACCGGCAGCACGATCCCGGAGTCATCGCCCATGACCGCGAGCCCGTTGACGCGGCCGACGACGTCGCCCTGCGAGACCGAGAGCTCGTAGTCCTTCCGGCGCTCGATGTAGTTGTCGGCGAGCTGCTGTTCGATCGAGCGCGACCGGCGCTTTGCCTGGAGCACGTCCTCGCGCTCGGTGAACTCCTTGTCCTCAGCGCGGGCGATGTCCCCCGCGACCCGCACGAGACCGCCGAGCGAGCGCATTTCGAGCGTGAGGTGGCCCTTCCGGCCCGCACGCCGGCGGGCTTCGAGGATCATCTCCTCCAGCGCTTCGCGCGTGAAGTGGGGGAGCCGACCGTCCTTGTCGACCTCCTGGGCCACGAACCGGGCGTACTTCCGGCGCATCTCGGGGTCGTCCTCGATGGTGTCGTCCATGTACACCTCATAGCCGTACCCCTTGACCCGGTTGCGGAGCGCCGGGTGCATGTTCTCCATCGCGTCCAAGTTCCCGGCCGCGATCATGATGAAGTCCGTCGGCACGGGTTCGGTCTGGACCATCGCGCCCGAGGAGCGTTCGCTCTGACCCGTGATCGAGAACTCGCCCTCCTGGATCGCGGTCATCAGCTTCTGCTGGGACCGGATATCGAGCGTGTTGATCTCGTCGATGAACAGCACGCCCTTGTTGGCCTCGTGGATCGCACCGGACTCGACGCGGTCGTGACTCGGCGTCTCCATCCCACCCGACTGGAACGGGTCGTGGCGGACATCGCCGAGCAGCGCACCGGCGTGCGCGCCGGTCGCGTCCTTGAACGGCGCGGTCTGGGTGTCCGAGGAGTCGATCAGGAGGTTCGGGATCATCGCGTCCGTGCTCCGGGAGCTGTACTTGAACGCGAGGTAGATCAGGACGGCGAGCACCCCACCGAGCAGGATCTGACCCGCGATCAGGAAGGAGTACCCGAGCACGATGGCGATGATGATCCACATCAGGAACTGGCGCATCTGGTTGCGCTTTTGGGCCTCCTCCTTGTGGGCCTCGATGATCTGTTGGCCCTTCCCTCCAGGTACTGTGCGGACCTTCGGTTCGTTCCCGTCGTCGGGGTTGTGGTAGACCAGTACGTCTTGGAGGTCCTCCTTCGGGAGGAGCTGGCTCATCGCCTTCGCCAGCATCGATTTGCCCGTGCCCGGCGTCCCGATCATCATGACGTGGCGGCGCTGCTTCGCGGCTTTCATCACCACGTCGCGGGCGTGATCCTGCCCGATGACCTGATCGACGAGCCGGTCGGGAATCTCGATGTCCGCCGTGCTCTCGATTGTGAGGCCGCCGAGCAGACCGTCCTCGGCGTCCTCGTCGATCTCGGCCTCGATCTCGACGTCGCTACCGAGCTCCTCCCCCAGGGGAATGCTCTCGTCGTCTCCCGGCTCCGAGTTCGATCCCGGGTCTGGATCCGGGTCGTGCTCGGTCGGGAACGCGTCGTCGGTGTCCGTGTCGTTACTCATGAGACTGTCTCTAACAGAGAAATAGAGGGCGCGTTTACTGATATACTTTCTCCCCTCGGACGGATTGGCCACACGACCGGAATACAGGGTCGAGCAGCCGTCTGCGCAGTGGGAAGTTCGTCGTGAACGGCCGGATCGTCTTATAAATCCTTCCCCGAACCGACTACGGTGGTACCCATCGGAACCGCTCGACCAGCAGCCAGCAAGGAATCGGCGAGCAGCGACCCGAAAGCGGGAATTTATGCGCAGCGACGTTCTGGCCGATCACATGCTCCGCGGCTTCTACATCGGCCGGTTCCAGCCATACCACGACGGCCACCATCGGATGGTCGAGCGGATCGCGGGCGAGGTCGATGAGCTCGTGCTCGGGATCGGCAGCGCCGACGACTCCCACACTCGTCACGATCCCTTCACCGCCGGCGAGCGCATCATGATGCTCACCAAGGCGCTCGAGGACGCCGACCTCGTGATCTATCCCGTGCCGATCGAGGATCTCGACCGAAACGCGGTCTGGGTCAGCCACGTCCAAAGCATGTCACCGACGTTCGAGATCGCGTACTCGAACAATCCGTTGGTGGTGCAGCTGTTCACCGAGGCCGGCGTCGAGGTGCGCCAGTCGCCGATGTTCGACCGCGAGCGATTGGAGGGGACCGAAATCAGAGAGCGGATGATCGCCGACGACGGCTGGGAGGCGCTCGTCCCCGACGCCGTCGTCGACGTGGTCGAGGAGATCGACGGGATCGAACGCATTCAGCGCGTGAGCGAGACCGACGGCGCGGACTCCTACCGCGCCGACACCACGGCCGACCCCGAGTGAGGAACGCCGAACGGCTATCCCACATGATCACACTCACCTCCGACTTCGGCTCACCGTACCCCGCCGCGATGAAGGGCGTCCTCTGTGCGCACACCGACGCCCGGCTCGTCGACATCGCCCACGACTTCCCCCGCCAGGACGTCCGGACGACCGCGTTCTGGCTCCGGGAGGTGCTTCCGTACTTCCCGCCCGCTACCCACCTCGTGGTGGTCGATCCCGGCGTCGGCACCGACCGAGCGGCGCTCGCGATCCGGGCGGGCGAGCACGTCCTCGTGGGACCGGACAACGGCGTGCTGGCTCCCGTTGCCAGGCAGCTTGCAGACCGTCACGGGGGAGCGCCGGACGACGACGAATCGAGCGCGGGTATCGAACCGTTCGAAATCGTCGTCGACGATCCCGAGAGTGCAACCTTCCACGGCCGGGACGTGTTCGCGCCGGCAGCCGCGCTCGCCCACGAGGCGGGTGTGGGTCATCTCGCAGCGTGCGACGAGTTCGTGCCCACCGACGGCTACGAGGACCTCCGATTCCCGGAGCCAGCCGTCGGGAGCGGTGACGCCACGGGCGAGATACTCGTCGTCGATGGGTTCGGCAACGCCATCACGAACGTCCCGGGCGCGGTGCTAGACGGACGGTTCGGCGAACGGATCGATGTCGACGGCGAGCGCGTGCCGGTCGCGCGGTCGTACGCACACGTCGCGGCCGGCGAGCGCCTCGTCACCGTCGGCAGTCACGGCAACGTCGAACTCGCCGCGAATCGGGGGCGGGGCGACGAGACGTTCGGCGTCGGAGTCGGTGATCCGATCGAGTTGGCGTTCGAGTGATGATCAGTGCGTTCGACGCGATGAACGCGATCGGGCTGGTGGCGTTCGCGGTCGTGGGCGCGCTCAAGGGTGCGGACGCCGACCTCGACCTGTTCGGCGTCGGGGTTCTCGGCATGCTGACCGCACTCGGCGGCGGCATCCTCCGAGACGTGCTCGCCGGCCGCGTTCCCGTTGCACTCCGGACGACCTCGGACGTGAGCGTCGCACTCGCCGGGGTCGGAATCGGTGTCGTGCTCGCACGGGCGATGGGCGGCCGGCTCCGGAACCACACGGCGGTTCAGCTACCCGACGCTATCGGCCTGGCGGCCTTTGCGGCCACTGGCGCGCTCGTCGGGACCGACGCCGGGCTCTCGCCGTTCGGGGTGGTGGTGCTCGCGACGCTCACCGGCGTCGGCGGCGGGAGCATCGCCGACGTCCTCCTGGGGCGAGTCCCGGCGGTGCTCCACGAGGACTTCTACGCGACGCCTGCAGTGCTCGGCGGCGGGGCGTTCTGGCTCGCGACCGCGGTCGGCGTCGCCGCCGGCCAGGCGACCCTCGGCTGTGCGGCGTTCGTCTTCGTCCTCAGACTGGTCGCGCTCCGGTACGACTGGCATCTGCCGACGATCTGAGTCCGTTTCAGGCGACCGCCGCGAACGCGATGGCAGCGGGAACGCCGGCCGTCACCGAGGCCACGGATACCGATGTTTACAACCGCTCGTCGCGGCTGTCCGCTGGCTGATGATCCCTCGATCGGTCAGGGTTTGCGGTAGAGCACTTGCTCCGCGGCGTGGCGGTGCGGTTCGCCACCGGAGTCGTCCTCGAAGACGAACGCGTCGCTGTCGAGACACTCCCAGTCGGCGTAGTACGAGTCGAGTTCGTCCGGCTCGTAGTGATACTCGTTCTCGCCCCAGTCCGGCGCGGGCGGAACGTCGGGGTGATCGACGAACGCGAACATCGCGTGGAGCCCGCCCGATCGAGTTCGTCGCTGGAGGTGGGCGAAGCGCTCCGCGCGCGCACCTCGACGGAGGTACTGGAGTGTCCCGATGGAATAGACCACGTCGACCGGTCCGTCGAGTTCGAGCGTGTTGACGTCCTCGACGCGGGTGCGGATCTCGACACCGCGCTCGTCGGCGAGTCGTTCGGCCTTTTCGAGCCCGTTCGGTGCGACATCGATTGCCAGCACGTCGAACCCTCGCTCGGCGAAGAACACCGCGTCGCGTCCCTCACCTGCACCGACATCGACGATCGTTCCGCCGTCGGAGGCGTACTCCGCAGTCGTGTGGGCGAACTCGTTCGCCTCGGTCCCCCAATAGAACGTCTCGCAGCCGTACCGCTCCTGCAGTTCGTCGTACTCCACGCTCGATCGTCGTCCGGCGGAAAAATAACGGTTGTTAGTGCTTCAGTTGTCGGCGGAGATGACGTCGTCGATCCGGGCGATCATCGTCGCGGCCTCGGTGGCACTCTCGATCGCCTCGTGTTTGACCGCGGCGGGATCGAACACGCCGGCCTCAACGGGGTCGTCGGCCCGGCCAGTCTGACCCTCGCTGATGAGGCCCGCACGACCCTCACTGTCGTGGCGGCTCCGGAGGTCGACGAGCGCGTCGATCGGGTCCATCCCGGTGTTCTCCGCGAGCGTGCGGGGCAGGACATCGACTGCGTCGGCGAACGCCTCGACGGCGAGTTGGCGACGGCCCTCGATGCTCGCGGTCTGGTCGCGGACGTGGGCCGCGATGGCGATCTCGCTCGCGCCGCCACCGGGCACCACACCGCCCGAATCGAGCGCGGCGGTCGCGACGTCGAGCGCGTCGTGGAGCGCGCGTTCGAGTTCGTCGGTGACGTGGTCGGTGCCGCCGCGAGCGAACACCGTGACGGCCTCGGCGGCCGCACCACCTTCGACGAACGCGAGCTCGTCCTCGCCGAACGACTCGACGCGGACCTGCTCGGCTTCACCGAGGTCGCTCGCTTCGAGGTCCTCGATCGCACCGACGCGGCTCGCGCCCGTGGCCCGGACGATCGAGCGTGCCTCGTCGTCGTCGACGCCCTCGAACGCGAGGATGCCTTCCTCGGCGAGGTACGCCGCTGCACGGTCCTCGATGTCCTCGGTGACGAACGCGACGTCGACGTCGAGGTCGGCGAGTGCGTCGGCGTACTGCTCGAACTGGCTCTCCTCCGCGTCGATCGCGGCGTTCAGCTGATCGACGCTCGAGACGTCGTACTCCGCATCGACGTTCGCCTCCCGGATGTCGAACTCGACATCGAGTACCGCGATCGAGGCGTTCTCGACGCTTTTCGGCATGTCCTCGCGGACCGGCTCCTCCTCGCTGATGACGCCCTCGACGAGCTCGGTGGCGCTCGAACTCGAACCGGTCTGCGTTCGAATCGAGATCTCGTCGCGCGCGACGCCGTCGTCACCCTCGACCTGTCGGATGGCCTCGACGACCGTTTCGGCGAGCGCTTCCGCACCCACGTCGCCGGTGCCCTTGCCGGTCATCGAGGTGCGGGCGACCCCGCGGAGTCGGTCGTCGTCGAGGTCGTCGCCGGCGAGCACCTGCTCGTCGACGGCCTCGTGGGCCAGCTGGGCTGCCTCGTGGTACCCCTCGACGATCGTCGTCGGGTGAACGTCGTCGTCGAGCAGCGTTTCGGCCTTGGCGAGAAGCTGACCGGCCAGAACGGCGGCGGTCGTCGTGCCGTCGCCGACCTCTTCCTCCTGAGTCTCGGCGACCTCCGTGATCATCTGTGCCGCCGGGTGCTCGATGTCCATCTCGCCGAGGATGGTCGCGCCGTCGTTGGTGATGACGACGTCGCCCGCATCGGAAACGAGCATCTTGTCCATCCCTCGGGGACCGAGCGTCGTTCGTACAGCCTCCGAGACCGCCTTGCCGGCGGCGATGTTCGAGCTCTGTGCGTCCTGGCCGCGTGTCCGCTCCGTGTCCTCGCTCAGGATGAACATCGGCTGTCCACCCATGCGCTGTTGCTGTGCCATGATGGATTCCTCACCAACGGGTCGTTTGCGGTTCTATATAAAACTTCCTACTGAGTGGCGAGAAAACGCCGGACGTGAGCAGGGTGGTGTGGCACATCATACCCAACAGTATCTGATCCACGTAGCCACTCAGGGAATGGAAACGGATCACGCCGAACGCCGGTTCAGCGCCGATCGTAGACCGCGACCGCTCGGTCCGACCGCGAGGAGATCCCGTTGGGGTTTCGCCGACCGCGGTCGCGCCACCGCGCGAGGAGGCCGGCAGCGTCGCCACGGCCCGACCCGGTGAGCACGTCGCGTCCGTTGGCGAACCACGATGTCGGAGCACCGTCGCCTCGGACGACCCCGGCGAACCCCGAGAGCGCGTCGCTCACGGCGTGGCTCGCGAGCCGGCGCGCGGTCGTCGGCCGAACTCCATAATTTTTGACGAGTCGGTAGGCGAGCGCCCGATACTTCCAGTACCAGTCACGCTCGGTCCGGCCGCCGTCGGAGATCACCGGACTGCCGGAAGTCCCCGGCCTCGTGGGACCGACGGCGGCCGCGTCCTGGACGCACATTCCGTCCTGCCAGTCCACTGCGTACCCGTTCGCGGCGAGCCGATGGGCGAGATCGCGCGCGCCGCCGGTTCGGAGGTACTCGTCGAACCCGTCGAGCGCGTCGAGCGCTGCACGCGAGAACGCGACGTTTCGGCCGTCGACGTACGTCACCTCACGTCCGGCGATGATCCGTGATTCCGGACCATCGCGCCGTTCGCCGTCCGCCCCGGTAGGGCCGGTGACCGCCCCCACCCGATCGCGGCCGCCGGGCATGGGATATCCTTCAGCGAAAACGTGTGCGCCCGCGCGTGCCGCACCAGGGTCGAGTCCCGCCGCGACGGCGTCGTCCCAGCCCGGCTCGACGGTTCTGTCGTGGCCGACGATCGCGATCCACTCGCCCGAAGCGTGCTCGATGCCCGCGTTCCGGGCGACGTTGAGGTTGCGGTCGGCGACTTCCACGAGCACGTCGACGTCGTCGCGCTCCCTGACCATCCCGGTGGTGCCGTCGGCCGAGGGGCCGTTCACGACGACGACCTCGCTCTCGGGAGCGGCCGTGGCGAGCGCGTCGAGACACGCCACGAGCTGGGTCCGGCCGTTGAGCGTCGGCACGACCACCGAGAGCTGCATGAACAACCGATAGACGATCTCTGTATAAAAATGCCCGTGTTCAGCGTCGCGTTCGCGCCGTTCGGATCGATCGCGACATCGGGGATGGGAGAGAATATCCAGCCGTCACTCCGTCGTCGACAGTGTCCACTCCCCAGTCGCTCGGACGTTCAGATAGGCGGGGCCGGGAAGCGTTCCGGTGCTCTCACCCTCGAACGAGCCGAGTTCGTTGAAGATCGACGTCGTGATGGGTGAGTCGCCGACCGCGATCGGGGAGACGACGAAGGGACCATCGCCGTCGTGCGATCCCGCGAACGTCGTCGCACCGTCGAACGCATACGGTCCGACGTAGCCGAGTCTCTCCCCGTCCGCATCGATCGGTAGCGACTCGGGTTCGGGGTCGGTGGGCTGATTCAGCGTGAGTTCCCAGTCGTCTGCGGCGGTGACATCGAGGCTATAAGCCCCGACCGTGCCGACATGTACCACCTGGCTCCCCTCCACTTCCCCGATCGTGTTCGCGAGCGTGACGCTCCCGGCGAGGTCGCCGTCGGTCGGGACCAGCCTCACGATGAAGTTCGATTCGCCCTCGTGGCTGAACGCGGCCGTGACGGGACCCTCGGTCAGTCCGAACAGTTCGTCTCGTGGACCCTCACCGTTCGCGACCGTCACCGGATCGTCGCTCCCGTGCAACGGAACGACGTTTCGATCGCCGGCGCTGTCGTTGCCACCGGCAATCGCAGTATTTCCGGTGGTTCTGCCGTCGGTGTCGTTCGTAGCGTTCGTCCCGACGGTAGTTCTGGTCGTGGTTCCGGTCCCAGACACGTCCGTTCCGCCCGCCGCGCCCGTTTCGGTCGGTTCGAGCGTTTCGACGACATCGGTCGGGGTTCCGTCGTTCTCGGCCGAGGCTCCATTACCGGCGAGACTCGAACACCCCGAGAATCCGAACGTGCCGATAGACACCGCCACGAGATACGTTCGCCGACGCATAGCCCTTTGACCCGACGCCGATCGTATAGGTGTGTCGCCAGTACTATATCGGGAACGACGAGCGGCACGACTCACGAACGCCGCGACACTACCCCTTCAGCCGAGTATCCCAGTACGACACCGACGCCACGTGGTCACCGATCGGCGACTCCATGACGGCAGTATCGACCTCACGAAGGCGACCCGCCAGCCGATCGGGGAGCTTCCGATACAGACCATACGGGAGGAAGAAGTCGTGTTCCTCGTCGGCGAGTCGGAGGCCAGCGCCGTCGAGCAGCTGTTCGACCTCCATTCGGGAATAAAGCCGCGATCCCATCGGAAGGAGCCAGTTGTAGATGCTCCGGGTGCTGAACCGTCGGAACGTGTCGAAGACCACCTGATCGCGCGCGACCCGCTGCATCTCCGCGAGGAAGGAGGCCGGGGTGTCGGCGAGATGGAAAAATCGCATCGCGATGACGGTTTCGAAGTGATCGTCGGGGAAAGGGAGCCGAGCGGCGTCGCCGCGCATGAACTCGAGGTGGTCGGCGACGCCCGCCGCACGGGCCTTCTTCCGCCCCTCTTGGAGCATCGCCGGCGAGATGTCGAGGCCGACGATGTCCGCGCCGCGCTCGGCGAGCATCGTGGTGAACCTCCCCGTACCGCAGGCGATCTCGAGCATTCGCTTGCCCTCGACCGGGCCGACCGCCGAGAGCACGGCTCGCTTCTCGCGTTCGTCGATCAGCCGGCCGCCGTCGGAGAACCGCTTCGACTCGTAAGTCTCGGCGATCTCGTCGGCCTGGTACCACTCCTGTCCCTTCACGCTGTCCGATGTTCGCCCGCCCGGGGATAAAACCGTACTGGATGCGCTCGACGGCCCCCTCTCTCGGCTCGTCGCCGTCCCCTCAGTCAGCTCCGCCGGCGACGACGTCGTCGGGCCGGATCCGGATCTGGACGCGCGCACCCTCCTCGTCTTCGAGGCCAGGATACTCCTCGACGTCCATGTACCGGCGGGCGAGCTGGTGGATGTGCTCGACCGCACCGTCCTCGGTGAGTTCGTCGACTTCTCCACGCACTGAGACGAACCGGTAGGGGTCGTCGGGATCGACCATCGAGAGCCCGACCTTCGGGTTCCGGTTGACGTTCTGCTCTTTCTGTCGGCCCCGCGCCGTGTTGACCAGCACGCGGTCGGCGTCGAGGTCGTAATCCACCCAGACCGGTGTCGCCTGCGGCGTGCCGTCGGGCATCATCGTAGTGAAGTGGGCGAACGTCTCGCGCTCGAACAGATCGTGGAACGACTCCGGAATCGACGCCATACGTCGGCTTCGACCGACTCCATCAAAGCGGTTGTGCCGACTTGATATAAGGATGTATGTACAAACTCATGTGGCCGTATTATACATGCGCATATATGGGGAAGTTTTACCAGTTCCCTCGCTGGAGGGGCAGGTATGAGTGCCACGACGGACCACGCACAAGCCGACGGCGCGCTGTCGAAGACCGAGTACCGTGATCGTTTGCGCGAACTCCCCCCGAGCGCGAAGCTCGTCGCCAAGGTCCTCGAATCCGATGCGCCGCTCTCGCAGGGCCAGCTCGCCGACGAATCGCTGCTCCCCGATAGGACTGTGCGCTACGCGCTCAACAGGTTGGAGGACGTCGAACTCGTCGGCTCGCGGTACAGCTTCCACGACGCGCGCAAGCAGGTCTACTTCCTCAACACGTAGCGCGGACGAGCGGCTTTTCCCCCATCGCGACCGGCGGCCAGTATGGAGCCCGAACGGATTCCGGTTCCGGTCGACACTACCGCACCCGGTGGTACGACGAACGCCTACGTACTCGGTAGCGACCGCGCCGTGTTGGTCGATCCGGCGGCTGCGACGTCCGAACTCGACACCGCGCTCGATGGACGGCAGGTCGATACTGTTCTCGTCACCCACGCCCATCCCGATCACGTCGGTGGCGTCGCCGCGTACGCGGATGGCGGAGCTACCGTTCTCGCGCGGGCTGGTTACGAGGACCGTTTCGAGCGCGCGACTGGGGTCGTTCCCGACGACACGGTTCGTGACGGAGCCACAGTCGAGACCGATGCGGGGGCAGTGCGAGTGGCATCGACGCCGGGCCACGCCCCCGATCACGTCGCACTCGGGTTCGACGACGGAGTTCTCGTCGGTGATCTCGCGATCGCATCGGGAAGCGTGGTCGTGGGATCGGGCGAGGGCGACATGCGCGGGTATCTCACCGCACTCCGACGGCTCCACACCCGCGATCCCGAGCGGTTGTATCCGGGCCACGGGCCGGTGATCGACGAGCCGCGGGCAGTTTTGGAACGGCTGCTCACCCACCGCCTCGACCGGGAGAAAGCGGTGTTGCGGGCGGTGCAGGAGGGTGCGAAGACGGTCGCAGAGATCACCGACGCCGCCTACGAGAAGGACATCTCGGGGGTGCGCGAGCTTGCGGAAGCGACGGTCGAGGCCCATCTCGAAAAACTCGCCGTCGAGAAGCGGGTGGGGTGGGACGGCGCGCGGGCGAACGCCTGAGAAGCGCTTTTGCGGCGCGGGAGCGAAACGGGATCGTGAGCCTCGAATCCGAACTCGACCGGGCGCGCGAACTCGATGTCGCGGAGTTGGCCGACGCGATCGAGTCGATCGGGTTCGAGTGTACGCGCTGCGGTGCGTGCTGTAAGGCCGCCGAGACCGATGCCGGAGAAGACGAGGAGCATACTGCGACGGTCTTCCCCGACGAGGTACGGGCGCTCGAAGAGCAGGGTGAATATGACTGGCGGGACGTCGCCAGGCCGATGCCCTATGGCTTGACCGACGTCCCCGAAGGCCCTGAAGGGGAGACCTTCGAGTGGGCGCTTCAAACGACGGGCTGTGGCGACTGCACGTTCTACGCCGAGGCCGACGACGGAACGGGGGCGTGTACCGCCCACGACGACCGGCCGCTGATCTGTCGGACGTACCCGTTCAGCGTCGCTTTGGAGGGGTCGAGTCAGCCGATGGGTGAGGCGGTCGATCGGGTCGGGCAGGTCCGCGCTCACGAGTGCGAGGGGCTCGGCCGCGACATCGACCGCGAGGACGCCGAAGAGTTGGCTGCCGCGCTCAAACGCCGCTCGGTGCGCGAACTCGAAGAGGCGATCGGCGTCCGAGAAAACTACGAGCCCGCCGATCCCGGACCCGGCGAGGTGGTCGTCCACGACTCCGAGGGCGCGAAGCGACCCGACGGCGACCCGGTCGAGCGGTAGTGGTTGCGGCCGCGGTGCGAATGCGGCGCGGCTGCGGTGGCGGTCCTGGCGGATCGAGGGCGAGCGACCAACGGGAGCGAGGGCTCGGGCGGTGCTGTGCGGTTGCGGTCGCGGAGAGTGCCAGTACACCTACCGCGAGCGAACGAAGTGAGTGAGCGGGTGTTTTTAGCGTAGATTTTTGCAAGCGGGAGTGGGCGACCGAGCGTAGCGAGGGAGCGCACCCCCCGCAGTAAAAAGGTACTACTGGAACATCCGGAGCGGCTCGGCCTGGGAACTCTCGTCGTCGGCCTGTTGCATCTGCTTTGCGAGTCGTTCGCGGGCGTCCTGAATTTCCTCGGCCTGATCGACGAGCGCGTCGGTGTCGACCTCGATACCGACGATGGGTTCGACGCCGCCGTCGATCACCGCCCGGGCGGCCTCGGGGTCGGGGAACTGAGGATTGGTTTCGGCGATCAGTCCCACGCTGTCGAGGTCGTTCCGGCCGGCGTGATACAGCAGCGCGCCGGTCGGGCCGCTGACGAGACCACCCTCCGCGGGTGGCACGATACCGGCGTCGTCGAGCAGGCGCTCACCCCCGCCAGTCGAGACGCCGTAGACCTCGGGCACCTTTTCGGACTGATCCGGGAGACCACTGAGATACAGTGGCGTGACGTCGTTCGCGTCGAGCCAGCCCGTGATGCAGGCTGCGAACTCGGTCGCCTCCGCGGGCGACACCGGGACGTCGCTCTGGAGTACCAGTAGATCGCGCTCCTCGTCGGCGTGGAGGCGGACGGGCGGTCGGAGCGACGAGCGCTCGCCACGATAGACCGCCGCCTGCGGGACGCCCTCGCAGTGAACGCCCGCGTAGTAGTCCATCTCGAACGTGCTGACGAGATGATCGGCCACGATCTTCCCGACCAGACCGACCCCGGGCAACCCCTCGACGAGCGTCGGCGCGTCGAGGGACACGTCGTCGACGACGACATCGATGCGTGCCATGCGTACTCTTTTCACTGAGTCGACTTAACTTCCGACCATCCTGCCGGTCGGCATTCTGTTCGGAACTGTCGGGACCGTCCCGTTCCGTGGGATGCGGTCACCGTCGCTGCTCCGATGGCCGACCGACGCACACTCCGAAATCGACAAGCGAACCGACGACGATCGTCATCCAATGGATGTGCTCTCCCGATACGAGCCGCTGATCGACGATTTCGGGGCGTTCCGAGCGGCCTGCGAACGGCCGCTGCCGTCGGTCGTCCGAGTCAACGGGATCAAGGCGACACCCGAGCGCGCTCGCACCGCCCTCGAGGAAGAGGGGATCGACTACGAACCGTGTGAGTGGCATCCCAGACTCCTCCGCCTCGATACCGATCATCCGGGACGGACGTGGGGAGCGTTTCACGGCTGGTTCCACGGCCAGGAGGAAGTGTCGGCGCTGCCCGCCCGCGTCTGTGATCCCGAGCCTGGCGAGCGCGTCTGGGCCGCCTGCGCCGCCCCCGGTGGGAAGGCCACCCAGCTCGCGGCGCGCGCCGACGACGCCGGCCTCGTGGTCGCCAACGACAGAAATCTCGGCCGACTGTCGGCGCTGCGGTTCAACGCCGAGCGTCTCGGCGTGACCTCGATGGCGGTGACGAACCGCGACGCTCGAAACTACTCGCTCGCGCCGTTCGATTTCGACGCGTTCGACCGCTCACTGTGTGACGTGCCGTGTTCGTGCGAGGGAACGATCCGAAAGAACCCTGATGCGCTCGATCAGTGGTCGGTCGGCTATCTCGACGAGATCGCGAGCACCCAGGAAGCGATCCTCCGACGGGCGATCCAGGCCACCCGGTCGGGCGGAGCGGTCGTCTACTCGACGTGTACGTTCGCCCCCGAAGAGAACGAGGCCGTGCTCGATGGCGTTCTCGATAGCGAAAACTGCCGGCTCGTCGATTTCAACTGTGCGCTCGACAGCCGTCCCGGTATCACCGAGTGGGAGGGCGAGCGCTTCGATCCGAGCGTGGAGCGGGCCAAGCGGATCTACCCGCACCTGAACGACACGGGTGGCTTTTTCTGTGCGAAACTGGAGGTCGGCGGATGAGCGAGCCGAGCGACGGGCTCGCTGAAAACGATGGCACCCAATTCGCTCGCCTGCCCGCCACCGCCGCCGAGCGCGAGATCGCGGGCCGGGCGACCCGCGAGGCAGTACTCGAATTCTGGGACGAGCGATACGGCATCGACTCCACCGTCTTCGCCGACTACACGTTCTGGGAGAAGGGCTCACGAAAACTCTGGGCGTTTCGCGGGGAGATCGATTCGCCGATCGCGATCGAGAGCCTCGGGATCACCTTTCTCCGAACGCGCCAGGAGCACTGGAAACCCACCACCGACGCGGTCCAGCGCTTCGGTCGCCACGCGAGTCGGAACGTGCTCACCCTCTCGCGGGAGGCGGCGCGGCGGTTCGTCGCGGGCGAGGATCAAGAGATCGAGTGGGACGGCGACTGGGGCTATCTGATCGTTGCCCACGATCTCGCGGGCGCGCGCGAACCGCTCGGTGTCGGACTCTACCTCCACGGCGAGCTCCGATCGCAGATCCCGAAGGGGCGTCGTCGAGAGCTCTGAGAGGTCGATACGGACGAGCCGTGAGCGCGCCGTGGACGATTAGTGGGTGGTGAAGTTCAGCCCGACGACGCCGAGGACGATACACGAGATGAACCCCACACGAGCGATGCTGACCGGTTCGTCGAACAGTACGACGCCGAGCGTCGCCGCCCCGACCGCACCGATGCCGGTCCAGACCGCGTAGGCCGTCCCGATCGGGAGCGACTGGACCGCCCGCGCCAGCAACAGCATGCTGACGACGAGCGCGACGACGGTCGCGATGCTCGGGAGGAGTTCGGTGAAGCCCTCGGAGTATTCGAGACCGATGGCCCAGCCGATCTCGAACACACCGGCGACGACGAGCAGGAGCCACGGGTTCATGTCGCCACTCCACCGGGATCGATGATAGGATCTGCGATGTGCGGCGAAGCATCTCGTCTTAGTGCACAATATTAATATTGGGAATAAAATATTTATTGTATTCCTTCATGAGGTGCTACCATGGGTGCGATGTCGGCAGGCCGACAGACGGTTACCGCGGTCGCACGGAATCCGATTCTGATCGTTGTTGCGTTGGTGCTCGGGCTCGTCCAGGTACCACAGCTGCTCGCTCAGTCCGCCAACTCCACCACCCTCGTGGTCGCCACCGGGCTTCTCTCGCTGCTCTTCGTGCTGCTCTACCCGTTCTTTTTCGGCGGCATCATCGGGATGGGAAACGAGGCAGTCGAAGGGAAAACGAGCCTCGGGACGTTCGTGAGCGCCGGGAAGGCGAACTACGTCTCGCTGTTCGGGGCGTTTCTCATCCTGATGGGAGTGGCGATCCTGTACGTCGTCGCGCTGCTCATCGTCACCACAGTCGGCGGTGTCGCTGTCGTCTCCGCCGGCGACGCGCTCGGCGGAGTCGCGTTCCTCGCCATTGCTGGCGTCGCACTGGTGGCCTTTCTGCTGTACTTCCTGCTTTTCTTCTTCATCCAGTTTTTCGGACAAGCCATCGTGCTCGATGACGTGGGTGCTGTCGACGGGTTTAAGCGAAGCGTCGGAGCGGTTCGGGGACACAAACTCAGCACGCTCGGCTATACGCTCGTCCTCTCGCTCATCGGCGGCGTCTTCGGTGCGTTCGGGGCGCTGTTCGCGCTGCTGCAGAATCCAACGCCCACCGACGGTCTCCCAGCCCTTTCACCAGGCGCGGCAATCGTGGCTGTGGCCGTATTCGTCGTACTCTCCGGCGTTGTTGGGGCGTTCTCGATGACGTACGGGGTGGCGTTCTACCGGCAGATTCGGCCCGCCGTCACGTAGCGTCGCTCGCCGACGGGCGATCGTCCACCGAGGCTCCGGCCTCGGCAACGCCATCGCGCTGATGCTCGCCGTCGGGTTCCGTCATTTCTCCCGGACGACGCCGCCGCTCAACCCCTCCCACTCGACGCGGTAGCCGAGCTGTGATAGCATCGCACTCGTGTCCTCGATACTGTGTGCGGCGAGGCGTTCCTCGACCGCCGAGAGTTCGATTCCGGGCTCGATGTCGTCGGCGAGCGTATCGAGCACGGCGGGGCGAACGAGCGTCCGTCCGACGCGCTCGTGATCGGGGAACGCCTTGTTCTCGATCGCCGTCTCGCTCACGCCGTGGTCGGCCGCGAGTGCGGCGAGCGCGACCACGTCGGCCTCGGGAACCAGCTCGTCGGGCAATGCCGCCGCCTGGTCCGCGTTCAATCGGTCTTCGTACTGTCGAAGCGCGTCGCGGACGTCCGCGAGTCGCACGGTTCCCGAGTACGGGATTGCGCGGGCGTCGCGGGCTTCGAGGTCTTCCCCGACGCCGAGCGACTCGTCGACCGCTACGAGCAGCTCGACGTTCTCCAACCCATCAATCTGGTCGAGCTTCTTCTCGACGTACTCGGGCGTCCAGAAGCCCATGATCTCGAAGAAGACCCGGAACGCGCGGGAAGACACAGTCTTCCCTGCTCCCGAGTCGCCGTCGGCGATGTCGGGAACCTCATGTTTCCAGTCGAACGCGAAGTCGGGGATCATCACCCGCGAACCGGTCGCGAGCGGTTCGGGCTCGCGCACCAAGTCCCAGTCGAGATCGAGCGATTCGAATCGCGCGGCGAAGTCGGCCTCCACGGCGCTGTCGTACTCGATCTCGACGACCGGCTCGGTGCCAGGCACCCGGAGGTCCTCGTGAGTGAGCCGGAGCTCGCGCTCGGTTCCACGGTCGTCGATGGTCGCCGTGAGCTCCCACTCGCCCGCCTTCGTGATCGTGCGGAGCAACCGGGCGAACCGCGTGCCGTACCGTCGCGTTCGCCGGAACAGGCTGTCGGGGCCGGTGACGATCACCTCGCGATCCGAGAGGTGAGCGGAGCGGTCGGATCCGCCGTCGTCCGGGTCGGTGTTCCGGATCTCGTACAGCAATCGGAGGCGCTTGACCGCCGAGACGAGTGCCTTCGGGTCCGCACTCCGCACACGGAGTTTGGTCGCGTCGAACAGCACTGTTTGGGCGAGTGAGAGATCGTACTGTGCGCAGAGTTCCTTGGGATCCCACGGCGAATCGAACGCCGCGAGCACCTCGCGCTCATCGAGATCGGCGTACAGTGAGCCCTCGATGATCTCGGACGTGGTATCGAGTCGGTCGGCGGCCGCCACGAGTGCCCGATCGCGTTCGGCCGTGGTGACGACCCCGACGGACTCCGCGGCCGCAAACGTCGCACGCCGCGCGCGCTCGGGCTCGATTGCCGCCCGTGTCTCGAAGGTAGCCTCCCGGTCAAGCAGTTTCGCGAACCCGCGAACGAGTTTGAAGTCGTCGGCATCGCGTTCGAGGGTTTCGAGCGCGTCGTCGAGTTCGTGCCTGGGCTCGCCGACGTGGCCCTGATAGACCCCAATGACCCGCGCCGCGAGCGGGCGGTCCTCCCGGGTCGTGAACTGCGGGTGGTAGCCGCCGCCCGCGCGTGACACCCGGAGGAGGTCCTTCGTGAGCACACCAGAAGTGGCGGCTCGGCGTATAAAAATCGCACCGCACTACCCGACTATCGGCCGAGAAGCGGTTCACTCTTGACAGCGGTGCCGGTGGCGCGCGGGAGTGCATCGAAGACGCGCGCCTCGTGCGAGGTCTGCACAAGCGCAGCGAGTGCAGGCTCGTCAGAGCGAAGCTCTGACGGTGGATGACCGAGTGGAGTGAGCGGAGCGAACGGAACGAGGGAGTCAGTTGGGAAGGTCCGTGGCTTGCGGTTCTCATTTGTGTCGGCATCGCAGCGGTGCTCACGACAGCGACAGCCAAAGCAACCGTTTTGCTGCACACCGATTGACGTCCGAACGGTGCGAATGTCACCGTCGCCGTTCGGCCACCCGCTCCTCGGCGGTTTCCTCGGTGACGACTTCGTAGAGCAGTGCTCGTCCCCCGTCCTCGGTGGGTCGCAGGATCCGTCCGAGCCGCTGGGTGAACTCCCGTGTCGAGCCACTCCCCGAGAGCACGACCGCGACGTTCGCGGCCGGCACGTCCACGCCCTCGTCGAGTACGTTCGCAGCGACGACCCGGGAGTAGGTCCCCTCGCGGAACTTCGCGAGGATCTCCCGTCGTTCGGCCGCCCCCGTCTGGTGGGTGATCGCCGGCAGGAGGAAGCGCTCGGAGAGTCGGTACACGAGATCGTTGTGCGCGGTGAAGACGATCACCCTGTCCTCCCGATGGTGATCGAGGAGGTCGGCGAGCGTTGCGACCTTGGCGTCGGCGTTCATCATCACCTCGCGGGCACGCTGGTTGGCGAGCAGCGCCTCACGCGCCTGAGGATCGTTGCCCGAGCGCATCACGAGCTTCCGGTAGTCGCTCCCGCTCCGCATGTCGAGGTTCGAGGTGGCGAGGTAGTTCGTGAACGTCTCGCGGTGGTCGTCGTATGCGGCTCGCTCCTCGTCGGTGAGTTCGACTGCGAGTCGCTTGATGTCGTAAGCCGCGAGGTGCTCCCCCGCCAGATCGTCGGGGGCGATCCGGTAGACGAGCGGGCCGCAGAGGTCTTCGACGATCTCGTGTGCGCCGTCGGGCCGCTCGAACGTCGCGGTCAGCCCGAGCCTGGCGGGCACGGCGAGCAGACGCGCGATCTCGCGATACCCCTCGCCGCCGAGGTGGTGGACCTCGTCGAAGATCACCAGTCCGAACCGATCGCCGATGTCGTCGGCCCGGAGATACGCCGAGTCGTACGTCGCGATGGTGAGCGCTTCGACGCGCTGTTCGCCGCCGCCCAACTGCCCGACTTCCACGTCGAACTCGGTTTCACACTCGCGTCGCCACTGTTCGAGCAGGTCGATCGTCGGCACGACCACGAGCGCTGCGGTGTCGAGCGCCTCGATCGCCGCGAGCCCGATCACCGTTTTCCCACTTCCAGTCGGGAGTTCGAGACAGCCTCGGTCGTCGTTCGCGCGCCACGCGTCGAGCGCTTCCTGTTGGTACTCCCGGAGTTCGTACGCCGAGCGCACGTCGATCGAGGGGTCGGCGAGCACGCGGTCGTCGAAGGTGACGCCACACTCGTCGAGTGCCTCACGGAGCGCGGCGTAGCGAACAGCGGGCGCACGGGCGGTCTTCGAGCGCGGGTCGGGTTCGACGAACGGGAGATCGGGGACGCTCCCCTCGATCCGAACGGTCCCGTCCTCGAACGCGAGCGTGACGGCCACACCGCTGCTCGGGGTTCCGAGCGCTTAACGCTGGGTGATTTCTGAATCCTTTTACCCGCGTGTCGGCTGGTTTCGACCATGACCGACGACGCAGCCGACGCGACCGAGCCGAGCGAGAGCGCGGCGGACGAGTCGACGTCCGAGACGGGTCCGTCATCGGAGTCGGCGACCGAGGGCGCGGCGGCGGGAGCGGTCGGCGAGGAGCTCGAAGCCCGCGTCGAAGACACCTCGAACGAGGAGCTCGCCCGCGAGATCGCCGCCCTCCGCGAGCGTGCGGCGGCGGCCGAACGTGAGCTCGAAGAGCGCGCCGGCGAGATCGACGAGCTCGAATCCAAGCTCAAGCGCAAACAGGCCGATTTCCAGAACTACAAACAGCGCACCCAGCGCCAGCAGGACGAACTCGAAGAGCGCGCGACCGAGGACCTCGTCGAACGCCTGCTCGACGTTCGGGACAACCTCGCCCGCGCACTCTCACAGGACGACGACGCCGACATCCGGCCGGGCGTCGAGAGCACGCTCGCGGAGTTCGACCGGGTGCTCGGCGAGGAGAACCTCGCGACCATCGAGCCCGATCCCGGTAGCGAAGTCGACCCCCAGCGCCACGAGGTCATGATGCGCATCGAGAGCGATCAACCCGAAGACACCGTCGCGGAGGTCTTCCGGCCGGGCTACGAGATGGGTGAGAAGGTGCTCCGGCCGGCCCAGATCACCGTCAGCGAGTAGGGATCGTCGGCCACTCGTCGGGGCCACCCTCCAGATTACTGTTTCTCCAGTCGCTTGCTCGCCGAGGCAGTGATCTCGACGCCAGGACTGTAGTAGTGAACCGGCTCACCCGTCGGGTCGGCGAACCCGTTCGCCCGGAAAAGCGTGTTTTCATCGATCCGGACGTTCGCAGGGTACAGCGGCCACGGATCGTGGTCGATCGTCGAGTATCGGACCGTCCCGTCGGGAGCCTCGGTATGGAAGCGATAGCGTTCGGTCAGGAAGGTTGCGAGGGAGTCCGGTTCCGGATCGAGCCGCTCGCTGGCGAGTTCGTAGGTGGCGGCGAACTCTACCGGTCGCGCGCCGGGATGGAGCCGACGACTCTCGAACCGACTCGCACCGCCCTCGCTCCGGCGGTGGGTCATCCGGGCGTAGTAGTACGGCAGGTGGTGAAAGAGACGTGCGCCGAGCACGCCCAGCACGCCCTCGGCGTCGAGGCTGAAGAAGTAGACACTGGGTGTGTCCTCGCAGGTGACGTAGGTTCGGAGGTTGAGTTCGGGGAGGTCGACGCCGAGCCGGGTGGGGAGCCCGCGCGGGCGGACGGCCGCGTTCGTAAACGGAACCACCGAAAGCCAGGCGTTGCCGTCGTAGGTGTCGACGTCGAGCGCGTCTGGCAGGTGCGCATCGACGATATCGGGATCGACGGGCCAGTTGGCGAAGAGGAGCTCCTGCCAGTCCATCGCGAGGGCGACGACCATGGCTGTGGAAGGGGCCACGAGGGCTCGTGTGTTTCGCCGTGGACACGAGCCGAGAACGCGTTCGGATGATCGCCGGCCGAGCGGTCGTATTGCGGTCGGAATATAGGTCGGTGGCGATCACGGCTCGCGAGCCACGAAACCGCAACCGGGGAGTACGATCCACGAGACGCAGCTGGTGACGTATCTTAGCAACTTTTAACCCGCCGAAAGCGATACGCGTACCCAACAATGGCGAGCAACAAGATCCTCGGTATCGATCTCGGCACGACGAACAGCGCCTTTGCGGTGATGGAGGGTGGCGATCCCGAGATCATCGTGAATGGCGAGGGCGATCGCACCACACCCTCGGTGGTGGCCTTCGACGACGACGAACGACTCGTCGGCAAACCGGCGAAGAACCAGGCGATCCAGAACCCCGATCGGACCGTCGAATCGATCAAACGCTACATGGGAGAGGATCACACCGTCGAGATCGACGGCGAGGACTATACTCCGGAAGAGATCTCGGCGCTGATCCTCGGCAAGATCAAGCGCGACGCCGAGGAGTACCTCGGGGAGGAGATCGAGAAAGCGGTGATCACGGTGCCGGCGTACTTCTCGGACAGCCAGCGCCAGGCGACGAAGGACGCCGGCGAGATCGCGGGCTTCGAGGTCGAGCGCATCATCAACGAGCCGACCGCGGCGTCGATGGCGTACGGCCTCGACGACGAGTCCGACCAGACCGTGATGGTGTACGACCTCGGCGGCGGGACGTTCGACGTCTCGGTGCTCGATCTCGGCGGCGGGGTGTACGAGGTCGTCGCCACGAACGGTGACAACGATCTCGGCGGGGACGACTGGGACGACGCCATCGTCGACTGGCTCGCCGAAGAATTCGAGTCCGAGCACGGGTTCGATCTCCGAGAGGACCGTCAGGCCCTCCAGCGGCTGAAGGACGCGGCCGAGGAGGCCAAGATCGAACTCTCGAACCGCAAGGAGACCACGATCAACCTCCCGTTCATCACCGCGACCGACTCCGGGCCGGTCCACCTCGAAGAGGATCTCACCCGCGCGAAGTTCGAGTCCCTCACGTCGGACCTCATCGAGAGAACTGTCGAGCCGACCGAGCAGGCACTCGAAGACGCTGGGTACGACGCCGACGATATCGACGAGGTGATTCTGGTTGGCGGTTCGACCCGGATGCCGCAGGTCCAAGATCAGGTATCCGAGCTCGCTGGCCAGGACCCTCAGAAGAACGTCAACCCCGACGAGGCCGTCGCGCTCGGTGCGGCGATCCAGGGTGGCGTGCTCTCCGGGGACGTCGACGACATCGTGCTGCTCGACGTCACTCCCCTGAGCCTCGGGATCGAGGTCAAGGGTGGGCTGTTCGAGCGTCTGATCGAGAAGAACACTACGATTCCCACGGAGGAGTCGAAGATCTTCACCACCGCGGCGGCGAACCAGACCCAGGTTCAGGTCCGAGTCTTCCAGGGCGAGCGCGAGATCGCCAACGAGAACGAGCTACTGGGCGAGTTCCAGCTCTCGGGCATCCCGCCCGCTCCTGCGGGGACGCCCCAGATCGAGGTGACGTTCAACATCGACGAGAACGGCATCGTGAACGTCGAGGCCGAGGACCAGGGCTCGGGCAACAAGGAGGACATCACGATCGAGGGCGGCGCGGGTCTCTCGGACGACGAGATCGACCGGATGCAGGAAGAGGCAGAAGAGTACGCCGAAGAGGACGAACAGCGCCGTGAGCGCATCGAGGCCCGCAACGAGGCCGAGAGCGCGGTCCAGCGTGCGAACTCGCTCCTCGAAGAGAACGAGGAGGAGGTCGACGACGACCTCCGGGCCGACATCGAGGACTCCATCAGTGATGTCGAGGCCGTGCTCGAAGACGAGGACGCCACGACCGAGGAGCTACAGGATGCCACCGAGGAGCTCTCGACCGAGCTCCAGGAGATCGGCAAGCAGATGTACCAGCAACAGCAGGCCGCCCAGCAGGCTGCGGGCGGAGCCGGCGGTGCGGGTGCCGGTCCCGGCGGGGCGGCGGGCGGCCCTGGCGGCATGGGTGATATGGGCGGCGACGGTGCGGCCGACGGCGACGACGAGGAGTACGTCGACGCCGACTTCGAGGATGTGGACGACGAAGACAAGGACTCGTCCTCGTAACCCAGAGCCTTCTTGCACGAGGGCCTAGCTCCACCAGTACACCCTTATCATAGCGGTCCCGTATTGTGAGCGTATGGCCACGATTCGCCAACTCGTCCTCGACGTTCTCAAGCCGCACGAGCCGACGATGCTCTCTATCGCCCAAGAGATCGCCGAAACCGACGGCGTCGACGGCGTGAACGCTATTCTCATCGAAATGGACGAGGAGGTTCGCAACATCAAGTTCACTATTGAAGGCGAGGACATCGATTACGACACCGTGACCGGGGTGATCGAGGACACTGGCGCAACGGTCCACTCGGTCGACCAGGTCGCCTGCGGGGACCGTATCGTCGATGAGATGTCGACACCCCAGGACTGATGAGCGCGGATTCGGGTTCGGAGTCGCTGCTGGATCGGATCGGGACCGACATGATCGGGCCGATCGCACGGCGGTACTTCGTCTCGAACGGGTTCGATGGCGCGCTCACCGGGGTCGGTGTCACGGTCGGCGCGTATCTCTCGGGGATCGACGACGGACTCACCGTCATCAGCCTCGGGCTCGGGGCTGCCGTCGGTCTCACTACCTCTGGCGTGTGGAGCGTCTGGGAGATCGAGCGCGCCGAGATGCGCGCCGAGATTCAAGACGTCGAGGACGCGATGCTCACCGATCTGAGCGATACGCAGGTCGAACGCGACAAGATGAGCAACCAGGTCGTCAACGCGCTCATGAGCGGCCTCGGCCCGCTGCTCGGGCTCGTGGTGCCGCTCACTCCGTTCCTGTTCGAAGGGGCGGTGTTCACGCTGTTTCAGGCGACGCTGGTCTCGGTCGGTATCGCCGTCGGCGTGTTGTTCGCCTTCGGGGCGTACATGGCCTCGATCTCGCGCCAGCGGTGGTACGTCGCCGGCATCCGGATGGGGCTCGCCGGCGTCGTCGTCGCCGTACTCAACGTCTTTTTGCCTGGGTAACGATCGGAAGTCCGTTCCGACAAACGGTCGAATGCGGTCGAAACCGCATCGCGAAGCATGGCATCGACAGCCGACTCGTCGCGGACGAATCACGACACAAATGAGAGACCGCAGGCCACACCCTCCCCAACCGATTCCTTCGCTCGCTACGCTCGCTCAGTCATCCCTCGCGCGAGTCGGGCGTCTTCGACGCCCTCCCACGCGCCGCTGTGGCTGACGGTGGCCGGGCTCCCGACTGCTGGTGTGTCCCTCTTATTTCGTGGAGACACTCGCCGCAGTGGAATCGCGACTCGCTTTTGGGTGTTCGACACCGACGACGAAATTTCTAAGCAGTCGGAAACCGGCGTAACGGCATCGTCGTCGACGGAACCTGGGGGCTGGTCGCGCTGTCGTTCCCCGGATGGGTGGGCGAAGCGAGTGCCGCGCTTGCGGGCGCGTTCGTCGTCTTCCCTGGTTATGCCGTCTGGCGGTGGATACCCGACTCGCCGGAACCTCTCGAAACTGACACGGAACAACAGCTGTACCGGTTTCGATGGTGGTGGGTCTGTCTCGCCGCGCTGATCGGCGGTGCTCTCCTCGTCATGTTCGTGTTGTTCGCGGCTCGTTCACTAGGAGTGTCTTGACTGTCCGAGAAGTCTCCGCCTACTCCACCTCGTGAAGGCGCTCGCCGCGGTGGAGCCTGGTCGCGATCGAGAACGTCTGCTCGGCCGAGCGCCGCGTCGGGAAGTGCGCAGCCATGTAGCGCGCACACGCCATCAGCGCCGTTCGCTGCTCGGCCTCGTCGTCGACGACCTCGAACCGGCCGAACGCGCCCTCCACGTTCTGGAGGGTGTGGAAGTTCGCGTCCTCGCGGAGCAGTCCCCGCCCGAGCGTGCGCTTGAGATCGTCGGGATCGCCGTCGGCGTCGAAGTGTTCGCTCACGAGCGTCGCCGCCTGGTTGACCTGGCCCTGTTCGTCGAACGCGTCAAGCAGGTCTGCGCGGACGTCGGCGGGATCGCGGTCCGAACTACCGGGATCGGGCACCGGCGCGCGCGGTGAGTTGAGGAATCGATCGAGGTAGACGCTCATCGCACCGTCGAAGCACGCCCGGTAGAGCTCGGTGGCGTCGGTCTTTCGGGTCGCGCGGTGGACCGCGTTCGCGTAGGTGAACGTGTGATGGACAGTGTTCCAGTCGTTGAACTCGTTGTTCGTGGCGAACCACAGCACCCGTCGCGTGGCGGCGCGCGCGACCGCGTCCGCGAGCTGGCTCGTCGTCGCACCCCCCTTGATCGCGTCGGTCAGCGCGTCGATGATTGCCTCCGCGTCTTCCGAGAGCAGCGTCTCCACGAACCCCTCGGGTCGTTCCCATTCTTTCCCTTCGCCCGCGGTCACGAGGTCGGGCAGGAGGTCGTTCGCGTCAGCACACAAGCTGGCGATGTCGACGGGCTGTCGCCACGACGAGAGTTCCTCCGAGCGGGTGGCGTCGGTGATCTGGGCGACCGTCGAGGCGAGCGCGGCGTCAGCGTGCTCCTCCCATCCGAGATGCTTCGTCGTCTCGAACGCGGTGTTGATGAAATCCAGCGTGTGGCCCGCGTTCATGTACCGGTGATCGGTCGCGGCGGCGAAAACGATCTCCGCGATGTCTTCAGGCGGGAGAGAGTCGATCGCGGTGAGCAGACACCGCTCCGCGCCGTCGGTGTCGCGCACCTCGCAGGTGTTCCGGAACCACGATTTGAGGCGCGATTTCGAGAGGTCCTGATTGTCGAAGGCGTACTGCTGGAAGCGGGGTGGTTCACCGACGGAGTCGTCGGCGACCTCGCGGACGCCCATGAACATCGCACGGCGCTTGTCCCGCCCGCCGACGTGGCCGTGGAGGTTCGCCATGCAGCCGAGCGTGGTGAGGCCGCGACCCCATCCCATCGCGCGATATCTGGTGCCGAAGTTGATGGCGGTTTCGAGCGGCGTGTAGAACCCCTCTCCCTCCTCGTCGAGACCGATGACGGATTTCGCCATCACGAGCGAGATGTTCTCCTGAAGGCCGTCGGCGAGCCGGTTGCGTCGTCGAGTTGTGGGCGGCACGTCGGGCTCGGGATCGGGGTCGAGATACACCTCGCCCTCCTTGATCTCGGTCGGAAAGGTCTGGACATCGTCGGCGAAGAGGTCGAACGTATCGCCTTCCTCCAGTTCGAAGCGTGCGTGGTGCCAGTGACAGGTGAGAATGCCGTCCTCGACGGTGCCGCGGGTGAGCGGAAATCCCATGTGCGGACACCGGTTGTCGACGGCGTAGACCTCGCCCTCGTGGTGAAAGAGTGCGATCGGTCGGCCGTCGCTGCTCACGACCTGTCGGCCCTCGTCTTCGAGGTCCGACAGCGATGCGACCTGGACGTACTCCGTGTCTTCGACCGCCATGTGCGTGTGTTGCTGGCACACCCACAAAACGATTCGCTGAAACGAAGTTTTGTAACGCATCTGACCACATCAGGTCAGTGCTCGGTGGGTCGCGGTTGGGTGTTGGCGGTGTGGCCGCCGCGGTGCGGCGGCGGTGTGGTTGCTGTGCGGTCTGTGTCTGCGGTCGCACCGCGACCGCAGATTCGGAAGAATTATGCTCTCCTGGTGGATGAAAGGCGAGCGAGCGAAACGGGCGAGGGCTTCGACGGCGCGGTTGCAAGAGCGGTTGCGGGGCGGCCGGCACGTGATAGTACCACGAGCGAATGCAGTGAGCGAGCGTCGAGCGGCGCTGACCGTTCGAACGGCCGTAGGCCGTGAGAAGACAGCGATGCGACTGAGCGTAGCAAAAGTGGTAGATCGGACGGTCCGGGGTTGCCCGGCGTTCCGGCACGGGGAGACCCGCGCGCCGCCTCCACCCCGCGACCCGGCGAGCGACGGCTGTCCGGCGGTCCGCTGCTCGCTTCCGCGCCTGACGGACTGCCGCCGGTTAACCGCGGCGAGTCGTCCCTGCGGACGAGGTGCCGCGGACCGCCGCCCCCGACGGACGAGGCTTCTACGTTGGCTTGCGGGGCCCGTGCCGGTCGGCACGGACGCACCCGGGGTTCGGCCCCCGCTGAAGACCGTATCGCGGGTAACGAGCAGGGCCTAACTGCCCGGCCTAGTCCGATTTTATCATTGCCTGCTCGCCCATAAGGACTTTTCGGACCCACCTTTTGCCGCGCTTCGCTCGCTACCGCTCGCTCGCTGGCAAAATGTGGATCAAAAACCTGCGTCCCTCCCTATGGTCGGTCCTTGGCCCGCTCGCTCACTGCGTTCGCTCGCGGTGCAGTCGATTGCCAACCACATCGCCACCGCAACCGCACAGCACCGCCGAAGCCCTCGGCCACTCGCTACGCTCGTGGCCTCGCCCTTCATCCGCCAGGCCCGCNCGATACAGACCCCGAAGACGAGGGCGACACCGGCGGCGGTCGCGGGGTCGGTTCGGTCCGCGCGCCCCGCAGCGAGGACGATGATCGTGACGGCGGCGAAGAGCCCGATAACGAGTGGGGTCGGCCCGGTGCCAGCATTGTAGTAGACGCCGACCGCCCCGGCGTCAGCGACGAGATAGGGGGCGACGAGTGCGGCGAGCACGGCGAGGCAGCCAACGATGCCGACCAGCGGGGCGGACCGCGTACCGTCCATACCACGACTCCGAACGGCGTCGTCTTAATCGCCGCGTTCGACGGTCCTCCGCGACCGCTGTCGAGCACAAAAGCCACGTAGCTCCGCCCCAAGTGACCGGATATGGGACTCGGAACCACGGCCAAAAAGCTCCAGACGGTGACCGAGATGGCCGAAAAGCTGTACACGAAAGTCGACGAACTCAGAACACAGGTCAACGAAGTCAAGACCCACGTCGAGGCCACGAGTAACCGCGTCGAGCGCATCGAACGCGACCTCGACGAACAACGGGCGATCCTCGACGCGCTCGCCGAGGAGCAGGGAATCGACGTCGACGAACGAGTCGCCGAAGCGACGATCAGGGAGGCCGAGCCCGATCACGCAGCCGACGCGGACGCCGCGAGCGAGGAGAGTACCAGCACGGATGGGACCGGTACGGACGGCACTGCCGAAGCCGGCCAATAAGACGGAAGACCCGACGCCCCCGGAGGAGACGCGTCAACAGAGCCGCTGGTGTTCGACTTTCATACATTTGTCCTCGACGACCTGCCGTCCGGCGTCCTCGGCCCGATCGGTCGCTTCCGGATCGCGGATACCGAGCTGGGTCCAGATGACGGGTGCATCGTCGCGGTCGAGCGCCGCGTCGACGATCCCACTCACCTCGTCGCTCGGGCGGAACACGTCCACGATGTCGATTGCCTCGTCGACATCGGCGAGCGAGTCGGCGGCCTCGCGGCCGAAGATTTCGTCGGCGTAGGGGTTCACTGGAACGACCTCGTAGCCATGCTCGCGGAGGTAGCGCGGGATCTCGTGGGCGTCCTTGCCCGGTGTGGACGAACACCCGACGACGGCCACCGTCTCAAGATCCAGGATTTCGCGGAGTTCGTCGTCGTCAGTCACCGGCATACCTGTTCGGAGGCGATCCGCGGACAAAAACGCACCGCCGACGCAGTCGTGGCCGGCTCAGAGTGCGACCGCGACCCGGCCAACGACGAACGCGGCGGCAGCGAGGAACATCGCGTAGCTCAGATGCTCCTGGCCGGCAGTCGGGTCGGTGAAACTCTCGACTGCGGCGTAGCCCATGGCGAGATCCGCGAGCGCGACCACGACGAGATACGGCCAGCCGAAGGTCTCCTGGACGTACGGCAACGGGCTGGCGACCAGCGCGACAGCGAGCAACCCGACCGCGAGCCAGAGCGCAGTGCGCTCGCCGACGGCGATCGGAAGCGTGTTCAACCCCTCTTCGCGATCACCGGCGACGTCCTCGACGTCCTTCACGATCTCGCGGGCCACGGTCGAGAGCGCCGCCAGTGCGAACAGCACGACGACCGCAGCCGTGACCCGTCCGACCGCCGCTGCGCCGAACAGGAACGTGCTGCCACCGAGATACCCGACGACAGCGTTACCGACGCCCGGCAGTCCCTTGAAAACCTCCGTGTAGGCGACGAGCGCGAGAAGGTTTACGACCGCAATTGCGAGCGCGAGCAGGGGGAGAACGAGCGCGAGTGCGACTGCGCCGGCGAACAGGGCGAGACTGGAGACGAGTGCCTCGCGTGGCGTGACCGCACCGCGCGGGATCGCCCGATCGGGCTGGTTGATCCGGTCGATCTCGCGGTCGAAGTAGTCGTTCATCGTGTTGCCCGCGCCGACGGCGAGGACGGTCGCGCCCACCGCCGCGGCCACCATCGCGGGACGATCCAGCCCGCCGACGACGAACGCACCGATGAACGTCAGCGCGCCCGCGGCGACCGCGTTGATCGGGCGCGTGAGTTCGAGCAAGCCACGGGCGCGCTCGCCGGTCATACCTGCGACTCCCGGGGGCTGGCGAATAAAGGGCGCGGAACGCGTCGATCGCGGGGTTTAACTGCGACTCGCCTGTACCGGTTTTCGAGGGCGCTTAGCTCAGTTTGGACAGAGTGTTTGGCTTCGGACCAAATTGTCGCGGGTTCAAATCCTGCAGCGCCCATCCCGAGTTCTCACGAGTTATAGAGCCATCAGACAAGCTTGAGTTCCACCGTCGACGCCTCGAAGTCCTCGACGAACGCCCCTTGTCCGCCGGCGTTGTACGTTCCGTGGTCGGTTTCGATGATGAGCGTGTTTTCGACGGGGAACGAGCTGTTCGTGGGTTCGAGCAGTGATTGGCGGACGTCCACCACCACACCATCGAGTTCGGCCGGGCCGTCCTCGCCGTGGAGGGGGCGGCCGGTAACGCGTGCGTGGACCGCAGAACCGGTGCGGATGTGGAGTGCCGCCTGCAAGACCGCGTGACGGAAGTCGTGATACGTCGTCGGTAGTGGTTCCGGCTCGGTCGCGTATCTCTCGGTCGCCATCGGGAAGTAGTTCCCGAGAAACGAGCCCACGATGACCGGGCCGAGCTGTTCCTGCGCAAAGACGATCGCCTGCGCGGCGTTGTTTGCCCGTGAAAGCATTTCGGGCGGTGCAACGAGCCCCAGTTCCCGGTCGACGGTGAGGATCGTCGGCGTCGGTTGTCCCCACACGCGGGCGACCGAAGCCAGTCCATCGAGGGCGAGATCGTCGTCGGGATCCGCTCCCGTGACGAGGAGTACGACGAGCACGTCGCGCTCGATCGCGTCCCGAAGCTCCGTGGCGATGTCGTCGAGCAGTCGGTGTGGGATCGCGAGCATCACTTCCCCTTCCGCACGGCCGAGGAGTTCGGCGACGCGCTTGAGTACGGTGACGCGCGATTTGACGACCTCGAAGCTCTCCGAACGAGGAGCCGCCTGCGAGAATCGCGATTCGAGCGCCGGTTCCATCTTTTCGAGACCGTCGGCGAGGGTATCCACGACGCTCTCGGGCGGGTGTGCCCGGATCGTCGTCGGCACGACGTGATCGTTGACCTCGACGAACCCCCGATCAGCGAGCGTCTCCGCGACGCTGTAGACGTGACGTTTGGAGACGTCCGCCTCGTCGGCGATGACGCTCGCCTTCGCTTCACCCTGTTCCAGAATCGCCAGATACGTGTCGATCTCCTTGTCCGACAGACCGAACTGCTGTAACAGCTGCTCGATCGAGGGGTCGTTCATGGCGTTCGCTCACAGCGGCTGATACTTACAGTATCCGGTGGTGACGGACGTCGCCGCCGGGTTGGGAACTCTCGTCATTCTTGGTTGCTGGTTGTCAGAACGGCGATGTCGTCGACCCGGATACCGTCCTCGGTCCACACGGATTCGCCGAACTGATCGGTGTGGTCGACGTCTCGATCGGGCGTCACGACCGCCGGGTCGGAGCCGAAGTTCAGCACGACGATCAGCCGCTCGTCCGCGGTGCCGCGTTCGTAGGCGACGACGTGGTCGGGATCGCCGGTGTAGACGTCGCATGCAACGGACTCGACGCCGGGGGCACGGAGTGCCGGGTGTTCGTTGCGGAGCGTGACGAGCCGCCGATGGAACTCGGTCAGATCGGCGTCGCCGTCGTGCCAGCGCATCGTGCCGCGATCCGTGGGAACGCCGCGCTCCTGGCCGTAGTAGATCATGGGGACGCCGGGGAGTGTGAACGTCGCGGCTGCGGCGGGTCGCAGGCTGCCGTCGTCACAGTCGGCCGCGTAGCGGTCCTCGTCGTGGTTCTCGACGTAGCGCATGTGGAGCGCTTCGTCGGGATAGCCGTGGCGGCGCGAATCGTCGAGCGCGTCGAACAGACTGTTCGCCGGTACGTCACCGGTGCCGATATCGCGGAGCGTAGCGTACAGATCGGTATCGTAGTGGACGTCGAACTCGTTCTCCCGGAAGGCGGCGTCTCGCGGAACAGTCTCGTCGAGCAGGAGGAACGTCTCGTCGCGTGCTTTCAGGCGCTCGCGGACTTCCTTCCAGAAGCCGTGCGAGACGCCCCACGCCACGTCACACCGAAACCCGTCGACCAGCGGGGCCCACTCGTCGACGACGTCGAGCATCCACTCGCGGACGGCGAGGGAGTCGTAGTTCAGGTTCGGAATCCTCGACCACGTGAAGTAGTGGCCGGGCGCGTCGTCGCCGGCCCAGTCGACGCCCGTCGTGTCCTGGGCGGCCGGAACCCGTTCGTAGTGATCGGCGTACTCGGGGACGCCGGCTCGGTGGAGCTGAAACGCCGGATGGTCACGGGAGGTGTGATTGATCACGAGATCGAAGAGCACCCTGATGCCAGCGTCGTGGAGCCGATCGACCAGCGATACGAACTCCGCACGGGTGCCGAGATCCGCGGCGGTGTCGAACAGATCGGTGATGTGGTAGCCGTGGCGGGTGGGACTCGCACAGACCGGCGTGAGCCAGACGGCATCGATCCCGAGCGATGCGAGATAGGGAACCCGCCGTTCGATTTCCGCGAACGTGGTGTCGACGGTGTCGCCAGCGAACGCCCGAACGAAGATCTCGTAGACGGTCGCGTCGCGAACCCACCCTGGCGGGTCGGCGGGACGGTCAACGGAGACGGTCCGGGTCCGTTCGCCGACCTGCTCGGCGCGGATCGTCAGCGTGTCGGCGATGCTGTGTCGCTCGGCAACGGCGACGGCGTGGACGCGCGATAGCTCCGGGAGCGCGTCGACGGGGGCTCGCAACGTCTCGTCGTCGACAGTGACCGCGTCGCGCGTGAGGGCGTCCCGGTCGTCGAGATGGTACTCGACGCTCGGTACGCTCCCGTCGGGAGCGGCGTCGGCCGTCGCGGTCACGACGATCTCGTCGTCTTCACGCCGTCCGTCGAGGCGAACACGTGGCCGGCCGGCACCCTCGACCGTGACCTCGCTCGTCGCGTGCGGGTCGAACTCGTCGCCGAAGGCGAAGATTGCCTCGTGCGTTCCGGGTGGAAGCGCCACATCGAGAGTCCATTCGCCGCCCGCGTTCCCGCTGGCACGAACGTGCTCACCGGAACGATCGTCCGCGTCGGCACGATCACCCTCACCGGTGCGCTCGGCTCGGTGCGTCCCCATCGTGAAATCGTTGAACTGCCCGATCACGGCAGCGTGGTCGACGCCGTCGAGGTCGCCATCCACGTCGGCGGCAGTCACGCTGAAGCGTGCCTCGCGGCAGGGGTCGGGGAATGCACGCACCGTCTGGGTGTGAACGCCGTCGGGCGCATCGAGTTCGACGCGGTAGATGCCGGGGACGTCCGGTGCGAGGTGGACGACCGCCCCATCGCCGATCGTCACGCTGCTCTCGGCCGGCTGGTCGAGAAGCCGCCACGCGAACTCCGCCGACGGATCGGGGTTGCGCGGTGCCAGCTCGACCGACTCGCCGACGTGGAGAAACCGCGGTGGTCCGGGGTGGTGCATACTCACACGGCTCGCCACCGAAGGGTTTGACCGTTTCGATCGCCGGAGAAGTTTGAACTACAATTGCACCAAGGTTATTACGCCACGGGTGAGACGTTCGGGCCGATGCAACTCCGCGACGCGCTGAACGATTACAAACGTCACCGGGGCGACGCCACCCGGTTTCCGGGCGAGCGACGGACGACGACCGGGCGCTTCTCCGGGTCCGGTGGGCGACTCGTTCACGTCGACGAGGACGGGTCGATACGGGATCACAGCTATCCGCTCGTGGGACTGACCGGGATCGTTCGTTCTCGGTTCGGCGTCCGACCGACTGACGAGGCCGAGCCGACGTGGTTCGACGCCCGGCGCAGTACCCAGCGCTACAACGGCGACACCGGACTCGTCGTCACCGCTCACGAGACCGATCACGGAGTGGTAACGCAGTACGACCTCACGCTCGACGAGATTCACGTCACCCACATCGACGTGAGTGCGGCAGAGGAGTCACTCGACGTGGTTGCCGGCGTCGGGTTCGCTCCGGACGGGCGTGATACACGCATCGGCCAGCTCCACCACGGTGATGCGATCGAGCTGTACCACACCGCGGAAACCGACTATCTCGCGAGTGCCACCGGATTCGAGACGGTCCGTGGCTCCGGGTTCGACGGGTTTGCAGCCCTTCTCGACGAGACACCGTCCACGTATCCCCGAGAGGACGAAGGCCACAACTCGGGGGAGGATGCACTGGGTGGCGACGTCTGCTGTGTGATTCCGGTCGAGAACGGGGCGGCGACAGTGACGACGCTACTGACGAGACGCACGGACCAGCCACGTGAGACCGCTCTCGACGCGGTTCGAACGGCCGCAACGGACCACGACGCCGCCACGCTCGAACGGGCGGCCGCGCGACGAACCGTCCCAACCCCCGCTATCGACCATCCTCACGCCGACGCGATCGGGATGGACCTCCGAGTGCTCTCGTCGCTCACCGGGCAGTCGGGCCTCCGGATCGCTGGCCCAGAGTTCGACCCGTACTACGCCCATTCGGGAGGGTACGGCTACTCGTGGTTCCGCGACGACGCCGAAACTGCGTCGTTCCTCCTCGACGCCGATCGACAGCTCGACCTCGGGCTCGACGACTGGCACGCTCGCAGCGCGGCGGCCTACACCGCGACACAGCGTGACGACGGGACGTGGCCCCACCGCGTCTGGGCGTTCGATGGTACGCTCGCGCCGGGCTGGGCCAACGGTCGGCTGGAGACGGACAAGCGCGAGAACTATCAAGCCGATCAGACGGCGAGCGTCGTGGCCTATCTGGCGGCGCACGGTGATGGAGACGTCCACCACGACGTGCTGTGCCGTGCACTCGACGCGCTCGACGACGACCTCGCCGCCGACGGCCGACCGGTCGCCGGCGAGAACGCGTGGGAGGACATGACCGGACGGTTCACTCACACCGCAGCCACCGTTCTCGAAGCGTATTCGGCGGTCGCCGCGGCCGACAACACACTGGCCGACCGAGCAGCCGAACAGGCTGCGACGGTCTACACCGGCCTGGACGATCTCTGGGTCGCAGAACGTGGGATCTTCGCACTCCGTGAATATGGGCCGGATCACGACGACGCCGGCGACCTCGACGAACGGTGTGATTCGGCGACGTTCGCACTCGTCAGCGCCCACCGCGAGTACGCCCGTGTCGGCGACATCGACGACGGGCGTCTCGATCGGCTCGTATCACACGTCACGACAGTCGTCGACGAACTTCGACACGATCCCGACGGTAGCACGGTCGCCGGGCTCGTTCGGTACGCCGGCGACGACTGGCGACGGCGCGAACAGACACACGAGAAGATCTGGACGGTCTCGACGGCGTGGGGGGCGTACGCTGCCGGGTCGCTCGCCGCGATACTCGCCGAGCGCGACGACGAACGCACCGAGGAGCTGGCCGCTACGGCACGTGACCTGCTCGGACTCGTCCTGCCCGACGGCCCGCTCGCCCGCGACGACGGCTCGCTGCCGGAGCAGGTGTTCGACGACGGTACGCCCGACAGCGCGACGCCGCTGGGGTGGTCGCACGCGCTGCGGCTGGGGACGATCGCTCTGCTCGACGAGCACGCCATGCTCGAACCACACGCGGTCGTCGCGAACGACTGACCCACGTCGTCAGAAAACCCACGTCGTCAGGACGACGCCGTCGCCGCGACCGTCGACTCGTCGGCGTCCGTCCCCAGCAGTGAATCGCCGTTCGTCGCGTCGAAGAGATGGACGTCTTTGGGATCGAAGGTCACACGAATGACGTCGCCCGTCTCGGGTTCGACATCGGAGTCGACCCGAGCGATGAACTCCGGCCCGAGATCGAGATAGAGGTAGTTGTCGCTTCCGACCGGTTCGACGACTTCGACGCCCGTCTCGGTTCCCTCTCGACCACCGGTGACACGAACGTTTTCGGGGCGAATCCCGAGTCGTGCGGTCGTCACGTCGGCTGCGGCGACGCGCTCGCCACGCTCGCCAGCTAGTTCATACTCGAAACGATCCCCGTTCACGAGCCTGACGCCGTCGGCAGCGGTCTCGACGGTGACATCGAGGACGTTCATCGAGGGCGAGCCAACGAACCCGCCGACGAACTCGCTGTTCGGGGTTGTGTATACATCCGTCGGCGTGCCGGTCTGCTGGAGGACGCCGTCGTTCATGATGGCGAGTCGGTCGCCCATCGTCATCGCCTCTTCCTGGTCGTGAGTGACGTAGATCGCCGTCGTTCCCAGCTCGTCCTGGAGGCGTTGGATCTCGGTCCGCATGCTCGTCCGGAGCTTCGCGTCGAGATTGGAAAGCGGCTCGTCGAACAGGAACACGTCCGGCTCGCGCACGATGGCGCGACCGAGCGCGACGCGCTGTTTCTGTCCGCCGGAGAGTTCGTTGGGCCTGTCGTCGAGCAGCTCTTCGATACCCATCATCGCCGCCGTCTCGTCGACTTTGGCGTTGCGCTCGTCGCTCCCGAGATCGGTGCTCATCCGGAGCCCGAACGCCATGTTCTGTCGGACGGTTTTGTGGGGATACAGCGCGTAGTTCTGGAACACCATCGCGACGTCGCGGTGGCGCGCGTTGACGTCGGTGACGTCCTCGCCACCGATCAGCACCCGTCCCGACGTTGGCCCTTCCAACCCAGCGATCATGCGGAGCGTCGTGGATTTCCCACAGCCCGACGGCCCGACGACCGTGACGAACTCGCCGTCCGCTACCTCCAGAGAGACGTCGTCGACCGCCACGAGCCGTCCGCTGTCGAACTCCTTTCTGAGAGTGTCGAGCGTGACAGTTGCCATCCGCTGAGGACTACGGGCGAGCGTTCATAGTTCTTCCCCCAAATCGAGAATTTGTGAGGTGATATTTCGTAGCAAGTCTACGTGGACGTTGCCGGGCGTTTCTCGGTTTGCCTCGTGCGACTCGGTCCCGACTTCGTCGGTCGTAGTGACGCATGAACACGGGAGTTCTCTCCAGAGTTATCGTGACAATCGTTCGTATGGTTTCGAAGAGGTTAAGTTATGAACGACTCTTTCATCCAACGTTCACCATGTCAACGGATCGCAGAACGCTGCTGAAACACATCGGCGGAACGAGCGCCCTGCTGGCGATCGCGGGCTGTATCAGCGCCCAAGAACAGGGCTCCGGTGGGGGTTCCGGAAACGGCGACGCCCAATCGGGCGGGAACGCTTCGTCCGGGAACGACGCCAACGGCTCCGCTGACGGGACGGCAGGCAACGAAAGCGGATCGACTGGACCGGCGGGGTCGGCAAAAGCGTGGTACTCGCTCCCGAAACCGGAGCAGCCGGCGCGCAAGGAAGCGATCAAGGCGTTCAACGCCCAGTCGGAGCACACGATCGAAGGGGCGGACATCTCCGACATGGAGAAGAAGACGACGAGCGCGATCCCCGCGGGACAGGGACCGAAGACCTTCGAGTGGGCGCACGACTGGGTCGGTGACTACTTCCAGCGCGGGTTCATCGTCGACGGGAGCGATCAGTTGGAGGTGAACCTCGACACGTTCACGAGCGCGGCCGCAGGAGCGGTGCAGTTCGAGGGCAACGTCGTCGGGCTCCCGCACGCGGCGGAGACGGTGACGCTGATCTACAACACCGACGTCGTCGACGAAGCGCCGAAGACGATGGCGGAGATGGTTTCGACGATGAAGGAGCACCACGATCCGGGGAACGACCAGTACGGGCTAAGCTACCCGTTCGACCCGTACTTCACCAGCGCGTGGCTCCAGGCGTTCGGCGGCTACTACTTCGACCCGGAGAAAGACCCGATGCTCGGGGTCAACAAGCAGGAGACCGTCCGTGGTCTCGAATTCGCACTCGACAAGCTCAAACCGTACATGCCGAACGATCCGAAGTACGAGCCACAGGCGGCCGCCTTCGCCGCGGGCAACGCAGCGTTCGCCATCAATGGCCCGTGGTATCTCGCGACGCTCAACGAGAAAGGCGTGAACTACGAAGTCACGACGCTGCCGAAACCCGACGGCGGCGAGCCGAACCCCTACACCGGCATCACGATGTGGTACTTCGCGAAGGGCATGGAGAACGACGACCCCGCCACCGAGGCCGCGCGGAACTTCGTCGAATGGTACGTCACGAACGAGGACCAGATGCTGCAGCTCGCCAAAGAGCAGGGAACCATTCCAGTACTATCGAGCCTCGTCGGCAGCGACGACCTCCCGAGCGAAGTGAAGCCCTTCTCCGAGGCCGTCAAGGGAGGCACGCCAATGCCGACCCGTCCGAAGATGAACAAGGTCTGGCCGGCGATGGAGACCGCCCTCATCAAGGCGTTCAACGGGGACGCCGCACCACAGGCCGCCCTCGACGCCGCCGCGAAGACTATCCGGAACAACTGGGAGTAGTCGCTGGATGAGTACGGTCTCGCGCGTCGCGCGTCGGATCGAGACGATCCCGTTTCTCGACAAGCGGGACGTCTCCCTGCTGTTCGTCCTCCCCGGACTCTTCGTCTTCGCGGCGTTCATGCTGTTTCCGGTGGCGTATCTCGTGGGAATTTCCCTGACGAACGCCGATCCGGCGAGCCTGTTCGCCGGCGAGGGGACCGCTTCGGTCCTCACCTTCGGGGAGGCGACGTTCGTCGGCCTCGAAAACTACGTGGGCGTCCTCACCGATCCGACGTTCTGGAACTCCTTCGGGGTGACGTGGCTGTTCGTCGCCACGAGCGTCGCGCTGAAGATCGGGTTGAGCCTCGGTATCGCCTTGGTCGTGACCAGCGACCGCGTGCGCGGCAAACGGGTGATGCGGTCGTTCATCATCCTCCCGATGGGGTTGCCGGCTATCTTCACCGTCACCGTGTGGCGCGGTATCTTCAGTTCGGCCGAGTTCGGGCTCGCGAACCAGGTCCTCTCCACCCTCGGGTTCGGGACGATCGCGTGGCTCTCCGAACGGTGGGCTGCCTTTTTCGCGTACAACGTCACGGAGATGTGGCTCGCGTACCCGTTCATGGTTATCATCACCGTCAGCGCGTTACAGGACGTGCCCGAGGAGCTACACGAAGCGGCGAAAGTCGACGGCGCGGGATTCGTCTCGCGCCTCCTGCACGTCACGCTGCCGTCGATCAAGCGGCCCGTGCTGTTCGCTTCGATCCTGACCGCCGCGGCGTCGTTTCAGCAGTTTCTCATCCCGTTCGTGTTCAATCAGGGCGGTCCCGGTCGGGCGAACGAACTCATCGTGGTCTACGGCTACCGGGAGGCGCTCTCGTTCGCGGAGTACGGGTACGGTGCGGCTGTCAGTCTCATCGCGGTGGCGTTCATCGGCGCGTTCATGTGGCTGAACGTCAAACGCGGCCGGCTCGCTGACGGGGTGGCGGAGCAATGAGCCTCGTCAGCAACGTCGTCCGACGGTTGCGAGGGGACATCCGGACACTCGCTCTCAAACCCGTCAGAGCCGTCCGAGAGGGAGTTTACACGGCAAACAGCGTCAGACGTGGCGAGCTTTCGCCCACCGAGCCGCTGAAGACGGTCGGGGCAACTCTCGGGGCTCTCGTGGTAGTGCTCGCGCTCCTGTTTCCGGTCTACTGGATCCTGACGGCTGCACTCTCTAGCACCGGCGGCTCGATTTACTCGTCGGGCGGGCTACAGCTTCTCCCGGAGAATCCGACGGTGCAGCCGTTTCTCTGGGTTATCGGCGATCTCGTCGTGCCGGCGTACACGGTCTCGCTGAACGTCCCGTTGTCCGATCTCGCCATCGTTCTCGACACGCCGGAGATCGTCATGCTCGACGTCTCGCAGTACGGCGTCGAGAACCCCTCGGAGTTCAAGCGGTTCCTCTGGAACAGCCTCACGGTTGCGGTTCCGACCGTGATCATCGCGATGTGTCTGGTGGTGCCGGCGGCGTACGCGCTCTCACGCCGGGAGTTCGTTCTGCGGCGGAAGGTGCTGTTCGTGTACGTCCTGATGACACAGGTCGGCGGTGGACTCGGCGTCGCGCTGCTGATCGGACTGTACGCCGTGTACGTACAGTTCGGGATCAACGACAGCAAACTCGCGCTCGCGGTCTACTACGCAGCGACCGCGGTCCCGTTCAACACGTGGCTGCTGAAGACGTACATGGACGGTATCCCCGTCTCGTACGAAGAGGCGGCCGTCGTCGACGGTGCGCCGCCGTGGCGCGTCGTCACCGAGGTCATTCTCCCGCTGTCGACTGCGGGACTCGCCACGGTGTTCATCTTCACGTTCCTCACCGGCTGGACGGAGTTCGTGGTCGCACAGACGCTGCTCGGCACCGAGAACTACACCCTGCCCGTCGGGCTGTACTCGCTCATCAGCGAGTACTCGATCCCGTGGGC
The DNA here is from genome assembly GCF_000336915.1 of Halococcus saccharolyticus DSM 5350. Classification (NCBI taxonomy): domain Archaea; kingdom Methanobacteriati; phylum Methanobacteriota; class Halobacteria; order Halobacteriales; family Halococcaceae; genus Halococcus; species Halococcus saccharolyticus. The sequence continues at coordinate 207,042 of NZ_AOMD01000030.1, read as the reverse complement.
GCGCTTCTCGGCGTTCGCGCTCACCTTCGCGACGCCGATCATGTTGGTGTATCTGTTCGCCCAGCGATACATCGAGGGTGGCCTCTCGTTCAGCGGGATGGAGGGGTGAGCGCACGATCGGATCGGGTAGAGGCGATCTCGACTGTGGTCTCAGTCGTCAGTCTCGATCCGCTCGCCGTCGACGTACACCTCGATGTCTCCCTCGTCGGCAGCCTCGAACTCGGTGATCTCGCCAGTGATCCGGTAGGCGTCACCGCCGCCGCCGAGCCGCCCAGCAACGCTCGAACCGTTCGGTGAGATGATGTCGATGTCGGGATCACGGGTCACGCCGTCGTCGTCGATCGGTGCGCCGTAGCTCTGTCCGCGGCGCTCGATCGTCCCCGTGACCGAGAAGTTGTAGGTGACCTTGTCGTCGGGACTCCCACCGATGATGACGACGAAGCGAGGTTCGAGCGATGGCGTCGTGGTCGGCGATGGTGTCGCGGTCGGCGATGGTGTCGCGGTGGTCGGGGCTGCCGTCGGAGTGGCAGTCGTGGTTGCCGTCGCTATCGGCGTGGTGCTCGTCGGAGCCTGTCCCTGGATCGGCCCCGCAGTGGTGGTGTTCGCCGTGGTGGTCGCGTTCGGTGTGGCGTTTGCGGTCGACGAGGCCGTCGATACGGTCGTCGGGGTCGGCGTTGCACTCTGGATGTCCGTTCCGGCGACCGTCGTGTTCTCGGGCTGCTCGTTCGGTGCCGACGCGAGCTGTGAACACCCCGCGAGTAGGAGGAGGACTGCCAGCAAAACGGGGGCGAATCGTCCGGTCATACCCCAGTCAGGTCGCGTCCGGGGTATAACTTCCTCGGTCGTTTTCCGTTCGACCATCGTTTCGGGCACGAAACGGTCGGCAGAACGGTCTCGAATCGGTCCGCCGGCGATGACCGAAAGGCACGACGTGGACGGAGCCGACGCCGGACGGCCTCAGTCGCCAGCGAGTTCCTCTCGTACGAGTCCGGCTGCGTTCTCGATCGCGCCGACCGAGGAGAGATAGCCCGCCCCGACGCTCGTTTTGAGCGCCTTCGCGGCCGGTCCCCGGAACACCGTCGGCCCGACCTGGGCCACTGCACCGTCGCCGACGCTGACCAGCCATCCGGGCGCGTCGAATCTGAATCGCTCTGGCCGTGGCTCGAACAGCGCGTCGTTTCCGCCGCCGTCCTGCCGGTGGAACGCGATTTCGGTGATGCTGTCGGCGACGCTTCGTGCCTCGCGGACGGCGGCCGCGGCGCTCGCCGGCACCGCCGCGCCGTCGGCGTCGGTGACTCGTGCGGCGTCGCCGAGCACGAACGTGTCGCCGCCGAGCCGGAGCGTGTCGGGCACGATCGGGCGCTCGCCGGAGAGCGCATCCGGGCCGCGAATGCCGCCGGTCCAGACAAGCTGGCCGTAGGGCAGTTCGTCGGTGTCGAGTTCGATGGCGTCGTCGGTCGCACGCTCGACCGCCGCGCTCGTTCTGACGACGACATCACGGGCTTCGAGTTCCTCGCGGACCGCTTCTTGGAAGTTCGCCGGGAAGTTCGGCGCGACGCTGTCGAGGCGTTCGAGCAGCACGACCTCGCGGTCGATCCCCTCTTCACGCGCGAGCGCAGCGAGTTCGCCCGCGATCTGGACGCCCGAAAGGCCGGCCCCGCCGACCACGACCCGATCGCCGGCGGCGAGATTCAGGAATTCCTCGCGGATGCGGGCGGCGTCTGGCAGGCGTTTCAGCGGCGTGGCGTGTTCTTCGACGCCGGGGAGGTCGTGAAACGCCGTCTCCGCTCCGAGACAGACCGCACCGACGTCGTACGAGAGGGTTCCGTCATCGAGTTCGGCGACACTTGCCTCGTGGTCGACGTTCGTGACCCGCGCGACACGGAGGGTCGCACGATCGAGCACGTCGGCGAGATCGACCGTGATCCCGTCGGCGAGTCCGGGCCGACGGACGACGCGGTGGAGTTCGTGCTGGACGAGGTGATCGGGGCGGTCGTTGACGACGACGATCTCGACCGACTCGGGGAGGCGCTTTTCGAGCTGTCGGGCGAGCGTGAGACCGGCGTAGCCGGCTCCGAGGACGGCGATTCGCATCGGCATCTGATAGGAGCGCGTCGGTTAAATGCATTGAGAACACCGAAGTCGATTCTGGATGGTGAATGACTGTGGGAGCATGGACAGCAACACTACTCACACGGAGCAAATGAGAACCGCAGGCCACACGCCTCCCCAGCCGACTCTCTCACTCGCTCCGCTCACTCCGTTCGCTCTGCTCGTTCAGTCATCCCTCGCACGCGAGTTGCGCGCCGATGAACGGCGCGCAGCCGTGCGCCAACCGTGATTCCGTCCCGTGCGATGTGCGAATCAGCCAAGTCGAATCGGATTGTCGCTCGGGCGGAGTTCGACCGTGACGTGCTCGCCACGGTCGAACTCGGTGTCGGGACAGACGAGTTTCGCACCGAACTCGGCCTCGCGGCCACAAAACAGCGAGAGGCCAGTGATGCGCTCACCGTTGGCGAGCACGTCGAGTGGTTTCCACGCCACGTCGCGACCGGACGCGTGGCCCACCGCACGCCCGAGCAGGGACACCGGCCCGTCGCGTTTGCGGTCGTCGGTGGCGAGCGCGCCGCCACCCGTGTAGTGGACCAGACCACCGTCGACGACCGCCCCGTCGTCGGCCGCGATCCCGACGAAGCCCTCGCCGGGATCAGGGTGAGAAGGAGAATCGAGCACGGCGTAGGTGTCGCCCGATTCGACGACTGTGCCGACTCCGTCCCAGTCGAGACCCGCGATCGGGACGTCGACCGCGAGCGGAAGCGATCCGCTCGCACGATACGGGTTCGCGTCGGGGGGACGGAATTCGAGGTGAACGTGGTTGTCGACCCACGGCGCGAAGAATCCTGCCCGAACGAGCCGGCCGAGCGGATCACCGACGGTGATCGACTCGCCCGGCGAGACGGTCGGCTCGACGTGAAGGACACGAGCGACGTGCTCGCCGGTATCGACGAGAAGGAGGTGATCGTCGGCCTCGGCGTGGGATTTTGGTGGGGCGCGCACGGTTCGGGTTTCGAGAACCTCGCCCGCGACCGGCGACGGTGCGATCGACGGCTCGCCGTCGGTCGCTGGGCCGAGCCCCGCATCGGGGTAGAGATCGATCGCACGCCCCTGTTCGTGGGCAACGTAGGGAGAGTTGTACAGCGAAAAGCGTCGGTACTGCGAGAGGACGTCGGCACCGAGCGAGACGGCCATTGACGAGGTGACGAAGCGCGGGCGTTTAGCCCCGTCGTCCCTTCCCTGTACCATGCGCGTCTTCGAGGGGCGAGCGGCCGACATCGAGACCGACCGCGAGCGCACCCGCAAGCTGGTCACACACACTGCAACGACCGGCGAGCCGGCGGTACGCGCGTGGACACCCCACCGCCACGTCGCGTTCGGTCGGCGCGACGCCCGTGCCGAGGGGTACGATCAGGCGCACGAGATCGCCGCCGACCACGACTTTCCACCCGTCGAGCGCGAGGTCGGTGGACGCGCGGTCGCGTACACCGGTTCGACGGTGGCGTTCGCGCGGGCCGAACCCGCCGACGGGCGAGAGATCCAGCGGCGCTACGCGCGCGCGACGACCGACCTCAAGATCGCGTTCGACCGACTCGGCGTCGAGGCACACGACGGCGAGCCACCTGACTCGTTCTGTCCGGGATCGCACTCGCTCCAAGCCGACGGCAAGATCGCGGGTCTCGCCCAGCGCGTGCGGAGCGACGCGGCGCTCGTCGCGGGGATCGTCGTGACCCGCGACACCGCGGCGATAGCGGGGGTGCTCGAACCGATCTACGACGCCCTCGGCGTGGCGTTCGATCCAGACTCGGTCGGGAGTGTCTCGGGTGCCGGCGGCGACGCCGACCCCAAGATCGTCGCCCGCACGATCGAGCAGGCACTCGTCGCGGGCTGCCGAGATAGCGACGACGAATCGGCGGCAACCGAGACGACCACGCCGGCCGACGACCGGGAGGCTTAGGCCCGCGGGCAGTCGAGCGCAGCTATGCTCATCGCGAACGCGACGCTCGCCGACGGCCGCCGACGCGACGTCCGGGTCGAGGACGAGCGGATCGCCGCCGTCGAGCGTCGACTATCGGCCGATGCCGACGAAACCGAACTCGACGCCGCCGGCAAGCTCCTGCTGCCGGGGATGATCGACGCCCACGTCCACTTCCGCGAACCGGGCTTTCCCCACAAGGAGACGTGGGCGAACGGGAGCCGGGCGGCGGCAGCCGGCGGCGTCACCACCGTCGTGGACCAGCCGAATACCCAGCCGCCAACGGTCGACGGAGAAACGTTCGACGAGAAGTCAGAACTGGCCGCCGCTTCGATCGTGGATTTCGGCATCAACGGCGGCGTCACATCCGACTGGCGGTCCAGCGAACTGCTGGATCGACCTCTGTTCGCGCTCGGTGAGGTCTTCCTCGCGGATTCAACGGGCGAGATGGGGATCGACGCCGACCTCTTCGCCGACGCCGTAACGGCCGCGACCGAGCGCGGTGTGGCTGTCACCGTCCACGCCGAGGACGCGACGCGGTTCGACACGTCAGCCAGGGATCGTAACGACGCCGATGCGTGGAGCGCGTTCCGAATCCCGGAGGCCGAGCGTGTGGCGGTCGAGCGTGCGTGTGAAGTCGGCCAAGACGCTGGCGCACAGCTCCACATCGCCCACACGAGCACGCCGGAGGGCATCGATGTCGCGAGCGAGGCGGGGATGACCTGTGAAGTGACCCCGCACCATCTCCTGCACTCGCGCGACGATCTGGACGAGCTCGGCACCTTCGGCCGGATGAATCCGCCGCTGCGGAGCGAGGAGCGGCGGAAAGGGGTGTACGAGCGTGTCGCCGATGGGACGGTCGACCTGATCGCGACCGATCACGCGCCCCACACTCGCGAGGAGAAAGACGCCGGGATCTGGGACGCCCCGAGCGGCGTTCCGGGCGTCGAGACCGCGCTGCCGCTGCTACTTGCGGAGGCGCGCGCGGGCCGGCTCGACTACGAACGAGTGCGCGACCTCACGGCTGCGAACCCCGCCGCGGTGTTCGACCTCCCGCGGAAGGGCCGAGTCGAAGCCGGAAAGGACGCCGATCTCGTCCTCGTCGATCCCGACGCGACCCGCGAGATCCGGGGAACCGAACTGCGGACGGACTGCGGGTGGACGCCGTTCGATGGGTTCGAAGGCGTGTTCCCGGAATGGACGATGGTGCGTGGCGAGACGGTGTATCGTCGAGACGAGGGCGACGAGGAGCGATTCGGCGCGGCGGTCGGCGAGAACGTCCGGTCAGGGCAGTAGCGCCGTCGCGACGCTCACGCCGACCATCACGCCCGCACCGAACCCGGTGAGACGAGCCATCGCGCGCCGGGAGTCGCGCTCGGTCCAGCCGGTGTCAGTATCGAGATGGCTCTGGAGGGTTTCGACGGCGTTGCCGGCGAGCACCGAACCCGACCAGCCGAGCACCGCGAAACCGAGCACCAGCGCACCGACTGCGAAGATTTGGGTGCTGGCGAACTCCGGAGTGCGAACGGTAGCAAGAGCGAACAGGGCGAGCGCGCCCACGACGAATCCGACCGCGCCCGCCGTGGCGAGTAGTCGGACCCGCGGGCGGAGCCACGCACCGAGTGCCACGGGTCAGTCGATGGCCTCACGCATCCGCGGGTCCAGGGCGTCGCGCATCCCGTCACCGAGGAGATTGAATCCCAGGACGGTGATCGCGAGGAACAGGCCCGGGAAGAACGACCACCACCACTGGCCGGTCAGGAGGCCCTGCTCCACGCCATTGGAAAGCATCAGCCCCCACGAAGGGGTGCCGGTCGGCGCACCGAACCCAAGGAAGGACAGCGCGGCGAGGTCGATGATCGCGAGCCCGAAGTTCAGGGTGCTCTGGACGGTGATCGGTGCGAGGCAGTTCGGCAGGATGTGGCGAACGATGACCCTGGGATCGGTCGCACCGAGCGCCACCGTCGCGTCGACGTACTCGTCTTCGAGCACCGCGAGCGCCGCGCCGCGAATGACGCGGGCGAACCGTGGCGTGTAGACCAGCGTGAGCGCGGCAACCGCACGCCAGAGTCCCAGGTCGTCGGGGAAGATGGCGACCAGCGCGAGCGCGAGCAGGAGCGACGGGAACGCGAGCAGCACGTCCATCGTCCGCATCACGACGTTGTCGGTGACGTCGCCGAAGTACGCGGCGACGATCCCGAGTCCGACGCCCGCGACCGTCGAGATCGCGACGGTGATCGTGCCGTAGAGCATGGCGTACCACGCGCCGTAGAGCACCCGCGGGAAGATGTCCCGCGCCTGGCCGTCGGTGCCGAACGGGTATTCGAGGAAGCCGACCGTCGTGGCCGTCGCCCCGCTGCCGAACAGGTTCGCCCACCACCCAGGAGCCTGTCGCGGCGGGTTCTGGCCGAACTGGGTGAGCGAGATCGCCTCCAGATCGAGGAACAGCCGCGCGTAGAGCGCAACCGCCGTCATCCCGAACACGATGACGAGACCGGCGAGCGCGAGCCGGTTCGACAGGAGATCCGAGAGGAACGGCGACGCCCGGAGTCGATCGAAGACCCCGCGCGTGCGACCGCTTCCCATCTCCGTTTCGGTACTCATCGCCGTGCCCTCCATGTCTGTCTCATTGTTGGATCCTCGGATCAAGCGCGGAGTAGGTGATGTCGACGCCCAGATTCACGAGCGTGAACAGGAACGCGAACACCAACACCGTCCCCTGAACCACCGGATAGTCGCCGACGTTGATCGCTTCCACTAGGAGCGTGCCGATCCCCCCGATGCCGAAGACGGTCTCCGTGAGGACCGCTCCGCCGAGGAGCGAGCCGAACTGGATGCCGATGACGGTGATCACCGGAATCAGCGCGTTCCGGAGCCCGTGTTTCATCAGCGTGATCTTCGCGCCCTGGCCCTTCGCGCGGGCGGTCCGGATGTAGTCCTGCCTGATGACTTCGAGCATCGACGACCGCATCATCCGCGAGATCAGCGCCATCGAGTAGATGCCGATGGTCGCTGCGGGCAGGATCATGTGACTGACCGCCGAGAAGAAGGCCCCGAAGTTGCTCACCGCGAACCCACTGGCGATGGTGGCCTGGATCCCCTGGATGAACGTGTCGACCGTGATGAGCCCGGTGATCGGCTCGATCGCGAACCGCTGGGCGTCGATCCGGCCGCTCGTCGGGAGCCACCCGAGGATCTGGGCGAACAGCAGGATCACGAGCGGCCCGCTCCAGAAGATCGGAATGGAGATGCCCGAGAGAGCACCCACGCGGGTGAGGTGGTCGGTGATGGTGTCCTGTTTGACTGCGCTGATGATCCCGAAGGGGATCCCGAGCAGGATGCCGATGAGCTGGCCGTAGAGCGCGAGTTCGAGCGTGATCGGCAGCTTGTTCACGAGGATCGTCCGCACCGGCGTGTCGCGCTGGATGGTGTACGAGTCCCCGAGGTCGAACTGGGCCGCATCGGTGAGAAAGCGGCCGTACTGCACCCAGATCGGATCGTTGAGCCCGAGTTCGCGCTCGATCTGTCTGACGAACTCCTCGGACGCACGCTGGCCGGCGATCGCGCGCGCCGGGTTGCCCGGCGAGAGCTGAAGGATCGCGAAGACCAGCGTTGCGACCCCGAACAGCACCGGGATGAGGAGCAACAACCGTTTCGCGATGAACCGCGTCGATACCATTACGCCGAACCCTGTCCGGCAAAGGTAAAAGTTGCTCGCTCGTATTCCCCCGATTTCGGCATCCTCAGACGGTCAGCACCGCTCATAGCGCTGGCAGACCGGTGGGTGACGCGGCGGCCTACTGTCCGAGTGTGACGAGATTGAGGTAGGGGCCGCCGATCGCCGCGACCGTGTAGTTCGACACCCGGTTGCCGACACCACGGAGCTCCTTCGCGTGGTCGAGGTACACCCACGGTGCCTCGTCGTGGGCGATCTGCATCGCCTGAGTGTACGCTTCGGTGCGAGCCGCCTCGTCGTACGTCGACTGGCCCTGCTCGACGAGATCCATGTACTCGCGGTTCGCCCACCCGGAACGGTTCGAAGTGTTGTATCCCTCGGTGTCGAAGCTGACCCAGTCCTGACCCTCGGTGAGCTTGCTGTCCTCGACCTGTGGGTGGAGCAGGACGTACGCGAAGTTGTCCGGGTCGGCGTTGTCGGTGTACCACCCGAGGAAGCAGGCGTCGTGTCGCCCCTCGGCAGTGTACGTGAGGAACGGATCGAACGACTGCTGGTTGATCGTGACCTCGATCCCGATCTCCGAGAGGTTCGACTTGACGGTTTGAGCGGTCGGCAGCGGCGAGGGGTTGTACCCCCGCGGGTTCTGGAACGTCGCGAGTTCGAAGGAGAAACCGTCGCCGTAGCCCGCCTCCTCCAGCAGCGACTGGGCCTGTTCGAGGTCGCGAGAGTACGGTTCGAGCTCCTCGTTGTGACCGAGCACGTTCGGCGGGATGGGTTGGGCAGCCTGGGAGGCGAAGCCGGCGTAGATGTTCTCGACGATCGCCTGGGTGTCGATGGCGTAGCTGATCGCCTGACGCACCTGCTTGCTCTGGAACACCTCGCGGTTCATGTTGAACGCCATGTAGCCGGTGTTGATCCCCTCGACCGAGCGGAGTTCGGCGTTCTGAGCGCTCTGGACCTGCTGTGAGGCCTGCGCACCGAGCCCGTCGGCGATGTCGACCTCGCCGCTGGTGAGCGACTGGGCGCGCGTGGAGTTCTGCCCGATGGTCTCGAAGACCACTGCCGACACCTGCGGGCCTTCGCCCCAGTAGTCGTCGTACGCCGACAGCCGAACGACGCCCTGACCGTCGTTCAGGTTCTCGAGCTGGAACGCACCCGTTCCGACGGCCTGTTGACTGAGGTCGATGCTGTCGTCCTCGATCGCGGCCTTCGAGTGGATCGCCGCCGCGAAGATCGCGAGATTTCGGAGGAAGGGGGCGTACTTCTGGGTCAGCGAGATCGTCATGCTGTAGTCGCCGTCGGTCGAGATCTCGTCGATCCAGTCCCCGAACGTGAACGGGCCGTACGCCGACACGTAGTCGTCGCCCGCGTAGTACTGGTACTCGGTGTCGGTGAAGCGCCGGAACGTGGCGACGAAGTCCTCGGCGGTGAACTCCTCGCCGTTGTGGAAGGTCACGCCCTCCCGAAGCGTCAGCGTGGCCTCCTGCTCTTCGAGACTGTAGTCGGTCGCCAGCTCCTCAGTGAGGGTGGCCTCGCCGGGCACGAACCCGATCAGCGAGTCGTACATCTGCTCGGTGACCTTCGCGACCTCGCCGCTGGTCGAGTTCTGGAAGTCGAGCGTCGAGGAGTGGCTCCCGCGAGCGTAGACGAGCGTCCCGCCGCTGCCGCCACCACCGGCACTCTGGTTGCCGTCTCCACCGGTTTCGTTCCCGCCACCGGTCGCGTTCCCGCCGGCGGAGTCGTTGGCACCGCCGCCCGACGCGTTGCCGCCACCGCCGGTATCCCCGCCGGAGCCGTTGCCACCACTACCGTTGCCACCGTCGCCACCACCGAGACAGCCCGCGATCGCCGTTGCCGCCGCCGCGCCGCCGGCGGCCTTCAGGAAAGATCGTCTGTTTCTCTCGTCATCGGATGACATGGGCATGAGTGACGAGAGGAAGATAATAAGGCTACCGGAAAAAATTGCGTTCGGCGCGGGCTACGTCTGGCGGTCAGGTTGCTCGTAGAGGTGACACGCCGCTGGATGTGCTTCGTTCTGGAGCGTGGGGTGTTGGCGCTCGCACACGCTCTCGAAGCGCTCGCGGAGCACCCGGGCGGCCTCGTCGAACTCGTCGTCGGCGACGTGTTCGAAGGAGGTTTCGATCACCGCGCGCGATTCGGTGTCGAGCGCGTCGTCGTGTTCGAAGAAGTGTGTCCAGAGCGTGCGCTTCGCGTCGGAGAGGCCGCCATCGGTCGCCACCGCCTCGGCCGCCCGAGTGTCAGCCTCCGCACGGATCGACTCGACCGAGATCGCGTGGTTTTCGACGCGCTCGCGGTAGTCCATCACCTCGCGATAGGCTTCCTGAGAGACGTCGATATCGTCGGGCGGGATCACCGACGGACACCGCGTCCGGAAGCGACAGCCGGAGGGTGGGTCGATCGGACTCGGAACGTCGCCTTCGAGCGTGACACGGTCGCTCGCACTCGACGGGTCGGGCTCGGGAATCGCCGACAGCAGCGCCTGCGTGTAGGGGTGTTTGGGGTCGGCGAACAGCTCCTCGGTCCCGGCGACTTCGACGATCTCGCCGAGGTACATCACCGCGATCCGATCGCAGATGTGTCTGACGACAGAGAGGTCGTGGGCGATGAAGAGGAACGTGAGCCCGAACTCCTCCTGGAGGTCTTCGAGGAGGTTCAGAATCTGCGCCTGGACCGAGACATCGAGCGCCGAGACGGGTTCGTCGCAGACGATGAACTCGGGGTCGACCGCGAGCGCACGGGCGATCCCGACGCGCTGGCGCTGGCCGCCAGAGAGTTCGTGGGGATAGCGGTCGTACTGGCCGATTTCGAGGCCGACCGCTTCGATGAGTTCCTCGACCCGATCGCGGCGTCGCTCTCTCCCCGAGCGGTCGTCGTCGGGATCGGCCTCGGGGAGATCGTGGATCTTCAGCGGCTCGGCGATGGTCGCACCCACCGACATCCGGGGATCGAGACTGCTCATCGGGTCCTGGAAGATCATCTGCATGTCCCGGCGCTTCTCCCGAAGCCCGTCCTTGTCGAGGCCGCCGAGCTCCTCGCCCGCGAACACCACCCGGCCGTCGGTGGGTTCGAGCAGTCGGAGGAGCGTCCGGCCGGTCGTGGACTTGCCACAGCCCGACTCGCCGACCAGGCCGAGGGTCTCTCCCTCGTACACCTCGAAATCCACGCCGTCCACCGCACGGACCGGTTTCTGCTCGCGCGCGAGCCACGAGTCGAGCAGGTCGTCGGCCTGCGAGAAGTGTTTCTGGAGACCGTCGACATCGAGCAGCGGCTCCTCGGTCGTTCCTTGGGTGGGGGCGGACTCGCTCGTGGCCACCGCACCCGCTTCGTCTCCGTACTCGCTCGTATCGAAGTTCTCCAGAACACATTTCGAGCGGTGGTCGACCGCTTCGGGGCCGTGTTGGAGATACGGAATCTCTCCCTCACGACACTCGGGCTTGGCCCACGGACACCGTGGCGCGAAGTGACATCCATCGGGAAGATCGACGAGGTCGGGGACGTTCCCTTCGATCGGGGTCAGCCGGTCGGTGTCCTCGCGGGGGATGGATTCGAGTAGCGTGTAGGTGTACGGATGCGAGGGGTTGGCGAAGATCTCCTCGACAGGACCTTCCTCGACGATCTCGCCGGCGTACATCACCGCGACCCGGTCGGCGGTCTCGGCGATCACGCCGAGGTCGTGGGTGATGAAGAGGACGGACATCCCGTACTCGTCCTGGAGGTCGTTGATGAGATCGAGGATCTGGGCCTGGATCGTGACGTCGAGCGCCGTCGTCGGCTCGTCCGCGATCAGGAGCTGGGGCCGACAGGCGAGCGCGATGGCGATCAACACCCGCTGGCGCATCCCGCCCGAGAACTCGTGGGGGTACTCGTCGACCCGCGCGGCAGGCTCGGGGATACCGACCTCCGCGAGCATCTCGATCGTGTCCTCCAGAATGGCATCGTCGATGTCCGAGCCCGTCTTGGGGAGGGTTTCGCGGACGGCGTTGAACCACGAGTCCTTCTTTCGGCCGCCGTACTGGTGGAGTCGGAGGCTCTCGGCGACCTGCTCGCCCACGGGGACGGCGGGGTTGAGCGAGGTCATCGGGTCCTGGAAGATCATGCTCATCTCGCCGCCTCGTACGGTGCGCATGGCGTCTTCCGGTGCCCGTGTCAGGTCGACGGTTCCCGCCTCGGGATCCGCGAACTCCCCCGAGTAGTCGTCGGCGAACGATCGCGCGAGGTCGCGGTCGTGAAACTCGACCGTGCCGTCGGCCACACGACCGGGATCGTCGACGAGGCCCATCGCCGACAGCGCCGTCACCGACTTTCCAGAGCCCGACTCGCCGACGAGGCCCACGGTCTCGCCGGGTTCGATGGTGAGATCGAGCCCGTCGACCGCCTTCACCGTCCCCCGCTCGGTGGCGAACTCGGTCCGCAGGCCCGCAATCGAGAGTAGATCGGTCACGTCGAGCCGTTTGGAACCGTGGTATATACATTTGCCGCAACCGAAAGGAATCCTTTTGGTGCTCACCGTCCCGACACGGGGTATGTCCGAGAGCAACCCGTTCGATCGGGTCGTCGAACCCTGGGAGGCGGTCATGGGCGATATGGAAGCCACGGCAGCGGAGTACCGCGAGGCGGGCTGGGACGTGCTCGAACTCCACCCCGGAGACGTGACAGTGTTGGACGGCGAGCGCTACGGCCTCGACGTGCTCGTGCCCGGCGACGAGTACGAGCGCCTCGCCGACGTCGCCGAGGAGGGAACGTTCGATTCCTACGAGGTGTACCGCGCCAGCGAGTCCGACATCGTGTTCGCGCTCGCGGTGCTCGAGGATCCGGCGAGCGAGCAGGCGATATGCTGTCCGGTCTACTACGAGCGAAGCAAAGCCGACGAGATGGCGCGACAGGCACACGAAGAGGGCCGGATGTACACCCACATCCGCCCGCTCGCAAACGACGAGGCCGTAACCTTCGCCTACGAGGACCCCGACCTCTTCTTCGCGGACTGAACCGTCACCCCGACGGGCTCGGGTCGGCCTCGGTCTCGTCCGTTGCGGCGTCGTCCGCGGTCGCCTCGTCGGCCGCGTCGCCAGGTTCGAACGACTCTCCACAGTGCGGACAAGTGAGGTCGTCGTGGCGCAGCGCCGCGCTCTGGGTACGGACCTCGCGCATCGTGCTCGAAATCCGCTCTTCGGCCGCCAGCTCGTCCTCGACCGCGAGATCGACGCCCTCGACCTCCAAGAGGAACTTCGCCACCTCGGTCGCCTCGTACATCACGTCGTCCAACTGCTCGGCGGTGAAGAAATCGCTCATCGCGCCGTAGAGAAAAGTCGCACCGGCCATCCGGACCTTCTCCTCGAAGGCGGCCCGGGCCTGGTTCACCGCTTGTGGAGTGTAAGTATCGGTCATGAAGGGGACCAGCTCGGGGAGATGCTCGCCGATCTTGGTCATCTCGACGCCGGTTTCCGTACGAAAATCGGCACACAGCCGCGCGATTGCCCACTCGCGCGCGGTGATGTACGTCCGATCGCGGAGGAACTCGTTGGCGCGGTCGTAGCGCGCACCGTCCATTTTGGTGAAGCGATCGTACTTCCGAACATCGGCTGGAACGGATGAGTCGATCGCTTCCGTGTCCTCACCAGCCGTGGTTGCGTCGTCAGCCGGCTCGTCGGTTCTTGGTTCGTCGGTTCTCGATTCGTCGGATTCCGATTCGGTCGTCGCCGACTCGTCGACTGATGATTCGTCGGCCGGTGATCCGTCAGCGGGCGTTCTATCGGCTGCATCGGTGACGGACCCGTGAGCGTCGTCGGCTGGCGTCTCGTCCGTGCGCTCGCCATCGTCGGGGCGCTCGGGACGGTCGGGAGACGTAGAGTCGTCGGTCATCGTCGAGCGTCCGAACGGGGCGCGAAAAAGCGTGTCGACGGGCGCGTGGCGACACGACGCGGATGTGATCGGGCGCAACGGTTTTGCCCCGAGGCCGCCAGGCCCGGGTATGAACGTCCTGGTGGGGATCGACGGGACCGAGCGCGCGTTCGCGGCGTTCGAGCGCACCGTCGCGCGGGTGAAAGAGACCGGCGACGACCTCACGGCGGCGATCGTCGCGAGCGAGATCGAACGGCCGGAGACCATCGAACGCCGGGTGCGCGAGGTGCTCGACGGAGAGGGGATCGAGGCCCCGATCCGCCGGATCGAGGGCCACGCCGGCGGTGGACTGGTCGATCTGGCCGACGACGGCGGGTTCGATCGCCTCGTCGTCGACGGCGGCGAACGATCGCCGACGGGGAAGATCCGACTCGACTCCACCACCGAGTTCGTTCTGTTGAACGCCGAAACGTCGGTGACGCTCGCCCGATGAGTCGACCGTACCCCGACGAACCCGCTGGACCGTTCGAGCGGCCACCGGAGACGTTCACCGACGCCCACGGCCGCGAGATCGAGGTATCGGTGTACGACGACAAGGAGTTCGACGCGCTCGCGGAGATGTACGTCGCGTTCGACCCCGCCGACCGCGCCCAGGGTATCCCGCCGGCGAACGAGGAGGCGATCGAGGAGTGGCTCGACACCATCCTCGGGTCGGGGTACGACGTGGTCGCGTACCACGGTGACACCTGTGTGGGCCACGCGACACTCGTGGCCGACGGCGACGCGTGCCACGAACTCGCGATCTTCGTACTCGACACCCACCAAGCGGCGGGGATCGGGTCGCGACTGTTGGAGGCGCTGCTCGGCCACGCCGGTCGCGAGGGTGCAGAACGTGTCTGGCTCACCGTCGAGCGGTGGAACCAGGCCGCGATCGCGCTCTACCGGAAGGTCGGGTTCGAAACCTGCGATAGCGAGAGCTTCGAGATCGAGATGGCGATCAGGCTGTAGCCGCGACACCGATAGTATGGTATGGATGAGCATCCCGAGGGTTCAATAGCCGTCGGCTGGTATCGTCGTCATGGGGCCGTACCAACAGTGCCCGTTCTGTGAGACCGTCGTCGAACTCGACTCCGACGACAAGGCTGCACTCCGTCGACATATCCGGGTCGCCCATCCCAACGAGGACGAGCGGACGACTGCCCACCGAGCGATGTGAGCTACGGATAGCGGAACGCAGGGAGGAAGGAGGGACGCCGGAGGACGGACGTGGCGACAGTTCAGACCGAGAGGACGGGTTCGGTGGCGTACTGGAGGACGTACTCGGCCGCACGCCCGAGGAGTTCGTTGGCCTCGCCGCCGGGTTCGCGCGGGACCACGACGAAGTCCACCTCGGCGTCGGCGGCGGCGTCGAGCACCACGCTCCCGGGATGACGGGATTTCATCGTGGGCGAGAAGCCGTACGCAGAGGAGTGCGTGAGTTCGACGCGGTCGGCGGCGACGTCGCGAGCGGCGTCCATGAACCCCTCGCTAGCGGCGGCGATCGCGTCGTCGTCAGGCTCACCAGGGGCACTCCGGCGGACCGTCTCCGGATCGAGGACGTAGAGGGCGTGGACCCGTGCGCCGTAGCGCTCGGCGACTGAGACCGCGTACTCGACGGCGTGCATCGCCTCGTCGCTGCCGTCGACCGGAACGAGCACGGTCGTCACGTCGAACGGGTCGCTCGTGTGCGGTCGGGCGTCGTCGACCGATTCGTCCGACGAGTCCCGATCGTCGTGGTCGGCTGTAGCGTCCATATACGGGCGTCGCAGGCCCACCTGAAAAGCGCTCGGCTCGGATTCGCATCGGACGGTATCGTCGCTCATCGGAGGCCGTCGGGCACGATCCCGCTGGGATGCGTGACCGCAAGAATTACCGGAGGATTTAGGACGGCCCGCCACGCGAGGTCGGGGCATGGAGCGCGCGCTCGCCGTCGTCGAAGGCACCGAGGAGACCAAACAGCTCGTTCGAGAGGCCGGCGAACTCGCCGCCGGCGTCGGAGCCGAGCTGCTCCTGCTGCACGTCACCACCGAGGAGGAGTTCAGCGACCGAGCAAACACGCTCGCGAGCATTCCGAACTACGACACGGAGTACAGCGTCGATCAAGCGCGCGACGGGGCCCGCCAGTTCGCCGCCGACATCGGCCGTGAGGTCTTCGAGGGGCTCGACATCGAGTACGAGGCCGTCGGCGCGCTCGGTGACAAACAGGGGACTATCCTGGATGTCGCTGCCGAGCGCGACTGCGATCACCTGTTCATCAGCGGCCGGAAGCGCTCGCCGACGGGAAAAGCGCTGTTCGGCGACCTCACCCAGTCGGTGATCCTAGAGTTCGACGGTGCGGTGACGGTCACCACCGTTTAAGCCCCGCCGACGGATACCCGACCTATGATCGACACCGTGGTCATCGCGACCGACGGCTCGGCGAGCGCCTCGCGGGCGGTCAGCGTCGCGCTCGACCTCGCACGCCGGTTCGAGGCCGAAGTCCACGCACTGTACGTCGTCGAGGAGAGCGACGTCTCCGCCGCACCCGACGACGTCCGCGATCGCCTCCGGACGGCGCTCGAAGCCGACGGCGAAACTGCACTCGAAGACATCCGCGAAGCGAGCGGGCGGACGGTGACGACCGCGGTTCGGGAGGGACGGCCCGCGAACGAGATCGGCACGTACGCCCGCGAGCACGACGCCGATCTCGTGGCGACGGGGACGCGCGGCCGCCACGGCGAACACCGGTTCGTCCTCGGGAGCGTCGCCGAGGCTGTCGTTCGGAGCTGTCCGGTCCCCGTCCTCACCGTGCGCCAGCTCGACGCCATATAGTGNGTACATCCGTCGCCCGGCGGACCGAGGGGTTCTTCGGCCACGGTAGCGTGGGACGGGCATGAACGACCGACTCATCGACGACGACCGCCTCGACCTCGCTCGGAAATCCATCCTTCCTGGCGAGGGCTTTTTCTATCCCGACTCGTTCGACGCCGAGCGGGCCGATCGCGAGGTGCGCGAGGCGCTCGCGGGGGCCGATACCGTCGTGCTCGCCGATCCCGACGCCGACGGGCTAGCCTGCGTCGCGTTCGTCCGCGAGGCGTTCGGGACTGGGGCGCTGGTGCCGACGAGTCCCCACGACCTGAGCGACACACTCGATCGGGTGGCCGATCACCTCGAACCCGGCGCGCGGGTGTTCGTCTGTGACCTCTGTCCCGACGAATACCGCTACATCGCCGGCCAGTTCGAGCGCCTGATCGAACGGGCCGCGAGCGTGCAGTGGTTCGACCACCACCAGTGGGCCGACGAGACCACAGAGCGGGTCCGTACAGCGGGTGCAGAGCTCGTCGTCGGCGATTCGGAGGAAGAGTGCTCGGCCGACGTGACGCTGGCTGCGCTCGATCACGAGTTCGATCCCCTCTACGCGGAGCTCGCCACCGTGACCCGCGACCACGACCTCTGGCTCCGGGAGGACCCGCGAAGCGACGATCTCGCGGACTTCGCGTACTGGAGCGATCCCGAGGAGTACGTGGGAATCGTCCGCGAGCACGGCCCGGACCTCCCCCCCGAGGTCGAGGAATACCTCGCCGAACAACGCGTCGAGAAGGAGGCGCTGATCGAGCGCGCGGTCGAGCGGGCCGAAACCCACGAGATCGGGCCGTGGACCGTCGGCGTGACCTACGGCCGGTGTTCACAGAACGAAGTCGCCGAAGCGCTGCGGGAGGCGGGTACCGACGCCGCCGTGGTGGTCAAACCCTCGGGGTCGGCGAGCATCCGCGGCACCGAGACCTTCGAGCGGTGTCACGAGGTCGCGGGGCAGGTCAACGGCGGCGGTCACCCGAAGGCCGCTGGCTGCAAACCCGACATCTACGACGACATGTTGGATTACGCCCACCACTGGACGACCCGCGGCGCAGTGACGAAACAGGTGATTCTCGGGGCGTTCGAGCGGTTGGCCGACAAAGGAGTAGAGACGAGTCAGTAGACCGTAAATTAATAACGGGGATAGGTGCTGTTTGAAATAGTGGACGACGCTTCGCTACCACAGCGGACAGTAGTCGTTGTGTTGCCGTTGTTCATCGTCTCAACGGCGCTAGCGGCACGCTTCGGTCAAAGCATTGGTGCAAACGGGATTGAGATCCTCACAATCTTAGCCTCAGCTCAGGCAGCAATATTCGCAATTGTCTTTTCAATAACCATACTAGGTGTTCAACTCTCTGCCTCTGGCTTTTCCCCACGACTTGTAAACCTATTTCGTGAGGATGATTCTTACAGATTCACAACTGCTCTATTCGGCACCTCAATTGGGATAGATATTCTTGGTCTCTATCTCTTTAGTGGAGAGAATATTTTCGTGTACGAAATGTATCTCTGTGGTGCGGGAGCTCTCGCAGTAGGCTCCTTGGTGGTTCTCTATTCCTTTGTTGACCGGATTTTGTACCAATCCACGCCGGAAGGGATTCTGCGTCGTATCAAGGATCAACTTTCACCAGAGTGGACGACTCAACAAGCACATCTATTTCAAGAGGATTCCACCAAGAGAGACCCATACCACCTTCTCATCTCAGTCATCGATTCCGCTGTTGAAGACCGAGACAACCCAACTGTGAGTCAAGGGTTGAATATGGTTTCAGAAAAAATCAGGAATTTACTGGAATATACTCATCCGGAGTCTCTGGGTCCTGAATCAGCGCTCGGGAAGTCCATCGAAGATCTTTGCACGGACCGATTGCCGACACTCGTGGAGCGTGCAACGGAAAATAGCCAAAAGACGCAGGCGAGAGAAGTGATCGAATGTCTAGACACTATCGGAGAAGCCGGAATCAATAGAGAACACGAATACGTTGTCAAATGTTCATCACAGGGTCTGTCCAGACCTGTTGAAAGTCTCGGATACAGTGAACTCGAAGACCGTGTGAGAAAGAGAATTATTGACACCAATCGTGAACTACTTGCAGAAACCGCTGAGGCTACGCAATGGGAAGCAGCAGATCATGGAATCCGTCTTCTAGGTTGGCGAGCAGCGCAATCAATCATGGATCGGTCGGCCCAACACGCCCGTGATACAGGATATACGTCGGTACAAATACTTAGTATTCCCAGTATCCACAGTAGTGCAACTGCTGAGGCTTCCGCTCGGACGGACGACGAGGATATCGATTGGCAGCGTGGAGAAGATGCTGATTTTAATGAGTTGTATCCACGTGAAAACACACTCCGAGGTTGTTATTTTGCGATGTGTGAAATCACGTCAGCAGCAATTCGAAGTGAAATCAGGACGGGAAGGAGTGTAGTCAATTGGTCGCACGTCGCTACAGGATGGAGAAATTGTCTAAATGATCTCAGAAATAGTAATCTTGAATTATTATTCCAACTATGGTTAGGGACGATATTGTATATCGAGTATCTCCAGTCGGAAACGGACGATGAGGTCCTTTCTGGCTTCAATCGAGTATCGATTCAGATGGGGATTAGAGATCAGATAAGCGGAGTGGTTGATTCCATACAGAACGGCAGTATTAGACCAAAGACACAAATTGACTATGTGCCTGGAATGACTAAACCCACAGAGATGCCCCTCACAGGTTTTAAATCACAACCAATTCCGGACCTCGACACCACATTTTCAGAATGGCTCGAACTTCAGAGTGGCATGGGTGGGGCGGGCGGGTTTGTGTAAACCTCCAGCCAGCAGAACAGGTGCAAGTGTTGCGATCGGTCCACGTAACTCACCGATTCGAGTGTGCTGCTCCAGACTTTTTGAAATGTTACACCGATATTCTAGAAAGTCGAGGAGATGGGAAGCAACTACAGATACCTCGCGACGAACGCACGGTGCTGGCGCTCGCGCTCGTCGCGCTCCGCCGGCGTGGCGTCCTGAAGCCACAGCGGGAGACACGCCATCGCGTCCACGCGACATTTGAGCCGGTACGTCTCGATGCGTTCCTCGATCGCGGCCGTGAACGCCCAGTCGTCGCGTTCGGCCGCGTACGCGTCGCGGAACAGTTCGCGGAGCGTCGCGGCGCGCTCGGTGGAGTCAGCGGCTCCGGGGTCGAGTAGATGGGATTCGGTCTTTGCGAGGTTGTACGCCGGCTCCGCAGCGAGCAGGTTCGCCCAGTCGAGGACGGCCCGCGTCGCGCCTGTGCCCGGATCGACGAGGAGGTTCCCGTACCGGTAATCCCAGTGGCAGTACCGCGGTAGCGCGGGTTCCGTGAGCGACGCGAGACGTGCGCCGAGTTCCTCGCGGAGCGCGGGCACGAGATCGACGAACCGCTCCGGCTCCACAGCGAGATCGGGGTAGTACGTTCCGTCCGCGAGCGCGTCGAGCCCCTCCTCGATGTCGGCGCGGAGCCACGCACGGAAGTCCTCGACACGACCGTGTTCGCCGTCGAGCACGGCGAGTTCACCGTCGCGGACGCCGACCCGTCCGACTCGCGGCAACGTCCCGAGATCGTGGAGTTGAGCGAGGTTCCGGCCGGTCTCGGCGACCACCCGTTCGCGGGCGGCGGCGTCGAGATCAGCGGGACGTCCCTCGTAGTTCCTGCCGGACACGCGCTCCATCACGTAGAACGGAGCCGGATACTCGGGATGGGAGTCGGCAAACCCGAACACCTGCGGGACGGGAATCGTGGTCTCGCGGCCGACGAGATCGAGCAGTCGTGGTTCCGACCGAGCGATCTCGGGTGTAACGAAATCAGCGGTCGTCGCCTTCAGAACCGCGTCGGACCGTCCACTGGGTTTCGAAACGTCGAGAAACGCCACGAGATCGGTGCCGTGCTCGCTGCGACGGATCGAATCGACCGTCCACTCCGGGCGGAGGGAAGCGACCATCCCGTGGATGGCGGCGTCGGTGGCCGACGACTCGTCGCTCACGGCAAGGGATCGACGCCAGCCATCACTCGCCCGCCACCCACCGGTCGGAGTACGCCGTTCCACACTCACAGACCGCGTACGCGTGGATCACGTCACCCTCGGCGTAGATCCCGCCAGCCTCCTCGTTTCGCTCCTCGGCAAACCCGAAGACGAATCTGGGGGCGTGTTCCTCAGTTGCGGCGTCGTCCGCTTCGTCCGCGCTGTCCTCACCGTTCGCGTCCGCTTCGGGACACTCGCCCTCGAACGCGTCGAGATCGAGGTCGCCCTCGGAGTTCATCGCCGAACTCGCGAGCGTCATCGGGTCGACGCCGGTCGCGCCCTCGAACGCGCTCCGGCCGCGCTCTGCCTCCAGGATCAGGACGACACCGCGTTCGACCTGCTCGCCATGTTGGGCCAGCGTGCCGAGGTCAGAGACCGCCGATTCCGCGATGAACAGCAACACGTCGTCGGGACGATCGCCGGCGAGAAACTGCGTGCGTGCGGAGTCCATGCGGGCGATATCGGGGCTGGCGGCAAAAGCGGGCGGGTATCGGGACGCGTCGAACGGGGCGCAGCGAGTCAGCCGTCGGGATCGCCGTCGAGATCCTGCGCGATGGCAGCGAGGCCCTCGTCAGGCGGTTCGGTCGCCTCGTAGACCGCACGCTCGCCGGGTTCGCGGACGCCGTACAGGAATCCGGACTCCACGATGTCGACCGCAACGCTCCGACCGAGATCGAGACCCGAAGACCGCCGCCACTCGTCGAGGCGGTCGGTGCCGTCGCGTTCGCGTGCGAGCCGGGCGTTGTCGTACGCGCCGGTGATCTCGCGATCGCCGTCGAGTCCGGACTCGACCCGTGCGTGGTAGGTCTCTCCATCGAGAACGAGACGGATCGTATCGAGCGGGAAGCGGTCGGCGTCGTCGGGGAGCGCGAGCCGTGGCCGGGAGCTCCGGCCACGGCGGGCGAGCGTCGCCCGCACCGTTTCGACCGAGGGATGGTCGTGCGGGATCCGCTCTGGCACGGCTACTCGTCGTCGTCCGCGTCGTCCGCGTCGGCGTCGTCGAGCAGCTCCGCGACCGACTGGTCGCCGCGGTCGGCGATGCTCGCGTTGATCTGGCGGGTCTCCTCGCCGACTTCGCGCCCGCGGACGGTGACACGCTTGCGTTCGCCCTCGCGTGTCGGCTTGTACCCGGTGCCGCCGTCGACGAGAATCGACGTGAGCGCCGATCCCGCGACGTCCTCGCGCATCGGTCGGCCGGCGGTGTCGGAGCCGCCAGTGATCTCGACGGTGTAGCCGTCGAGACCCACCGCCGAGCCATCGACCTCCTCGCCGATCGAGCGGCCGATGAAGCGGTTTGCGTCCTGTCCCTCGACCGCACGCTGGTGGGCCGCCCCCTCCTCGGGGTCGGCCACGACAACGGTGAAGTCTGCCATGTACGAAGCGAAGCCGGTCGCCCCTCAAAAGCGTATTGAAAGCCGCACACCGGAGAAACGCGTTCGAGTCCCCCGATCGGCCGCGGCATGCGACCAGGAGCCGTGTGAACGGCGGTCTTCGATCGATCCGAACCTCTTCGCGAACCGGCAGAATAATATTTATGCGTGGGGTGGGGCGAGTAAGCAATGACGCGACGGACGGTACTCGTGGTCGCGGTCGCCGTACTCGTGTTGCTCGCCGGCTGTAGCTCGCTGGCGGGCAACGGGGCGGATTCGACCGAGACCTCCGCAGTCACGAACGGAACGACCATCGACAACGGAACCGCCACCGCAACCCCAACCAGTTCGGCGACGCCGACGGCAACATCCACGCCGACAGCCACCGCGACGCAAACGGCAACGTCCACGCCGACGGCAACGCAAACGGCGACACCGACTCCAACGGCAACATCCACGCCGACGGCAACGCAAACGGCGACACCCACGCCGACAGCGACCCCAACGCCCACACCAACCCCAACGGCAACACCGACACCAACCCCGACGGCGACCCCAACGGCAACACCGACGCCGACCCCTACCGCGACGCCGGAGCCGTCGATCGGAGCCGAACCGCCGCTGGAGGCTGGTTCGATCGCGAGCGCCCACCAGAGCGGGCTCGAAGCGGCGGGAACGTTCACCGTCAACAGCAGCTCGACGATTCGCGGAACCGGCGAGGATTCGGGAGCCGACACCAGTGGGGCCCGCGTTGACCTCGACGCGAACACCGCCTACCAGGTCTCGCAGCCGACCGAGGAGGCCACCCGGTACACCTACGCCGAGGGCGCAACAGCATACAAGAAGAACGTCCTGGACGGGTTCGACGAACCCGAGTACGAAACCGACGAGCTCGGCCGGCCGCTGGCCGAGAGTCTCACCGCCGGCCGCACCGTCCTCGAAACCGTCCGTGCGGTCGACTACGAACGCAGCGGCACCGTCACGAGCGAGGGCCAGCAGCTCGCGGTGTACGTCGCCAACGGCTCGGACAGTGTCGAAACAGGTGCCCTGTACCGGGGCGAGGAGATTACCGAATTCAGTTCGACGCTCGTGATCGATCCCGGGACCGGCGTCGTCCACCGGCTCCAGACCGAACGCACGACGGACGCGTTCAGCGCGGGTGAACCGGTGACCGTGGTGGATACTCTGGAGTTCTCGAACGTCGGCTCGACTTCGGTCGAACAGCCCGGCTGGGTCGAACAACTGAAAAACGACGAGGGCTGAGCGGCCCGGTTACGTTGCGGCGCTGATTTTCGAACGGTTCTGAAGCCGAACAGTCGCTCAACTGTCGACAGCTGACACCACGAGTTCGTCGACCCTGGTTCAGTTACTCGTGGTTGGACCGAAGAATGAAGTGGAGTGCCAACGAAGACCATGGTATCGTACCGGTCTCACATGGCACCACTCACCTACGTCGCCAGCACCGTACTGACTGGCCTCGTCGTCGTCGCGCTCGTCGTTGCACTCGCACGTAGTCGGGAGTGGCGGAGTGCCGTCGCGAGCCCAGGAGACGTCGGAACGGGGGGAACAGGCGCAGCCACGACGCTCACCGAAGCGGCCCAAAGCCCGCTGGGCTGGACTGTCGCTTTCCTCGTATTAGTCCTCGGGATCGGCGGCGGTGCGCTCGCGTTCGTCACCGGAGCGATCCCATCAGCGGTCAGCCAGGTCGCGGGCGTGGCGCTCATGGTCGTGGCGGCGGCGGTGATGGGCGGGTATCTCTTCTGGGGCGTCTATCACTCCGCGCGATATCGGGGGATCAAGAGCGCGCAGGCGACCGGCACAGGACTGTGGGTGCTCGGCATGCTCCTGATCGTCGCGATCGTCGTACGACTCGTTATGGCCTGACTGCCATGCGGAACGAACCATCCACCACAACCGATGAGACCGGATGAGACGGTCACGAGCCGTCGTTCGGAGCGTCGTCGCAGTCGTCGCCACACTGACTCTCGCCGGCGAGGCGGCGGCCCACGCAGGCGGGCTGAGCGGGACGTTCAAACCCGTCGCCGTTCCGTCGTGGCTGGTCGTGACGACCGGCGGCGGGGTCATCGGGGCCTCGTTTCTGCTCACGAGCCTCGTGACCGACCACGCGTTCATCCGTGACGTCACCGACTGGCGTGCCGAGCTCCCGACCCGAGCGACGATCCGGACCGTCGCCGTCGGCAGTTGTCGGTGGCTGGGCGTCGGCGTTCTCGCCGCGATCGTGGCGGTCGGGTGGATCGGCCCGCGAGTGGCAGCGGCAAACCTCGCCATCGTGGCGGTCTGGGCCGGCTGGTGGGCGGGCTATTCGATGACCACCTATCTCGTTGGAAATACGTGGCCCGCGGTGAACCCGTGGCGGACGCTCGCCGCGCTCGGCTCTCGACTCCGGGGAAACCAGCCGATCAGGAGCTACCCCGATCGTCTCGGCGCGTGGCCGAGCGTCGTCGGACTGGTGGGGCTGGTCTGGCTCGAAGTCGTCAGCCCGCTCGCCCAACAGCCGCGAACGCTCGTGATCGTGATCGTGATCTACTCGATCGTGACGGTCGCCGGTGCGGTGGTCTACGGGAGCGAGACGTGGTTCGGTGTCGTCGACCCGATCGCGCGTGTCTTCCAGTGGTACGGCCGGGTCGCGCCGCTCCAGCGAACCAGTAACGGAATCGATGCCGTGCTCCCTGGCGGAGCGCTTTCGGACGGCCGGCCGACTGGGGCGGACGAAACCGCGTTCGTAGTCGCGCTGCTCTGGGTCACTACCTACGACGGCCTCGTCGCGACGCCGGCGTGGGCGACGGCTGTCCGTGCGGTCGTCGGGTGGGGAGTACCGCCCTTTGCGGTGTATCTCGGGACCGCGATCGCTGGCTTTGGCTGTTTCCTCTACGTCTATCGGGTCGCCGCACGGTGGTCGCGCCGGACGGCGGACACCTACGTCACCGCTCGCTACCTCCGAGACTGGTTCGCGCCGGCGCTGGTGCCGATCGCCGCCGGCTACCACCTCTCACATTTCTTGGGGTACTTCCTCAGCCTCTCACCCGCCTTGATCGCGGTCGCCACCCAACCCCTCGCGCCGCCGGCGGCCATCCAGACTCTGGTGTTGCCCGCGTGGTTCGGCACGCTCCAGCTCGTGTTCGTGCTCGCAGGCCACATGCTCGCGGTCTGGGTGGCTCACGCGCGCTCGTTCGCGATCTTCCCCGGACGGCTCGCGCCGATCCGGAGCCAGTACCCGTTCGTCCTCGTGATGGTGTTTTACACCGTTCTCAGCATGTGGATCGTCGGCCAGCCGTACACACCACCACCCTATCTATGACCGAATCACTCGCTCACGACAGTTCACCGACGCCCGACAGTTCGTCGATCCCCGACAGCACGTCCACCCCCGACACCGCGATCCCGGACGCGGAGACACCCGCGGCGCAGTGTCCGTACTGTTCACGACCGTTCCGCACCGAACGGGCGTGTACGCTCCACCTCGGCGACAGCCACCGCGGAGAGTGGACCGACGGCGAGCAGGCGACCTACGAGGCCGCCGTGGACGAGGAGGCCGACGATCTGTTCGTGTTCCACCTCAAGGTCGTCGGCGCACTCAGTCTGCTGTACGCTGGATACGTACTCGCGTACATGATCGTTCTCGGGTTACAGGGCTGATCCGCCGATAGGGGCGAGAGAGCGTCTCCGGTTTTCAGCCGTCGAGCGCCCCGATGAGACCGGTCAGCCCGCCGACGGCGGCGAGTGCGATCACACCACCGAAGACGATCATCGTCTCGCCGGCCCCGACTGCTTCCGCGGTCAGCAGGATGGCCAGCCCCACGACGACCCCGAGAACGGTCAGCCCGAAGAGGAGCGGCTCGCGTCGCATGATCGATGGACGGCCCGTGCTATCATAAACCAACCGGCTCCACGGGCGGCTTGTGGCCGGTGACTCATCGTGCCGATGATCGCTCCTCGTCCGGCGATCCGGTGGCGAGCATCGCGACGACGAACACGAAGAGGACGAGTGCCGCCACCGCGCCCGCACCCGCGACGATCGGGTTCGTGAGTCCGCCGCCCGCCATCCTGAGCACGCCCATCGACACGCCAACGCCGACCGGGACCGAGAACAGCACCGCGTACCCGAGATCGGATCGCTCCATTACAGCCTCGCCACGCAGTCGTGGCAGTACGTGAATTCGGGATCGTTTGCGGCGTCACAGCGACGACAGCGGATCGTCGACGGGACGGACGATGGAGGCGACTCGGGCAACGTGGACGGCGCAGGCGATGCGGACGGCAGGGGCGGCGTCGACGGTGGCGATCGGTCCGGCGTCGAAGCACCGGACGACTCCCCATCGACTTGCTGCGAGACGTTCGGATCGGGTGGATACACACCGTCACCCCAGCCTGCCGGGGGCGGGGACTCCTCGTCGGCCTCGACGCGCCGCGAGAGATAGACGATGAGCGGGAGCTGCAACAGCGGAAGCACCACGAGCATCGCGAGTCCCCAGACGGCCACGTTCATGGTCAGGTGATCGAGTACGAGGCGGCGATCGTCAGCACGAGCGCCGTGATGAGCCCCGAGAGCACGACGAACGTGATCGATCGCGGCTCGTACCGGAGATGTTGGTAGTAGCCCGCGACGAACAGCGCCTTGATCAGCGAGAGCACGATGATCGCCCCGAACGCGAGCCAGTACGCGCTTTCGAGCAGCCCCACGAACTCGAACGCGACCTGGGCGGTCGCGAACGCGAACAGCACCACGTAGATCCCGGCGTAGAGTTTGGTTGATGGCATGCGTGATCACCTCACAGGATGTAAAACAGCGGGAACAGGAACAGCCACACGATGTCCACGAAGTGCCAGTACAGCCCGAAGTACTCGAGGGGGCGCTCGTCATCCAAGTACGCCCCCCGCCACGCCCGCACGAGCATGTAGACCGCGATCAACAGCCCGATGATGACGTGGGCGGCGTGGAGCCCCGTGGTGAGGAAGAACGTCGACGTGCGGACGTTCGAGGAGATCGCGATCCCCTCGTGGAAGAGGTGGTTCCATTCGAGCCCCTTGTTCACGAGGAAGCCGATCCCGAGCAGGATCGTCGTAGTGATGCACGTCACCACGCCCCATCGACTCCGCTTTTCGGCGGCGACCAGCGCGAGGATCACGGTGAAGCTGCTCGTGAGGAGCAGGTAGGTGTTCATCAGACCGGGGATCGAATCACCCGGCACGAGCTCCCACCCGGTCCAGCCCGCGGAGATCCGAACGAACACGTACGAGCCGATGAACGCACCGAACAGCACGATGTCGGAGGCGAGGAAGATCCAGACGCCGAGCTTGGTGTTCTCGACCGCCTCAAATGGCCAGCTCTCCCCGAACGGTCCCGTCGGTGCGTGGAACCGTTCGCGTCCGAGCGCCACGAGCGAGACGCCGGTGATCGCGGTCCCGACGAGTGCGAACGTGAGATAGGTCCCCCCGGCGAAGCCGGGTGCGAGGGTCCCCTCCTGGAAGCCCGAGAGCCCAAGGAACACGAAAAACGCCCCGACGCCGATCGCGAACGGCCAGATGCTCGCGTGGCTCTCAGGTTCGCCCGCGTGTGCCTCGTGTGCCTGTGCGTCGGGCGTCGTGAGCGTGCCGCCGTCGGTGACCTCGCCGCCGTCCGCGACCTCCGGTGAACCGCCGAGGAAGTCGAGCGAGCCGCTGCGGTAGCTCGGGACGCCGGGGAAGTTCTCGAGCGGCGGCGGCGACGGGATCGCCCACTCGGCGGTGGTGGAGTACGCCCACGGGTTGCCGTCGGCGGCCTCGCCATCCACGAGGCTCTTCGTGAGATTGTAGAACATCACGAGGAACGAAGCTCCAAGAATGAACCCACCGACCGTGGCGAGCTGGTGCCAGATCGTGAGTTCCTCGGGGTACTCGAACACCCGACGCGGGGTCTCCCACGCGACGAACATCGGGAAGTAGAGCAGGTTGAACCCGATGAAGTACAGCCAGAAGTGGACCTTCCCGAGGAACTCGTCGTACATCTTCCCCGTCATCTTCGGGAACCAGTAGTAGAGCCCGCCGATGAGTGCCGTGACGCCGCCGACCATCACGTAGTGGAAATGGGCGACCACCCAGTAGGTCCCGCGGAACTGATAGTCCAGCACGACCGCGCCGAGGAACACGCCCGTGATCCCGCCGACGATGAACAGGATGAGCGAGCCGAACGTGAACAGGAAGGGAGTGGCGAAGCGCACCTTTCCTTTGATGGTGGTGTAGATCAGCGAGAACACCATCAGGTCGAACGGGAGGGAGATGCCGATGGTGGTGGCCATGAACAGCGTCTTGATCTGGAGGTTGATCGAGGTCAGGAACATGTGATGCATCCAGACCACGAAGCTCTGGAGCGCCACCAGCACCATCGCGGCGATGAACCACTTCCGGCCGACGATCCGCCGGCCCGTGAACGTCTGGAACGTTTCGGCCATCACGCCGAGCGCGGGGAAGAACACGATGTAGACCTCGGGATGGCCGAAGAACCAGAACAAGTGGGTCCAGAGGATCGACCCGCCGGGGCTGGTGACGGCGAAGTACGTTGTCCCGAGAAGCCGGTCCGACGAGAGGATCACGAGCGCCGCGAGCAGCGCCGCGAAGGCGAACAGCATCATCCACACGGTGAGGAGGATGGTCCAGGTGAAGAGCGGGAGCCGCCGGAGGGTCAGCCCCTCGGCGCGCATCCGGTGCATCGTGGTCAGGAAGTTCACCGAGGAGACGGTGACGCTCACCACGAACAGGAGAAGGGCGAGGATCGCCGTGCTCGCCCCGATACTCGGCGTATAGGTCGGAATGTTCAGTGGCGCGTACATCGTCCAACCGCCGGCGAACGTTCCACCCTGGAAGAACGAGACCCCGAGCAACAGTCCCGAAAAGAGGTACAGCCAGTAGCTGAGCGCGTTCAATCGAGGGAAGGCGAGGTCCTTCGCGCCGATTTGGAGCGGAACGACGTAGTTCGCGAAGCCGAACGCAAACGGCGAGAGGAACCAGAAGACCATGATGAGACCGTGCGTCGAGACGGTCTGGTTGTACCCCATCGGACTGAGGACTCCCGATCCAGGCGAAAAGAGCTGGACTCGCATCAGGAGTGCGAGAACGCCCCCGAACACGAGGAAGAACAGCGCAGTCACGGTGTAGAGGATCCCGACGTCCTTGTGGTTCGTGGTGACGAACCACCGCTTGACCGATCCGTACGGCGGCAGTCCGTGCGATTCCGTCGTAGCGTGCTCGTCGGTCGTCGCCGGGAGCTCTTGGCCCGCCCCCGCGTACCCCCCGTCCGGCGTCGGTTCTGATCGATCGGTCATGCTGCTGTGGTCCCGTTGGTCGCTGCCGTCGCGTTGCTCGCCGTTGCAGACGCGTTGGTTGCTGTCGCGTTACCCGTCGTGGCGTTGCTCGGCGTGATGTTTTCGTACCACTGCTGGTACGCCGCAGGGTCCATGACGGTCACGTTCGCGTTCATCGCGGAGTGGCCCGCGCCACAGAGCTCGAAACACTGGGCCTGATACGTCCCGGTCTCGTTGGGTTGGAACCACGTATCGGTGGTCTGACCCGGGATAGCGTCGGTTTTCATCTTGAACGCTGGAATCCCGAAGTTGTGGAAGACGTCCCGCGAGGTGACGGTGAGCTGTACCGTCGTGTTCGCGGGCACCCGGAGCGTCTCGGAAGAGTTGCCGTTCGGATAGATGAACTCCCAGCCGAACTGGTATCCCTCGACCTGCACGTTGAGGCTGTCGTCGGTCTCAGTCGCTCGGGTTTCGACGTCCACGAGTGCGAAGTACGTCCACGTGATGAGCGAGATCACGATGGCGGCGCTCAACAGGAGCGACAGCGCGAGCTTCCGCCCACCACCGCCGCCCTCGGGGAGTTCGCCCAGTTCGGGACGGTCGATCCCGTCGTCGCCGTCCCGCTCCCCGCGGTCACGGAACTTGTAGCCATTGTAGAGCATGTACCCGATGACGACGACCCCGACGATCGTCCCGAGGACGAGAAACACGACGAAGATCGACCGGAATATCTCGTCTCGACCGCCGTCCGGGACGATGCCGCTCTGGAGCGGTACCGCGAGCGCCGTGAACGGGACCATCGGGTGCATCGAAACTCCGTCATCGATCATCATCGTCGGGAGTACTTATTCATTGGGGGTCGGTATCATGGACCATCCGTGTCGAGGAGAGCGGAGCGATCGAGGGCGAGCGACGGCGATCGGTAGGGTCGTTCTCGTCGATCGCGATACGTGGCGGCCGGCCGTGAACCGACGGGCCGAAACCCGTTCGACGGATAGTGCTCCCAATGAATCTCCGTTTTCTCGGTGGCGCTCGCGAGGTCGGCCGGAGCGCCGTCCTCGTCAACGAATCCCTCTTGCTCGATTACGGGATGCGATCGGGCACGCCGCCGGGCTTTCCCGTCGGATCGGTCGATCCCGAGGCGGTGGTGGTCTCGCACGGCCACCTCGACCACGCCGGGGCCGTGCCCGGACTACTTTCGGGTGATTCCCGCCCCTCGATCCACTGGACGCCGCCGACCGGCGAGCTCGCTCGGACCCTCGCGCGGGACACGCTCAAACTCCACGGCGGCTCCTATCGGTGTCCGTTCACCGAGACCGATCTCAAACGCGTCAGTGAAGTCGCCGAGAACCACGGCTACCGCGAGACGTTCACTGCCGCCGACCACGAGATAACGTTCTTCGACGCGGGCCACATCCCCGGCAGCGCGCACGTCCTCGTGGATGACGGCGAGACACGGCTGCTCTACACGGGGGATTTCCACACCGGAACTCCCCGAAACGACGGCAGTGCTGAAGACCACGCGAACGAGCGCAAAGGGTCCGTCGGCGGACAGCGACTCGTTCCACCGACCACCGCACGTCCGGAGGCGGACGTTGTGATCTGTGAGAGTACGTACTCGGACGTCGCACACGAGGACCGCGCCGCAGTCGAGGAGCGCTTCGTCGAAAGCGTCCGGACGACGCTGTGGGAGGGCGGGACGGTGGTGATTCCAGCGTTCGCGATCGGCCGCACTCAAGAGCTGTTGCTCGTCTGCGAAGAGTACGACATCCCGTGTTACGTCGACGGGATGGGCAAGGGGGTGACGAAGATGCTCCGCCAGTACCCCGATTTCGTCCGCGACGCCGACGCGCTCCAGCGAGCCACGAGCCACGCCAGATTCGTCACAGGACGGGATGGCCAGCGAGAGCGGATCGCCGAGCAATCGACCGCGATCGTCACCACCAGCGGAATGCTGTCGGGCGGCCCCGCGATGACGTACATCCCCGCGATCTCTGGCCACCCGGTGAACAAGATCACGCTCACCGGCTACCAGGTCGAGGGGACGCCGGGCCGCGATCTTCTCGACACCGGAAGTGCGGAGATCGACGGTCGCCGGATGCCGGTGAGCGCGCAGGTCGAGCAGTACGATTTCTCGGCACACGCCGACCGAGAAGGGCTGTTCGGCTACCTCGATTCGTACCGCGATAACCGAGTGCTCGTCAACCACGGCGATCGGTGCGAGGCGTTCGCCGCGGAGCTACGCAACGGGGGGATCGACGCCGTCGCCCCCGATCTCGGCGACACCATCGAGGTGTAGACGCTGCACACGCTGCTCGAACGCTTTTCCGTGAGCGTCGCCTCCATGCGGGCATGGACGACCCGAACGCGACGGACGAGGAGACCGAGGTGGCGCTCGCGGAACGGCTCGCCGATCTTCCCGACCACCTGCGCGACGAGGCCGACGCCGCGGTGGCCAGCGCGCGCGATGCCGACGAGCTCGTCGACCGACTCGCCGACCTCCGCACGGAACGCGATGTGGCGAACCAGGCCGACGGGACGGAGGCCGCTCCAGCCTCCGAGAGCGACGAGAACGACGACAGCGTGTTCGGCCGCGTCCGCTCGACGCTCGACGACGTACGCGACCGCGCGACCGGAGATGACGGGACGTCAGTGGGCGACACGAACGCCGACCCGCCGGTGCTCCCCGGTGTCGAACGGTCGCGCGAACTCGCCGCTGACGCGCGGTCGACATCGGTGCCCTCGCTCGACCGCGACGTCCCGCTCCCGTCGGTCGATACGGACCGGACACGAGATCGAACTCGGGACGCCGTCCGTGCCGCACGCGACCGTGCGGGCGCTGGCGCGCTCGAACTCAAGCGAACCGTCCGCGACGCCGATCCGAAACAGGCCGCACTCTGGGGACTGGCCACCGGCGTCACGGTCGCCAACCCCGCCATCGCGGCGAGTTACTCCACGGCGGCCCTCCTCTCGGGCGCGGTGCTCGGCGGCGGCGTGGTGGGTGCGTACGCCAGCAGCCACGA
Organism: Halococcus saccharolyticus DSM 5350; assembly: GCF_000336915.1. NCBI lineage: Archaea > Methanobacteriati > Methanobacteriota > Halobacteria > Halobacteriales > Halococcaceae > Halococcus > Halococcus saccharolyticus. The sequence goes on along the minus strand of NZ_AOMD01000030.1, from coordinate 174,862 downwards.
GGACACCGTGTTCGACGACATGGACCCGACGATGATGGCACGGCGAGCCAACGCCGGGGCCTCGACGGGAGCGGGCGCGCGGAACATCGACGGCAAGTCGGTCGGCGCGATGGTGGGCGCGTCGGCGTACCTCGCCGAGGAACTCACACCCACGGAGTACGCTCAGTGGGTCACCGAGGCGGACGCCGAGTCGGTACTCCGTGGTGCGGAGATGGGTGCGGGCCGGGCGGCCGCATCCGACGACTTCGAGGGAGGACGGTCCGGCGCGGCGCTGGGCGGCGGGCTCGGGCTCCTGTACGGGCTGGCGGCGGACGACGACGCGACCGCTGACGATCACCTCATTCGGGAACTTCTGGACGACGACCTCTGGAACGAATACACCGGCCGACTCGGTGACAACGAGGGCGACGGCGCGGCAACCGTCGAGGGGCGACTCGTCGATGGAGACGACGAGGACGGTATCGACGCGGACGACGGCTCCGCCGCCGAACTCGGCGACGAATGAGGACCGGTTCGGTTGCTCGCGGATTGAAACGCTTCTCTTGGTGACGCCGGATCAGTTCGCCGCGACGTCGAAGTCGTAGGTGACGCCGGTCAGTTCCTCCGAAACACCCCAGAGTCGCGCCGCGGTCGCCTCGTCGTACGAGCGTTCGCTGGAGCGCTGTTCTTCGGGGTGGCCGCGCATGTTTCGGAAGCCGCCGGGGCCGACGTACTCGCCGCCGCTCAGATCGGGGTCGGTGGCGGCGTAGAGCATGGGCAGCGCGCCCGTCGCGGCGTCCTGGGCGATCACGGCGTTCGCGGCTTTCATTCCCCACAGCCGGAGGGTCTCGCCTGCCTGCTCGGGGCCGCGGCGCTGGAGGTCCGTCGCCGCGTAGCCGGGGTGACACGCCACGCTGGTCACGTCGTCGACGCCGGCGTTCCGGAGTCGACGGTGAAGTTCGTAGGCGAAGAGGACGTTCGCGAGCTTGCTCTGGCCGTAGGCCGCCCACTCGTCGTAGGAATCCTCGCCCTGGAGATCGTCGAAATCGATCTCGCCGTTCTCGTGGAGGCCGCTGCTTTGGGTCACGACACGGGTCTCACCGTCGGTCTCGTGGAGATGTTCGAGGAGGGTTCCAGTGAGCGCGAAGTGCCCCAAATGATTGACGCCGAACTGAGTCTCGAACCCGTCGACGGTCTCGCTCCTCGGGATCGCCATCACGCCAGCGTTGTTGCAGAGCACGTGGAGTTCGTCGTGAGTATCGGTGAAGTCGGCGGCGAACCGACCGACCGACGCGAGGTCCGCGAGATCGAGCTCGATGACCGTAAGCGAGGTTTCGGGTGCGTCCTCCCTGATTCGTTCGCCCGCCTCGACACCACGCTCGACGCTGCGACACGCGAGGACGACGTTCGCGCCGTGGGTCGCGAACTCCCGCGCCGCCTCGTAACCGAGGCCGCTGTTCGCGCCGGTGACGATCACCGTTTTGCCGTCGAGATTCCCCATTCGTTCCGCGGTCCAGCCGCCGTCGAATGCCATGCGGGTCGTGGGGAGAGGATACGGAAAGCAGTTAGCGTTGCGGCGACCCCACCCCAACCCGGGTGCAATCGTCGGAAACGTCGTCACGCCGAGGAGTTTTACTTGTGGTCGACAACGTCGTTGTATGGACGACGAGCCCACCGACCTCGACGGGACCGAACGGGCCGCGCTCCACGACCTCCAGCTCGGCATCGAACACCTCCATCGAGGGTACGGCCATCTCGTCGCGTTCCACCACCAGGTCGGTCGCGGGATGGACCGGTTGGACGACGCACGCGAGAAACTTCGCACGTCCGGGCACGACGAGTGGGCAGACGTCCTCCGCGACGATCTCCTTCCGGCGGGCGCGGTCGACGGACGGTGGACCTACGAGGTCGTCGAGGCGTTCGCGGACGAGTTCCTCACACCCGCGGCCGAGTTCGAGACGGGCGTGCGGGACGTGCTGGCCGACGGCCGACGGCACGTCACTGAACGCCGGCAACAGCGCGAATGGCGCGAGCGCAGCGAGAGTGACCGACGAGCGGATCGGTAGAGCAAGAACGACGAGCGCGGAAACGCCAGTCAGTTCCCCGCAGCCTCGACATCGGCGGCGTGGTCTTCGAGCGCGGCCGCGACCTCGCGGGCCTGGTCGGGCGAGAGCTTCACCTCGTCGGCGTGAGCAGGAAGGGTATCGAGATCGGTGTTGTCGAGTTCGAGCTGGAGCTGGACGTGATCCGGGTTCTTTCTGGCTGATGTGACGTTCAACACGGCAAGCGCGTCCTCCTCGAACTCGTGGCCCTCCGCCTGGCCGTCGAGCAGATCGAGCGTTGTGTAGGCGTTGACTTTCAGAATGCGGTCGCTCATACACGGGTTTCGACAGCCGGATACTTAACGAGACTGTGGGCAGGCGGAGACGGGAACAGGAGTCGCGTCGGATTCGTCCCCGCGTTCGGCCACGCCGAACGGTCACCCCCTGAGTGTGATCTCGGAGATCACGCCGAACCCGGTCAGCACGAGATCGGGGCCGCCTGCCGATCCCTCCCCAGCCACACGGACCGAACGCCTGTCCCGGAACTCACACAGCGGCGTCGACAATCGTACGTCCACGTTCCAGTCGTTAGGAACGGTGATGGTTGTCTCGGCAAAGACTGTACGCAGATCGATCACTGCCGGGAATCCGGGTGTCTCCGCGGCCCGCAAGTCGAGTTCGAGTTCGGCGAACACCGCCGTCACCCGCCCACCCCTGAACCCCGCGGTGGTGACCCGCCGCTCGTCGCTGCTGAAGACTGTGTAGTGGTTCAGTTCCATGGTACTGCCGACAAGCGACAGTCTCCTAACTGTATCGGCAACACGGGTCGCGACGAAAGCCGAGTACGTCGAAGCAGGGCGTCAGTCGTCCGCTGGGATCGGGGTGCCGTCGGCGCGGGCGGGCGTCGGCCGGTCGTCCATGTCGTCCTCCTCGGCGTAAGGATACCACGTCATCTTCGTGTTGTGCATGAACGGGTCCTCGTAGTCGGTCTCTTCGGGATCGGCGAGCGCTTCGAGTTCGTCCTCGTCGCGTGCGGCGATGAACTCCCGGAAGCTCTCGGAGCCGTCGGATTCGTCCTCGTAGGCCGCGAGGACGTTCGCGATGTAGCCCGGCACCTCGTCGGCCGCGACTCGCATCGCGATCCAATCGGCGAAGTGAGGGTTCTCACCGAGTCCGCCGCCGAGCCCGATGTCGAACGCCTCGACGGGTTCGCCGTCCTTTCTGGTCTTCATCCCGCGCAGGCTGATATCGGCGATCTGTGGCTGTGCACACGACGCGGTACAGCCCGAGAGGTGAATGTGGAAGTCCTCGATCCCGTCGGGAAGCTCGACGTTCTCCTTGAGCCAGCGGGCGTACCGGACCTGGCGGTTTTTCGTCTCGACGATCGAGAGCGAGCAGTATTCGGTTCCGGTGCAGGCGATCGAGCCGCGCATGAACGGATGCGGGTCGGGCGAGTAGTCCTCAAGAAGGGGTTCGTCGAGGAACGCGTCGAGATCGTCCTCGGGAACGTCGGTCACGATGACGTTCTGGCGCTGAGTCAGCCGGACCTCGCCCGAACCGTACTCGTCGGCAAGGGCGGCGAGTTCGAGCGTGTCTTCGGCTCCCATCCGCCCCACAAGGACGTCGAGGCCAACGTAGTAGTTGCCGTCGGGCTGTTCGTGGACGCCGACGTGGTCGCCGTGTTCGTCCTGGCGGCCCGCGTTGTAGGTGTAGTCCTCGCGGAGGTCCTCACCGGCCGTGGGGAGCTCGTAGTCAATGTACTCCTCCTGAAGCGTCTTGCGGATCTTCTCGGTGCCCCACTCGTCGACGAGGAACTTGATGCGGGCGTTGAACCGGTCGTCGCGGTCGCCGTGGTCCCGAAAGAGTGCGGACATCCCGGCCGAGACCTTCGGCGCGTCCTCGGGCGTGCAGAACACATCGATGTCGCGTGCGAAGCGCGGTTCCTTCCGCGAGAGACCGCCGCCGACGCGGACGTTGAACCCCATCTTCTTCTCGCCGTCGATCTCCTTTTCGGCAGGTTCGAACGCGAGGTCGTTGATGTCGCCCTGGCCGCAGCCCTCGTCACAGCCCGTGACCGAGACCTTCCACTTCCGAGGCATGTTCGAGTACGCCTCGTTACCCTTGAACTCCTCGTGGAGCTCTTCGGCGACCGGCCACGCGTCGACGTGTTCGTGTTTGTCCTTGCCTGCGACCGGACAGCCGACGATGTTGCGCCACGAGTCGCCGCAGGCCTGGATGGTCGACATCCCGTTCGCCTCCAGCTTCTCGAAGATTTCCGGGACGTCCTCGATCCGAATCCAGTGGAGCTGGATCGACTGGCGCGTGGTCCAGTCGCAGTACGCGCCGCCGAACTCGGGGTTGTCGGCCGGACCGCGGGCGTACTCGTCAGCGATCTCGCCGACGACTTCCAGTTGGCCGGGCTTCAGTACCCCATTGGGCGTCCCGATCCGCATCATGAAGTAGCTCTCCTGGCCGTTTCGCTGGTGGTACAGCCCCCACCATTTGAACCGCTCGAACCACGCGTCGTGTTCGTCTTCGGGGATCGCCTCCCATCCCTTCTCGGCGAACTCGAAGAGATGCTCGCGGACCTCCTCACCGTAGACCTCGTCTTTCCAGCCCTCGACTTTACTCGGCATACCGCCACCAAACGCCCGACGCCTAAACCCTCGCCCGTGGCGTCAATCCTCCCCGCGTCTCGCCGGATGAAGAGAATGTTGCCGGTACGTCGGGTCGTCGGGGGGGTTACTCGGAACGAGCGAGGCGCGTGCGCCGGCGGGGGACGTGGACGCTCTCGGGAACCACGGAATAGAACTCGCCGTCGCTCACTCGACCGACCGTGAGCCAGCCGGTGACACCGCTCGCCCCACAGGCGATGCACTGACCGGCGATTCGGGCCTCGATGACGGGGGGATCGACGCCGACCTCGACGAACCCTTCGGCGAGGAAATCCGCCATCTCGCAGGCACAGAAATCGTGGCGCGCGAGCCACCAGAGGTCGCCGACGTTGACCTCGCGAGTGTCGTTGACGCTGATCCACGCCCCGTCGTCGAGCTGGTGGACGTCGATTGGCACAGCCGTCCTCGACGCCGCGACCCCCTGAACCCATCGACCGCCGATCGGCCCCGACCGTCCACAGGTCCGGTGACGCGTGGCAGCGACGGAATCACCCGAAGGCGTCGGCATCGGCCGTGATTCGGCCGTCAGGTATCTCGACAACTGTTGCCGGTAATCGAGAGTCTGGGTAGGGTTTACAGGTGGGCGCGGCCTTATCCGGGCTACTAGCCTACGGGGGAGTGATGAAAGAGAACGACGGCGAACGCCAACACGTGTCGGCGGACGTCGCACCGGAGCTGTACGACGAATCGGGAGCGGATCGATGAGCGACCCGGAGCCGGCCGAAGAGCAGCGGGAACCGAACACGGATCATCTCGACGACGTCGACGACGGGTGTGGCTGCACCGAGATCTGGGAGCATCTCTCGGAAGAGCGCGAGGCGAACGCCGACTGACGATGTGCGGCTGACACACGGCGGCGGGGTACTTTTCATTCGTCGTCCCCACGAAGCGGTATGAGTCCTGACGGCGCGCCCGATGGGACGAGGACCGATCGCGACTCGCCCGTCGGCGAGCCGGTGATCCGGGGCGATCCCACCTTTGCCGGCGAGCGCGCACGCGAGGCCGTCCAGTTCGATCCCGACGATCCCGAGAGCGTGGCGCGCGCCGCCGAGATCGTCCGGTCGTTCGCCGACGATTCCGTGGGTGACGCCGACAGCGTCTACATGCTCCGTGGGGCGGCAGCGTGTGCGGCGCTGGTTCGCGGCGAAGGCTCGTACAAGGCCGCGGCCGAGCGCACCGACGGCGACGCCACGGTGTCGTTCATCCGGAAGTGGGCGCGGGTCCACGACCTCCCGCGATCGATCCGCCAGTACGTCGCCACCGGCGAGATCGCCCCGACCGCGGCGAAACACATCGCGCGAGTCGCGGGCGAGGCGCGCTTCCTGCTCGCGTGGGCGACCCTCGACGCCGATCTCACCGTGCGGGACGTCCGATCGATCGCGAGCGACATCAACTCGGACGTCCCGCCGGAGCGCGCCCTCGCCGCCCACGGTGTCCCGCCCGGCGAGGTGACGCTCGACCTTCCGTCGGAGACCTACCGCGAGCTCAGACGCCAGGCCGCCCTCCGAGGCGTCGATCCGTCGGCACTCGTCGCCGAGGCGCTCGACGCCTGGGAACCGACCGAGGACTCGCCGCCGGAACGGTACTGATTTAGGCACGACGGCCCGAGCGCGGGTGTGGGCTGGTAGCTCAGTTAGGCAGAGCGTCCGGCTTTTAACCGGACGGTCGGGGGTTCGAATCCCTCCCAGCCCGCTTCTGCTGCGGTTTCACGAGCAGAGCGAGTGAAACGTCGTGACGAGCGGAGCGAAGTCACGGAAAACGGACGCGAGCAGCGAAGCGGCTATCGAGGGTTCGAACTAGAGCAGACGCGCGCAGCGAACGCGAGCACGTCTGCGCGTGGTTCGAATCCCTCCCGGCCCGTCGAAGCACGTCGAGCAGACACGAGACGCTCCTGACGGTTCTACGAACGAAACGAGGGACGAAGAGAGCCGCGAGAGGGACGACGCTCAGCCCAAGAGAATGATTTGGAGATTCAGCCTCTCACGGGCATGTACGCGAGCGCCGCGATGAGGATGGCAGCGAAGATGCTGATGATGATGATCCCCCAGAGACCGAGGATCCGGTCGTGGAAGTCCTGGACATCGGCTAGCTCTTCCTGGTAGCCGGCGACGTCCTGAGAGAGCGTGACGGTACTGTTGTCCGCGCCGAACTGGGCGACGTACGTCGTATTACCGACAGTGACGTTTTCTCCCGCCGCGATTTCCATCGATTCAGTCTGGGGGCCGGTCCACGCGAGCGACACGCCGCTCGTGTTGACGCCCGAGACGGTCGTGGAGTTGTTGGCGTAGGGGAACTCGTCACCGACCGAGACGTTCCGGGTTTCGGGCGTCGGCAGATACTCGCCGAGCGGCTGGGTCGTGCCGTTCTGATACCGGACGTACTGAGTCCCGTTGACCCCGGTCAGCGCCGTGTTCGCGACATCGGGATCGGCTCGTAGCCGCTCGTTCACGTCGAACGACTCGCGGAGCGTGAACGAGGTGAGGTTCACCGTGGATGCGTTCCCGGCCGACGCGTTGCCGCCGGAGGTGTTGCCCGTCGATGCGTTACCGGAGGCATTTCCGCTGGAGGCGTTGCCCCCGGAAGCGTTGGCGATCACGACCTGGAAGCGCGTTCCGTCGGAACCGTTGGACACTGCTCCAGACGGAGTGGTAGTCGTGGGCGCGCCTGGCGTCGTGGTCTCGGCTGCGCCGCCACCGCCGGAGCCGTTGGGCGCTGACCGATAGGTCTCGTTCTGATAAAGGAGGGTGGAGTTGTTCGCGAACGAGGTGCTGAACTGGACCGATTCATTGACCCGCGATACCTCGCCGGAACCGTCGCTGACGTTGACCGTCCACGCCTGTCCTCCAGCCTGAAGGGTGTCCCCTTGAGCGTAGCTCTGACCTTCGATCGAGGCGGTCGGTTCCTCGGCCACTGCGATCAACGAGTACGCCGCAATCGCGACCACCACGAAGAAGACGATGTAGACCGCCGCAGCCCGTCGTTGCATACTCGGCGCGAGGATTGCCCGCCGTTTAATCGTTGCTCTTCGCCGAAGCGATCCGGGAGCGAACCCATCACAGAGCCCACCGATGATCCAGCGGCCCACTCAAATCGAACGACTGCTATCAGTGAGTTTGATCGACTCGTTCTGGCCATATAGATTGAAAGTAACAACACAATATCTGACACAGAGCAATGGAAGGATTGTCCCTATTTTGCAGAATTTTTGATGGGAGATCGGCAACACAATATCGGAGATACGGCCAACAGCACCGCGTTGTGGAACATCTGCCGGACGAATATCGCATATTGAGCATAGCCATTAGAATTTCTGAATTGTGTCTGTAAGATCGGCAAAAAGCACGAATATTGTCTTTTTAAACACTAAATCATAATTCGTTATTTTTACCCCCAGATTGCTTCAATATCTTTATTTGTAATTGTGCGAAAATTGAGTTTGTTTTATCAGTACTGGCCCTCTCAATTCAAAACGGGTAGAAATTTTTGATTTGTTTTGAAGTTTGTGCTGAGGTTGGTGAGTGATTGTGAACTCGTTTTCCAATGAACGCGATTCGCTCGCATCGCCACGATTCGGTCGTTCGGAACACGAGAACGGACAGATTCGTTCGTCAGTGTAGCGATCGGATCGAACTAATATACACCCTAAGAGTGTATAAGATCGTGAAGAGTGTTCTTCATTCGGTGGCCGGCCTCGAGTTACGTCATCGTCGGATACCGGCATCACAGTCTATGTACTGGCTGTGTTCACGATTTGAGGGGGTGTTGTGTAGCAGCGGGATTTATATAGAGGGACGAAATACTCCGGGTATGGCGATGGAGCACGTCACCACGCTCGAGTGTACGTTGTGTGGTACCGAGTACGACCCGGATCAGATCATCTACACCTGTCCCGAGCACGAGGGGGTCAAGGGCATCCTCGAAGTCGAGTACGATTACGACGTTATCCACGACAACTTCGACGCCGATCTCGACGGCAACATCCGGAGTCAGTGGAAGTACAAACCGTTCCTGCCGGTCCACGACGACGCGGAAGTCGTCACGCTCGAAGAGGGTGGATCGAGTCTGCTCGATGCACCAAACCTCAGCGAGGAGCTCGGCGTTACTACACTCATCAAGGACGACGGTCGGAACCCGACGGGCTGTTTCAAGGATCGAGCGAGCTCGGTCTCGGTCACGAAGGCCAAAAACGACGGTCGCGACATCGTGATCTGCGCGTCCACTGGGAACGCCGCCGCCTCGCTCTCCGGGTACGCTGCCCGCGGCGGGCTCGACTGTCGCATCTTCGTGCCGGGCGACGCGCCCGAAGGCAAACTCGCCCAGCCGCTCGTCTACGGCGCGGACGTCCTCGCCGTCAACGGGAGCTACGACGAAGCCTACGACCTCTCGATGGAAGCCACCGAGAAGTACGGGTGGTACAACCGCAACGCCGCAGTCAACCCCTTCCAAGTTGAGGGCAAACGTACGGTGGGCCTCGAACTCGCCGAGCAGTCGGCCGTCCGCGGCGAGGTCCCCGACTGGTTCGTGTTCTCGATGGGCGATGGCTGTACGATCGCGGGCGCGTGGAAGGGGTTCCGGGAGTTCTATGACCTCGATTACGTCGAGGACACCCCGAAGATGCTCGGCGTCCAGGCCGAGGGTGCGAGCGCGATCCACGACACGTTCCACGAGCACGACGACATCGACGAGATCGCCGACACGCTCGCCGACTCGATCGCGGTCGGCCGGCCCCGCAACACGATCAAGGCCTGCCGCGCGCTCAAAGAGAGTGGCGGGACCTCCCTCCTCGTTTCCGACGACGACATCCTCGCCGGCGAGAAACTGCTCGGCTCTACCGAAGGGATCTACGCCGAACCCGCAGGTGCAACCCCCGTCGCTGGTGTGAAGGAAGCGCGCGAGCGCGGGATCATCGCGGACGACGAGACGGTCGTGATCTGCACGACCGGCTTCGGGCTGAAGGACACCGAAAGCGCGAAACAGGCCACCGGCGACGCCTACCGGGTCGACCCGCGGATCGAGGAAGTCAACGATCTCTACGGCGAGGCCCAGCCCGCCGCGGCCGACGACTGACGAACGGACTCGCTTTGACTGTCTTCGGATCGATAACGACCCATCACGCTTCTTTCGACGAGGGCTAGCTGAACGGTTGCGAGAGCGACGCTATGGTGAGTGAGAACCTGGACAACGGCTGGAAAGCGATGGGATTACCTTCTACCGGACGGAGACGCCAGTATGCAGGTCGTCGTGCCGTTCGATCCCCAGAGCCCGAAGACCAGGCTCGCTGGGGTTCTCGATCCGACCGAGCGCAAACGCTTCGCCCGTGCTATGCTCCGGGACGTTCTCGATGCGATCACGGCCACCGGAATGGCCCCGACTGTCCTCTCGACGGCCACGCTCGACATCGACGCCGAGACGCGGCTCGACGAGCGTCCGCTGACATCGGCCGTCAACGCCGCCCTCGAAGACGCAGGCTCAACACCGGTCGCCGTGGTGATGGCCGATCTCGCGCTCGCGACGCCGGCAGCACTTAGCGAACTGTTCGAGACGGAAGACGATATCGTGCTCGCTCGCGGGATCGGCGGCGGGACGAACGCGCTGGTGGCGCGTCATCCGGACTTCCGGGTCGACTACCACGGCGCATCCTATCGCGACCATCACGCCGTGGCCGACGCCGTCGGTGCGTCGACCGCCGAGATCGATTCGTACCGTCTCGGGATGGATATCGACGAACCGGAGGATCTCGCGGAGTTGTTGCTGCACGGCGACGGTCACGCGGCTCGCTGGCTTCGGACGGCCGGTGTTCGACTCGTCGAGGAGCAGGGACGAGTGTCGGTCGGACGGGAACCGATACCAGTGACGACGACGGCCGAGTCCGATGCTGCTGACGATTGAGAGAGTTCCCTGCGGAACGCCGTTCGGCGTTCGGCCGTCGTTTGACTGCTTGCACACACTCCAGAAACGTTAAGCCGGGCCGGCGTGAGGGTGAGCGCGTGAAGCGCATCATCAGTACGGACGACGCACCGGCGGCGGTCGGCGCGTACAGCCAGGCGACCACGAACGACGATCTCGTCTTCACTGCGGGTCAGATCCCGTTCACGCCCGACGGCGACTCGCTCGCCGACGAGGACATCGCGACACAGACCGAACAGTCACTCTCGAACGTCGAAGCCATTCTCGCGGAGGAGGATCTCGATATGGGCGACGTGCTCAAAACCACCATCCTCCTCGCCGATATCGACGATTTCGACGAGATGAACGAGACCTACGCCGGCTTCTTCGACGACGAGCCGCCCGCCAGAAGCGCCTTCGAGGTGGGGAACCTCCCGAAAGGCGTCGGCGTCGAGATCGAAGCCATCGCGTCCCGGTAATCCACCGGGAAAGCCCTGTTCGGGCGGGCGAGCCGGTAGTTCGTCGAGCCCGATCGGGACTCAACGATCGTTTCTTCCGGGAGACGTTGAGGGAGGACTCGCCCAGTCTACAGCCAGTGGCGGCAGCAGGTGATTCCACCGTGTCGTCACGGCAATCATCGGTACTACTAATTGGCTCTGCTCCAGAGCGAACGCAATGGCGGAAGCTCGCGAAACCCCGGACGATCTCCCGCGGACGGTCGGCCTCCGTGACTTGCTGTTGTTGAGTGTCGGCGGAATGATCGGCTCGTCGGTGTTCTTCTATCCCGCGTTCACCGGCCAGTGGATCGGTCCGGCGGCGATCCTCGCGTGGCTCGTCGCGGGCGTCGGGATGGTGAGTATCGCGCTCTGTTACACCGAGCTCGCGACTGCGTTCCCCCACTCCGGCGGACCGGCGGTCTTCCCGGCCGAAACTCTCGGCTCGAACGGGCTCGTCAGACAGTTCTTCTCGTATCTGGAGGGTACGTCGTACGCGCTCGGCTGGGTGTTCGGCGTCGCGGTTTCGGCGTGGTACGTCGCGAACTACCTCGGCGCGATCCCGTCGCTCGCGGGGGTTCGGTCCCACACCGTGCTGTTCGGGCTGCTCGCGATCGTCGCGAGCCTCGGCGTCACGCTCGCCGGGATCGACGTAACCAAACGCACGAACCTCGTCCTCACCGCGCTCATCCTCGCCGTGCTCGCGGTGGTCGCGGCTCTCGGGTTCGCGAACGGCGAGCCGGCCAACGCCACCCCCTTCGTCACTGGGAGCAGCACACAGTTCCTCACCGCCGTCGGCGTCGCGATCACCGGCTACGGCGCGTGGACGGTCGTTCCCGCGGCCGCGGGCGAGGTGAAACGACCGGCGTGGACGATCCCGCGCGCGATCGTCGGGAGTCTCCTCACCACCACGCTGTGCTACACGGCGGTCGTGGTCGCACTCCATCTCTCAGTCCCCCCGAGCGCGTTCGCGAGCGGGAACCTCGTGATGGTCGCGCCGCTCTCGGCGGTCGTCGTCGACGCGGGACTCCCGCTGCTGGCGAACTACGCGCTGCCCGTCGCGGCGCTCGTCGCCATCTTCACCACGATGCTCGTCGGGATGACCGGCTCCGCGCGCGTCCTCCGTGCGCTTGCCGAACGCGACACGTTTCCGACCGCGTTCGCCGCGACGAGCGACAGGACGAACGCGCCCTACGTCGCACTCTGTGTCGTCGCGATCGCCGCTGCGGCCGTGGTCATCGGCAAGCAGGTCGTCGGCGGGATCGTGCTCGCCGCGCTCGTCGGCACCGTCCTCCCGTACGCCATCAACATCGCGTCGTTCGTCGGCCTCCGGGTCTACCGGACGGACGTGACGCCGTCCTTCCGTGCACCCGGCGGCCTCCTCACCGCCGCCGTCGCGCTCGGCTTCCTCACGCTCCTGGGACTCGGGCTCTCGATCGATTACCCGGTGGCTGCCGGTCTCACTGTTGCGGCGCTCCTCGCCGGGTTCGTCGTGCAGTACGTGTTCGGCGACGTCACGACGGCGCTCGACCGCGAGAACGCCTGACGCGTTCCCGCGAGGAAAGCCGGCTGGACCACGTTACGCGCGCTGGTAACGACGACGCACCTGCCGGGTCGCGCTCAGATAGCTCAGCGGTAGCCGTCGGCGAACTCGTCGATCATGAGCTTGACGTCGTCGCCGAGCGGGTAGAGCACCGGACACTGACACCCGGACTCGGTGTACTGGCGCACCTTCTCGCGGCACTGCTCGGGCGTGCCGCTGGCCGAGAGCTTGCGGACCACGTCGTCCGGGATGTACTCCATCCCCTTCTGGATGTCCTCCTCGTCGGCGGGCCACCCACCGATCGCGTCGCCGACCTCGTCGATGAGGTCCTGAGAGACGCCCGAGGCCTGCATGATGTGGGGCTGCTGGCCGAGGTACTGGGTGATGAGTTCGCGCGCGTTGTCGAGCGCTTTGTCCTCGTCGTGGTCCATCGAACAGACCACGAGCTGGGGCCGATCGATGTCGTCGAGCGAGCGCCCGCCGCGCTCCGCGCCGGTTTCGAGCGCGTCGAGCGCCTTCTCGTTGTACTCGGGGCTGACGAGGTAGTTCATGAGCGCGCCGTCGGCGAAGTGACCGGTGAGTTCGAGCATTTTGAAGCCTGTGCCGCCGACGTACACCGGCACCGTCCGCGGTCCGGAGTCGCCGTGGACGATGTCGAGTTCGACGTCACGCATGTCCACGAACTCGCCGTCGTAGGTCACGTTCTCCATGTCGAGGAGGTCCTGGGTGACCTCGACGCACTCGCGCATCGCCCGCAGCGCGCCGCTGCGATCGATCCCTACCTTCTCCGCCAGCGGGTCCCACCACGCGCCGACCCCGCACATGATCCGATCGGGTCCTGCCAGCTCCTCCAGGGTGCTCATCGTCTGGGCGATCAACGCGGTGTTGCGTGTCCAGTTGTTGATCACCCCGGAGCCGATCTTGATCTCGTCGGTGACCGCAGCGTAGGCCGCCATCGGCGTGACGGCATCGCGCGCGAGGCGGGATTCGGCCTGCCAGATCTCGTCGAAGTTCTGTTCTTCGGCGTACTGTGCGATCTCCATGTTCTCGCGGATCGAGTGTTTGTCCTGTAGGTACAGGCCCACTCTGTCTGAGTCGCTGCTCATAGCGGTTCCTCCCCTCCTACAACAACCACCTTGAAAAGCGTATGGGTCCGCGTGGCGTGACGGTCGGTCGCGAACATCACCGTCTCCCGACCGGCAGTCTGCCGAATGTACGGTCGGTGGACGCCCCGATTACGCACTCGTTGCGGGTCGAACTGCGTCGACGGAAGTTTTATTCGAGGGGCCGTCACAGGTCACACCATACCTGCCACTGCCAGGTAGGGAGAGTCGATACCATGCAAACTGATCTCCGCGGTAAGGACATGATCACGACCCAGGAGTGGTCGAAGGACGAGCTCACCACCGTCCTCGATGTCGCAGACCAACTGAAAGCCGAGTTCGCCCAGGGCGACTGGAGCCACTACGACGCGCTCACCGGGCACTCGCTGTTCGAGCTGTTCTACAACACCTCGACCCGCACTCGCAACTCCTTCGAGGCGGGCATCAACCAGCTCGGCGGCTACCCCCACATCATGTCGCCGGACCAGCTCCAGCTCGAACACGGCGAATCCGCCAAGGAAACCGCGAAAATCCTCTCGCAGTACGGCCACGCGCTCGCAGTGCGCGTGCTCGGCGGCGCGGTCGACTTCGAGTACCCCCGGGGGACCGAAATCATGCGCTCGTATCAGGAAGGGGCCGATATTCCTGTCTACAACATGCAGTGTGACACCTATCACCCCTGTCAGACGCTCGCCGACCTCCAGACGGTGCGCGAGCACAAGGGTGCGATCGAGGACCAGAACTTCGTGATCTCGTACGCCTACGCGCCCGAGGTCCGGCGACCGGTCAGCGTCCCTCACTCGTCGGTTCTCGGGTTCACGAAGATGGGTGCGAACGTCACGCTCGCCCACCCCAAGGACATCGATCTCGACCCGGAAATCGTCGATCAGGCGGAGGACAACGCCGAGACGGCGAACGTCGACTTCACGATAGAGAACGACATGGAGCGGGCGTTCCGCGACGCCGACGTGGTCTACCCGAAACACTGGGTTTCGTACAAGGTCGGCGAGCGCGGCACCGACGCCGAAAAGGAGATCCACGACCAGCACACCGACTGGATCTGCGACGAGGCAATGATGCGCAACGCGAACCCCGACGCGAACTACATGCACTGCCTGCCCGCGAAGCGCGGCTTCGAGGCAACCGACGCGGTGATGGACGGTCCCCAGAGCGTGATCTACGACCAGGCCGGCAACCGGATGCACGCCCAGAAGGCGCTGATGGCGCTCACGATGGGCGGGCGCGGCTGGTAAGCTCGTGACTCGAGAATCCGAATCGGGAGCGGAACCGGAATCCGAAGCCGACGAAGACGCCTCGGAGTACGAACCCATCGGCGACGACCCCAAGTTCGATCTCGACGTCGAGCCGCCTCGGTTCTGGGGGACGCCGCGCGAGAAGCCGCTGTGTGTGGTCGCTCTCGGCGGGAACGCGATCAAGCCGCCCGACGCCGAGGGCACCTTCGCCGAGCAGATGGAGGCGGTCGAGCGAACTGCGGCCCAGGTCGTCGAGCTGATGAAGGCGGGCTACAAGGTCGTCCTCACCCACGGCAACGGCCCGCAGGTGGGCTCGCTCCTCCTCCAACAGGAGCAGGGCGAGCCGCCGGCCCAGCCGCTCGAAGCCTGCGGCGCGATGTCCCAGGGCTGGATCGGGTACATGCTCTGCCAGCAGATGTACCGCCAGCTCGAACAGCGCTGGAAGCACGTCCCGGTGGCGACGATCCTGACCCAGACCGTCATCGATCCCGACGATCCGGCGCTTGAGAACCCCACCAAGCCGGTCGGGCCGTTCGTCGACGCAGCGAAGGCCGACGAGATGCGCGAGGCTGGCATGACAGTCAGAGAGGTCCGCGACACCGGCGACACCGACTACCGCCGAGTGGTTCCCTCGCCAGAGCCGAAGGGCATCGTCGAGGAAACGCCCGTCAAGCGGTTGATCGACCAGCGCGACCTCGTGATCTGCGGCGGCGGCGGCGGTGTGCCGGTCGCGCGCCACCGCGGCGAGATCGACGGCTACGACGCCGTCGTGGACAAGGATCGACTGACCCAGGTCATCGGCCACGTTCTCGACGCCGACATCCTCGTCATCCTGACCGACGCCGACGGGGCGTACGTCGACTTCGGAACGCCCGACGAGCGCCGGATCGACGAGGCGAGCGCGGCCGAGATGCGCGAGCACCTCGACGACGGCCAGTTCCCCGAAGGCAGCATGGGTCCGAAAGTCGCGGCCGCCTGCGAGTTCGTCGAAGGTGACTCGGAGCGCGAGCGCCGCGCGGTCATCGCGTCGCTCGACAACGCGGTCGACGCGCTCGAATCCGGCGACGGCACCACCGTCGTCGAGTAGCGAACGCCCGCCACTCCGTTTTCCAGACAGCACACCCATCGTGAGTCGCTGAGCCGCGCTGCTGGGACGATCGACGGCGGCGAAAAATCGTCGGTCGGAAGTCGGTGGTCGTGGATCGGGTGTCTTCGAAGCCGTCGGCCGTTCAGAGCTCGCGGCCGAGCGCGGCGTTGACCGCACACGCGTCGATGACGTCGTCGACCTCGACCTGGTCCCGGGCGGTGTGGGCGTACTCCTCCCACGAGGGGCCGAACCCGATGGTGGGGATCTCGGCGACGCCCATGGTGTAGTTCCCGCTGGTCGAGAACGTCCACTTGGTGATCTCCACCTCGGAATCGAGCACGCTGTCGACGACCTCGTAGGTGTCCTGGACGAGCGGGTGGTCCTCGTCGAGCAGCCACGTCGGGTAGTACTTCTTCGACTCCATCTCGTAGCCCGTCCACGACGGCGTGTCGAAGTTCAGGGTCTCGATGGTCGCCTCGACGTCGTCGCCGTACTCGTCGACAGCGGCGTCCACGGCGTCTTCGAGCTCGGTGTGGGCGGTCTGTTCGTTCTCGCCGAGAGTGAGCCGGCGGTCGACATAGACCGTCGCGGCCGCCGGGACGGCGTTGTTCGAGGGCGTGTCGACCTCAAGGTTCGTCGCGGCGACGGTGCCCGCCCCGAGGAACTCGTGATCCGCGGTCTCCTCGTTCAACTCCTCGATGCGGTCGACGATCGACGCGGCGTGGTACAGCGGGTTGACGCCGCGCTCGGGGGCGCTCGCGTGACACGATGCGCCTTCGAGCTCGATCTTGAGCTCGCAGCGTCCGCGATGGCCGCGCTTGACGTTCATCTCGCTGGCCTCGCCGATCACCACTCGCTTGAGATCGATATCGAGCTCCTCGTCGACGAACTCCATCGCGTGGCCTTCACTCACTTCCTCCATCAGCTCGCCGGTGACGTAGACGTCGTGCTTGGGAGTGACGTCGAGCGCGGCGAGCGCGCCGCCGCCGTAGACCTGAGCGGCCATCGCACACAACATGTCGCTTGCGCCGAGGCCGTACAGCGTGCCGTCCTCGATCTCGCCGGCGTAGGGATCGTGTTCCCACGCGTCGCGGTCGCCGTAGCCCACCGTGTCGATGTGGGAGTTGAGCATGACCGCGCCCTCGTTCTCGCCCTCGATGACGCCGTGGACGTTGCCGAGGTCGTCGAGGAAGACCTCGTCGTAGTTTAGCTCCTCCATTTCGGCCTGAATTCGTTTGGCGATCTCTTCCTCATCCTCGCCCACGGTGGTGGCCGACGGGATCGCAATCAGGTCCTGAAGGAATTCGATGCAGTCCTTGCGATGGTCCGATACCCACTCCTGGATGGCGGGCTGTGCGCTTTCGACGCTCATCGTGATCGGTCGTGTGTTTTCCACTCGGCATCTTATAGCTACCGGAGCCGACAAGGATTGACGAACGCCACCACGAAGCAACGCCGGACCAGGCGATCGAACCGCTGTCGCTGAAAGCAGCGCCTTCGCGGCCATCGAGACCGGCTGTGCATCCGGAACGGCCGTCGGCCAACGGCTAGCAACCTTTTTGTTCGTCGACCGGCGACCGGTACTCGGTTATGCTATTGGCTGGCACCGTCGTCGCCGACGCGCACACGGTCATCCACGACGGCGCGGTCGTGGTCGAGGACGACCGGATCGACGCCGTCGGCGACGCAGCGGAGCTGGAGGATCGCTACCCCGACCACCCGACCGCGGAGTACGACGTACTCGCACCGGGCCTGGTCGGCGGTCACATCCACTCGGTCCAGAGTTTGGGGCGAGGGATCGCGGACGACACCGCGCTGCTGGACTGGCTGTTCGACTACATCCTCCCGATGGAGGCGACCCTCGACGGCGATCAGATGGAAGTCGCCGCCAAACTCGGGTATCTCGAACTCATCGAGAGCGGGACGACCACGTGTGTGGATCACCTCTCGGTCGCCCACGCCGATCGAGCGTTCGAGGCCGCCGGCGAGCTGGGGATTCGTGGGCGACTGGGGAAGGTCCTGATGGACAAGGAATCGCCCGATGGCCTTCTCGAAGAAACTGACGCAGGCCTCGACGAGAGCGAGCGGCTCATCCGGGAGTACCACGGCGCGTTCGACGACCGCATCCGATACGCGGTGACGCCGCGGTTCGCGGTGAGCTGTACCGAGGAGTGTCTCCGGGGCGTTCGCGAACTCACCGACCGGTACGACGGCGTCCGCATCCACACCCACGCGAGCGAGAACGAGGACGAGATCGCGACCGTCGAGCGCGAGACCGGCCACCGCAACATCCACTGGCTCGACGAGGTCGGGATCACCGGCGAGGACGTCGTGCTCGCCCACTGCGTCCACACCGACGAGACCGAGCGCGAGGTGCTCGCCGAGACCGGCACCCACGTCACCTACTGCCCCTCCTCGAACATGAAGCTCGCCTCGGGAATCGCACCGATCCCGGACTACCTCGACCGCGGAATCAACGTCGCGCTCGGCAACGACGGGCCGCCGTGCAACAACACCCTCGACCCGTTCACCGAGATGCGCCAGGCGAGTCTGCTCCAGAAGGTCGATGCGCTCGATCCCACGAGCACGCCCGCCGAGACGGTGTTCGAGATGGCGACGATCAACGGCGCGACCGCTGCCGGATTCGAACAGGTCGGGAAGCTCCGCGAGGGGTGGAAGGCCGACATCGTCGGGCTCACGACCGATCTGACGCGCGCGACGCCGCTGCACGACGTCCTCTCACACCTCGTGTTCGCGGCCCACGGCGACGACGTCGCGTTCACGATGGTCGACGGCGAGGTGCTCTACGAGGACGGCGAACTCACGGTCGCCGACGCCCGTGCGATCCGCGAGGAGGCTCGTGCTGTCGATCTCGACCTCGACGCGGTCGCCGACGAGCCGGTTCCATGAGCGATCGCGTCGACACCGTCGTGCGCGGGACGCTCGTGAACGTCCACACCGGTACTCTTGAGGACGGGGCGGTCGCAATCGACGACGGAGTCATCGTCGCGCTCGACGAGCGGCCGGCCGAGCGCGAGATCGAGGCCGAGTATATCGCACCCGGGCTGATCGACGCCCACATGCACGTCGAGTCGTCGATGGTGACGCTGCCGAGATACGGCGCGGCGGTGGTCCCGCGGGGCGTGACGAGCGTGATCCACGACCCCCACGAGATCGCGAACGTCTGCGGCGCGGCTGGCGTCCGGGCCGTCATCGAGGACGCCGAACACACCCCGCTCAAGGCGAGGTTCACCGTACCGTCGAGCGTGCCGGCCTCGGGCCTTCAGGACGCCGGCGCGACCCTCGACCCCGACGCCGTGGCGGAACTGCTCGACGCGCCGGACGTGGTGGCGCTCGGCGAGGTCATGAACGTTCCTGGGGTGGTCGCCGGCGATTCGACTGTTCACGCGAAGATCGACGCCGCCCGCGAGCGCGGACTACCGGTCGACGGCCATATGCCTCGGGTGCGGGGAGCCGATCTCCACGAGGCGGCGCGATACCTCGACTCCGACCACGAGAGCATCACGCTCGACGAAGCGCGCGCGAAGGCCGACGTCGGCCTCCGGGTCTACCTCAGAGAAGGGTCGTCGAGCAAGAACCTCGCCGATCTGCTCGGCCTCGTTGAAGCGGTCGGCAGTCGGTGGCTGTCGCTCTGCACTGACGACCGCGACGTGACCGACCTCACCGAGCACGGCGGCGTCGATTTCGCGGTCGCGAAGGCAATCGGTGAGGGAGTCGATCCCGTCACCGCAGTCCAGCTGGCGACGATCAACACCGCCGAGAGCTACGACCTCCCGTTCGGACGGCTCCGGCCAGGTTCGCCCGCCGACCTCGTGCTGCTCTCCGATCTCGACTCGTGGACCGTCGAGCACGTCCTGATCGACGGCGTGCTCGATCCGACCACGGACCGCGAGAAACCACCGTCCTCGACTGTTCCGACCGACACCGTCTCGTTCGATCCAGTCGACGGAGCGGACCTCGCGATCGAGGCGACAGGGGGCGACGGCCCGGTTGCGGTGCGGGCCATCGACGCCATCGGTGGTCTCCAGACCGCACGGCTGGAGACCGAGGTTCCCCGGTCCGAGGGCGTGCTTCGTCCCGACACCGACGAAGACGTGCTCTCGCTCGCGGTGATCGAGCGCCACGGCGCGGGCGGCGGCGTCGGTCGCGGGTTCGTTCACGGCCTCGGACTCGACCGCGGCGCAGTCGGCAGCACCGTTGCCCACGACGCCCACAACGTCGTGGTCGCGGGCACGTCCCACGAGGCGATGGCGAGGATCGCAAACCACCTCCGAGAGATCGGCGGCGGCGTGGCGGCCTACGACCCTGAATCCGGAGCAGCAGACGCCGAGGAGGATGGGATGACCGCACTCTCGCTCCCGGTCGCGGGGCTCATGTCGGACGAGCCGCTCGAAACCGTCGCGGAAGAGTTCGGCGCGGTCGAGGACGCAGCACGAGAGATCGGGCTCGATCACGACGGCGGCATCATGGAACTCTCCTTCCTCTCGCTCGAAGTCATCCCCGAACTCCGGCTCACCAACAACGGTCTCGTCGATGTCGTGTCGATGGAGTACGTCGATGCGGTCGTCGAGTGAGTCGAATTCCGTCTCACGTCACACCAGTCATCAAGCTTCGACGACGGCGATCGTGTCGTTTCGGAGCGAGGCGACGATCCCGCGATCGAAGCGGTTGGTGTGCTCGAACGCGACTTCGAGCACTGCCCGTGCAGTCCGGCGGTCATCGGCGGCGTCGGCCTGGTTTACGAGCGGGACGACCCGCGCCGACGCGGGCACACCCTTCAGGCCGCCGTCGGGATGGGCCAGCACCCGCCCGACGGCGTCGGCGGTGAGACGCTCGCCGCGCGCGAGCCCCGTGAGCGCGGCCACGCGCTCGACCCGGTGAACGTGTTCTTCGTCGAGAGGTTCGCCGACGACGCCGACCGAGACGACAGGGACGACGGTGGTGCTCGCGCTCGGAATCGCGGGCTCGTCCGAGCCAGGCGCTTTGAACCCGCGGCGGCGCGCGCCGTCGGCCTTCACGCAGAGCCAGTCGAACCGACTCGACTCGAAAGCGTCGTCGATCACGCCAGGCGCGAACCCCCGGACTTTCTCGGCGGCGCGATCGGGGTTCGGAACCTCCTCACGTGCGAACGCGACCGGCGAGTCGTCGGTTCGAGCGAGTTCTTGCCCGAGGTGTTCAGGCTCGGCCAGCACGAGTGGGTACTCCGGCGGCGGGGTGTGGGTCGTGGTGGTGTACCCGGCCCAGAGGTCACGGGCGTCCGCCTCGCTCACTAGGCGACCCATTGCAGTCTTCTTCCCACCGGCCCCGACGAACGCGACGAGTTCGGGCGTCGAGAGCGAGAGGGCGGCGGCGAGTCGCATATCCTGCCGTACTCGCCGTCCGACATGAGCGTTGTGCCGAAAAGCCCGACCGCCGTCCGTCGAGTCGGAACGATTATGTGACGGCGGATGCCGTGTCGTGACATGGGTCGGTCAGCCAGCGGTCTATCGAGACGTGCAGCTTTGGGTACCATCGCGACAGCAGGAGTAGGAACACTGGGTGGATGTCTCGGCTCCGTGGCCTCCTCGGAGCAACTGGAGATGACCGTCGGGATCGTTCCGGACGTCGACCCCGACACGGCGATCGAGAAGAACCAGGCACTCAAGTCCTACCTCGAAGGGGAACTCGACGCGTCGGTGACGTTGCGGACGACGGCGGACTACGCCGGCCTCGTTCAGGCGATGAGCGCCGAACAGGTCGATTTCGCGTACTTCGGTGGCGTCTCGTACGTGCTCGCCCACCACCGAGCCGGGGCCGAAGCCGTCGTCGTCGGCTCGAAGAACGGCTCGACGAAGTGGCACTCGGCGTTCATCACCCACGAGTCGACCGGTCTGTCGAAGATGAACGACGTCGCCACCTCAGCGGACGAGTTGGATCTCGTCTTCGGCGATCCGATCAGCACGAGCGGGACGGTGATGCCGACGCACTATCTCCGGAACGAGTACGACCTCGCCCCGAAGCGGGACTTCGCGAACCTCACCCACGTCGGCGCGCACGATGCCACGGCGAAAGCTATCGCGAACGCCAGCGGCGACGTGGGGGCGCTGAACGCCCGCATCTACGACGCACTCGTCGAGGAGGGTTCTATCGGCGAAAGCGTCGTCGAACTCTGGCGGACACCCGGATTCGCGGACTACCCATGGGCCGCAGCGAAGACGCTCGACGCCGACACCCGCGACGCCATCCGCACGGCGTTCACGGGGCTCGACGAGAGTGGGAAGTCGACGATCCTCGACCAGCAGAACGTCGACGAGTACGTCGAGACGAGCCACGAGCAGTTCGAAACGCTGGATTCGGCGGTTCGGACGATGGGGTTGCTTGACTCGGAGAACGCCGCAGCAACGTCAGCGAATGAGTCCTGAGCTGACGCTCGACGGCGTCACGAAATCGTTCGGCGACGACGGGGCAGTAAGGGATGTCTCCCTCGGAATCGCCAGCGGCGAGCACGTCGCCGTCGTCGGCCCTTCGGGCACGGGCAAGACCACGCTGTTGCGCCTGGTGAGCGGTGCGATCCAGCCCGACAGCGGTCGCGTGCTGCTCGACGGCGAGCCCGTGGTAGGCGACGCGGTCGCGCTCGCCTACCAGGGCGAGACGCTGGTCGGACGGCGCACCGCCCTCGCGAACGTGCTCGCCGGGCGGCTCGGCGCGCTCCCGTGGTGGCGTGGTCTCGTCGAACCGCTCGCGCCCGTGGACCCGGACCCGGCGCTCTCGTTGCTCGATCGTGTCGGCCTCGCCGAGAAGGCCGACGCCCGCGTGAGTTCGCTCAGTGCAGGCCAGCGCCAGCGCGTCGCCCTCGCTCGCGCGCTCGTCCAGGACGCGCCGATAGTGTTGGCCGACGAACCCACCGCCAACCTCGATCCCTCGACGACCGCGACCGTGCTCGACGTGCTCGAGGAGTCGGTCGGTGACGGCACGCTCGTCACCGTCCTCCACGACGTGCGCCTCGCGCGCGAGCGCTACGACCGCGTCGTCGGACTCGCCGACGGCCAGGTGTGTTTCGATCGTCCCGCCACAGCGGTGACCGACGCGCTACTCGACGAGCTGTTCGGGCCGGATATGGACGCTGCGAAGGCAACGACCGAATCGCCGTCAGTTACCGCCCCGCGCTCGACAGTCGCCGAGACTCCTTCAGCGGTGGCTCAGACGACGAACGACGATGATGGAACCAGCCCCGAAGAGAGACCACCCTGGCATGTCTGAACGCACCGAGCGACGATCGGCGGTCGCAGGCGAGCGCGGCGGAGCCCTCTCGAAGCGGACGCTCGGCCGGGTGCTCGCGCTGGGGATCGTGTTGCTGGCTGCGGCGTGGATCGCGGAGGTCGACTCGCTCGCGCTCGTCCGGCCCGACGCGCGGTCGCAGATGTGGGCGTTCGTCGCGGAGGGATTCCCGCCGGACGTGACCCGGGACTACCTCCTCGGGCGGTCGCTCCGCGACGGGCTGCTCTGGGCGGTGGTGGAGACGCTCGCCATCAGCGTCGTCGGGACCGCGCTCGCGGTCGTTCTCGCCGTTCCCCTGGCACTCGCGAGCGCGGCGACCGTGACGTATCGGGGACCGCTGTACGCGAACGCGTCGCCCGCACGGCGCGGGCTCGGCCGCACGATCCACCGATTTGGAAGAGTCGTGCTGAGTTTCCTCCGGTCGGTGCCGGGCCTGGTCTGGGGCTTTCTGTTCGTCACCGCAGTCGGTCTCGGTCCCTTCGCCGGCGTGCTCGCGCTCGGGGTCCACAACGCCGGCGTGCTCGGCAAGCTCTACGCCGATTTCCTCGAAGACGTCGATCCGGTGACGACCGAGGCGGTCGCGTCGAGCGGTGCGAGCCGGATCCAGGCGGTGTGTCACGGGATGGTTCCGCAGGTAACTGCGACGATGGCCTCGTACACGCTGTATCGCTGGGAGTGTGCCATCCGCGCCGCGACGATCCTCGGGTTCGTGGGGGCGGGCGGGATCGGCTACTACCTCGTGATCTCGATACGCCGACTCCAGTACCAGCAACTCCTGACGGCCGTCCTCGCGGTGTTCGTACTCGTGGTCGTCGCGGATCACCTCGCCGCACGGCTCCGGACGCGGCTCGCCTGAGGACAGTTGGGACCTGTGCCAACGACATCGTTATACCCTCGCACGAAAAACGGGACCCATGGAGGAAGTCGACGTCACCGGGGCCGTCTGCCCGAAACCGGCGTTGATCGTTCGGCGGTGTCTCCAGGAACTCGACGCGGGCGACGAACTCCTCGTGACCGGCGACTACCCGCCCGCCGAGCGCAACCTCCGGCGAACGTGTCACAAACACGGCTTCGCCGTGACCGACGGCCCCGACGACACTCCGGACGACACCTTCCAGCTACGCATCGGCGTGACGGAGGAATCCGCGCTCGACGAGCGCCGGAGTCGCGCCTGAGATGGGATCGCCTCAACTCACCGACCACGCCGAACTCCACGGCTGTTCGTGCAAGGTCGGCCGCGCCGACCTCGAATCGCTGCTCGCCGAGACGGGGCTCGACGCCGATCAAGACGGCCTGCTGTTCGGCGTCGGCGAGGACGCCGCCGCCCGACGGCTCACCGACGACCTCGCGCTGGTCTCGACGATCGATTTCTTCACGCCCGTGATCGACGATCCCTACGACTTCGGCCGGGTCGCGGCGTGCAACGCCGCGAGCGACGCGTTCGCGACCGGCGCGGTCGACGGGCTCTCGGCGCTCTGTGTCCTCGGCCTCCCGCGTGACCTCACCGACGTCGCCGCCGAAATCCTCACAGGGATCACCGACGCGATCGAGGGGATGGACGGTGTCGTCGCCGGCGGCCACACGGTACTGAATCCGTGGCCGTTGGCCGGGGCTGCCGTCGACGCCGTCGCGCCGCCCGACGCGTTGCTCACCGCCGACGGTGCACAGCCAGGCGATCGGCTCTACCTCACCAAACCGCTCGGGACCCAGCCTGCGATGGGCGCGCTCCGCGTGCGCGACGGCGAGTTCGCCGACCTCGTGCGCGAGACTGCGACCCGCGAGGTCGAGACGGTCGGCACGGAGGCGCTGTCCTGGATGACGACGCCGAATCGTGCGGCGGCACGCGCAATACGGGAGGTCGAGGTGTCCGCGGCGACCGACGTGACCGGGTTCGGCCTCGCCGGCCAGGCGGCCGTGATGGCCGAGCGCGCTGGCGTCGGGATCGAGATCGAAACGCTGCCGGTCATCGACGGTACGCCCGAGCTCTCGGCGCTGTTCGGCTACGGACTAGAGGACGGCGAGAGCGCCGAAACCAGCGGCGGGCTGCTCGTGGCGGTGCCCGACGACCGCGCAGGCGACCTCGAACACGCGTTCGCCGACCGCGATGTCTTCTTCCATCACGTTGGCACCGTTCGCGAGGGAAGCGGCGTCTCGCTCGACGGTGCGACGATCGAACCGGTGCAGCGGTAGGCGACGCTCGCCGTGGTTTTTGTCGTCCGAAGAATCGTTCGAGCTGCGGTAGCGGCTACTGGAACCGGACGCCGAGGTCGTGCATCCCGTCGTTGTTCATTGCGAGGTTGATGAGCAGCGGCGTGATGCTCTCGATCTCGGCGCTGTTCGCGAGCGCGCCGGCGTCGAGCGCGCGCAGTCCCTCGATCTCCTCGGCGAGCTCCATGAGGACGCCCTTCGCGTCGGCGTCGTCGCCCGAGACCACGACATCGAGATCGAGTTCGCGGTCGAGATCGGTGAGCGCGCCCGCCGCGAGGTTTTGGAACGCGCTGACGACCGGCACCTCGTCGGGCGTGACGGCCGCGACCGTCTCCGCGACGCTGCCCGCTTCCGGCGTGTCGTAGTGAAAGCCGGTTTCGTCGCGCGCCATCGCCACCGCGGGGCTGACGACGATCGCCTCCTCGGCGAGGTCGTCGCGCACCGCCTCGATCGTGTCGGCGGCGTACGCCGGTGGAACGCTCGCCACGACGATCCGACTCCCCGCCGCGGCATTGGCGTTGTCGGTTCCCGAAACGTCGGTGTCGACGCCGCGCTCGCTAAGGCGATCCCGGTAGTCGGCCGCGCGAGACTCGCCTTTCTCGGCGTTCCGGGACCCGATCACGATCTCGTGGTCGGTGTCGCGTGCCCATCGAAGCGCCATGCCTTCACCGATGTCGCCGGTACCGCCGAGTAGTGCGACTCGCATACTCGCTCCTCGCCCGACGGTAGCAAAAACGTACCGTCTCCGGCAGTATGCACGGATCGGCGTGGGTTCACTCCAACTGAAGTAGTGCTTCGAGCACCCCGCCGCCGAGACACAGCGCCTTGTCCGAAATCTTCCGGTAGTCGACCGCCTCGCCACGGGGATCGACGTCGCCGAGCTTGGTCCCCTCCTCGACCGCGACGCCCGAGTGGACCAATCCCCGAACCAGGCCATCGATCTCGGCCTCGACCGAGTCGTCCGCGACCGTTCCGAGCCGATCGCCCGCCACGACGCACTCCCCGATCTCGACCGTCGGCTCCCACACGCCCGCGGTCGGCGCGTAGAACACCCGTTCGTGGGTGTACCCCTCGCGGGTTCCCGGCTCGCCGTCGTACGCGCTCGCGGTGCCCTCGTAGAACACCCGACCGAGCTCGTGGCCGCGATCGGTCTCGACCACCGCATCGACGTCCGTGCCAGCCTCGAACCCCGGCCCCAGGCCGATCACGACGTCCGCGTCCGCCCGTCGGGTGCCCGTGTCGTACTTGCCCTTCGCCATGATCGCATCGACCACCCCTTCAGGATCGAGTTCGTCGATGACAGCCCCTTCAGGGTCCGCGAGCACCGGCACGTCGCCATCACGAAGCACGCCGATCGCGTCGTCGATGCCCCCTACATGTCGGCCGACGACGCTCTCGACGCTCACCTCGCCCTCGTAGATCGCCGTCCCGAACGCGACCGCCCGGCGGACCACGGTGGGCTGCTCGACGTCGGTCACGACCACGGGGTAGCCCGCGCGGTGGAGGCGGTAGGCCACGCCGCTGCCGAGGTCGCCGCCGCCGCGGACCACGACACAGTCGTCGAGGGCGAGCGTCGCCATCCGGTCGCCCGACGCGCCGTGGCGATCCCGACTCATCTCCGCGAGGACCGAGAGCGCGACGTCAGCAGGGTTACCGCCGCCGAGATCGAGGCCGATCGGCGCGCGGACGCGCGCGAGATCGGACCACGCGTAGCCGTCGTCGGCGAGCGAGTCGAGGACGTGGTCCGCCTTCGTTGCGGAAGCCACGAGGCCGACGTAGCCCGCGCCGGCGTCGAGCGCCGCGCCGACCGCGCGTGCGTCGAAGGTCCCGCTCCGGGTCGCCACCGCGACCGCACTCTCGTCGGTGAGCGCGAGGTCGGCGAGCGCCGCGCCGTAGTCGCCGTGGATCGCCTCGGTGGCGTCGGGGAAGCGCTCCCCGTCAGCGTACTCCTCGCGGTCGTCGATCACGGTCACGTCGTAGCCCAGCCGCTCGGCGAGCGGAGCGAGTTCGGTCGCGATGTGGCCGCCACCGGCGATCGCGAGGCGTTTTCGTCCACGGAGCCGATCGACGAACACGTCCATCGATCCCCCGCAGACCATCCCGGTGTTTCCGTCGGGATGGAGTTCGTAGGTCCGCACGCCCGGCTTCTCGTCGCCGTCGAGCACTGCTCGGCCGGCGTCGATCGCGAGCCCCTCGACGCTGCCGCCGCCGATGGTGCCGTACTCGTCGTCGTCAGTCACCAGCATGCGCGCGCCCACTTCCCGCGGCGCGCTGCCGTCCTTGCCGACGACCGTGAGCAGCGCGACCGACTCGCCGCGCTCGGCCAGCGTGTGCGCACGCTCGAAGACGCTCATGCGAACGTCTTCACCTCGTTGGCGAAGAGGCGCTCGATCAGGTCCTCGTAGGTGATCGGTTCGATGCCGTCCGGGAGGTCCACGCCGCGAACGTCGACATCGCGTTCGACCGCGTAGATCGGGACGTCGAGATTGGGGTCGAGCAACACGCCGTCCTGGATCAGGACGATCCGTGCGTTGTCGTCGCGCGCTGCGGTCCGGAGGCCGAGGTCAGCGAGCGGTTTGTCGATGAGATATAGCATGTTAGAAATCCATCGTGTGATCCGCATCCTGGATGATCTGTGCGACCGCATCGCCCGACACCGCTTCGACGTCGTCGGCGAGTTCACGTTCGTCGACCTCACGGACCGCGAGTGCCTCGCGATCGGCGACCATCCGACCGTTCTCGGCGAGGAGGTCCTCGATGTGGCCTGGCATGTTGAGCGCCGCACGATCGACCGCTTCACGGGCGGCGTACACCGCATCCTCGGTGAAGACCACGGTGACATCGTGGCGATCGAACCCGGCGGCGACCCCGCGGGCCGCACGCAGTCCCTCGGGGACGTGGACCCGGCCGTAGGGCGCGCGCGTGAGGAGGACGGCGACGTCGCGCTTCACAGCGACACCACCCTGTCGGCCTCGCCGAGGAGGTCGGCGAGATCCGGGAGGAGTCCGACCTCGACGCCGTCGGGGTAGTCGGTTGCGGCGTCGATCCCGCGCGCGTCGACACAGAGCCCACAGCAGATCACCTCGGCCCCACGATCGACGAGTTCTTGAAACTTCTCGGAGGGCATCTCGTCGAACAGGCCGCCGTCGGCGCAGTCGGGGAAGGTCTGATCGGCGACCGGCACGAGCGCCCCGTCGAGGTAGTGAAAGTACGTCACCTCGTGACCGGCGGCGAGCGCTGCACGGCCCAGTTCGTAGGCCGTCCGCCAGCGCTCGCTGTCGAATGGCCCACCGGTAAGCAGGATTCCGAGCCTCGTCATACCCGCCCTACGGAACCCGCCCCTAAAACCGTTCGCTCGCCGAGCAGGGTTCGAAACGGAGACGATAGTCCCGAGTGACGGGAGAATGGCCGGAAATCTACACCGCACCCTGGAGCGTGCCGCTCGTACGGACGAAGAAGTAGACCACGAACGCGCCCGCGAGCAGCCACTGGCCCAGGCTGATGTCGTCGAACTCGCCGACTGCGGTCTTCATCAGCGGGTACGCGATGATCCCGGCAGCGATCCCGTACGCGATCGAGTACGTCAGCGGCATCACGAGGATGGTGAGCCCCGCGGGGATCGCGTGAGCGATATTGCCCCACTGGATCTCCACGACGTTCCGGAGCATCAGGAGGGCAACCACCACCAGCGCGATGTGGGAGGCGTAGAGGGGAATCGCGGCCGCGAGCGGCACGACGACCAGCGCCGCGAGGAACAGGAGGCCGACCACGAGTGCGGTCATCCCGGTCCGACCGCCCTCCTCAACGCCCGTCGCCGACTCGACGTAGGTCGTGACCGTCGACGTACCCAAAATACCGCCGATCGTGGTGCCGATCGCGTCGGCCATCAGCGGCTTGTCGATGTCGGGCAGGTTGCCGTCGTCGTCGAGAAAGCCGCCGGCCTGGCCGACGCCGACCAGCGTGCCCGCCGTGTCGAAGAAGTCGACGAAGAAGAACGTGAACACCACGAGCGAGAACGCGAACGCGTCGACGTTCCCGAAGCCCTCGATGAACGCACCCACGAGCGGCGTGATGTCGTACTGTGGACTCGGCAGCGACTCGGGAAACAGTACACCTGGTTCGGCGAATCCGGCGGTGGTCGCGAGATACCCCGCGACCGTCGTGAGAACGACACCGATCACGATCGATCCCCTGATCCCGCGGGCATAGAGTACGGCCGTCAGGAAGAAGCCGAGCACCGCGAGGAGCGCGGCAGGGTCCGACGCGACGCTGCCGAGCGTCACGAGCGTCGCGGCGTCGTCGACGACGATCCCCATCTCTTGGAGCCCGATGATCGCGAGAAAGAGGCCGATCCCGGTGCCGACGGAGAACTTCACCGGTTCGGGGAACAGTCTGATGACGTACTCGCGCGCCCCGACCGCCGTCAGGAGGACGAACAGCACGCCCTCGGTGACCACCGCCGCGAGCGCCGTCTCCCACGGAATACCGAGCGCACCGACCACGGTGAACGCGAAGAAGGCGTTGAGTCCCAATCCGGGTGCCTGGCCGAACGGCCGGTTCGCGTAGAAGGCCATCACGAAGATCGCAACCGCCGCCGCGAGGATCGTGACGACCGCGAGCATCTGCTCGACCTCGTCCGGGGAGTACCCCTGAATCGCGATCCCGTCCTGAAATCCGTCGTCGCCGGGCTGATCCGTCATGATCGAGGGGTTCACCACCACGATGTACGACATCGTGAGGAACGTCGTGATCCCCGCGAGGACTTCGGTCCTGAGGTCGGTGCCGTGTTCGGCGAACCCGAAGAACCGCGCGAACACCGAGTCGTTCGTCCCGCCACTCCCGTCGCTACCCCTCGACGCCGATCCGGTATCGTCTGCCATGATACCGAGACACATTACACCAGTCCTTTTAATTCTTTGGATGGTTCGTCGCCATTCAACCCGACGATCCCCGAGAGCACGCGAACCAGGCGCTACATCGATCCCTGAATCACGCCGCCGGTACGGACGAAGAAGTAGACCACGAACGCACCCGCGAGCAGCCACTGGCCCACATTGATGTCGTCGAACTCGCCGACCGCGGTCTTCATCAGCGGGTACGCGATGATCCCGGCAGCGATCCCGTACGCGATCGAGTACGTCAGCGGCATCACGAGGATGGTGAACCCCGCGGGGATCGCATGAGTCAGGTTGTCCCAGTCGATCTCGGCGACGTTTCTGAGCATCAGCAACGAGATGACGACCAGCGCGAGGTGGGAGGCGTACACCGGGATCGCGGCCGCGAGCGGGACGAACGCGAGCGTCATGAGGAAGAGTACCCCCACGACCATCGCGGTCATCCCGGTCCGTCCGCCCTCGTCGACCCCGATCGCGCTTTCGAGGTAGGTCGTGACCGCCGACGTGCCGAGGATCCCGGCGAGCGTGGTGCCGACCGCGTCGGCCATCAGCGCCTCGTCGATGTCGGGGAAATTTCCGTCCTCGTCAAGCATGTCGCCCGCCTGTGCGGCACCGGTGATCGCGCCGGTAGCGTCGAAGAAGTCGACGAAGAAGAACGTGAACACGATGAGCGAGAACGTCAGTCCGTCGACGTCGGCGAACCCGTCGAGGAACGTGCCGAGCAGCGGCGCGATGTTGTACTGGGCGCTCGGCAGCGATTGGGGCGCGAGCACTCCTTCCGGAACGACGCCGAGGAAGGTCGCGAGGTAGCCGATCCCGCCGGTGACGGCGATCCCGAGGATGATCGAGCCCGTCGTTCCGCGCACGTAGAGCATCAGCGTGAGGAAGAGCCCGGCCACCGAGAGCAGCGCGACCGGGTTGGTCGCGATCTCCCCGAGCGCGACGATCGTCCCGGGATCGGGAACGATGACCTCCATCTCCGAGAGCCCGATGACGGCGAGGAAGAGGCCGATCCCGGTCCCAATGGCGTGTTTTACCGGTGACGGAAGCACGTTCACGATGAGGCTCCGCGCGCCGGTGATCGTGAGGACCATGAACAGGATTCCCTCGACGAACACCGCCGCGAGCGCCGTCGGCCACGGAACGCCGATCGAGCCGACCACGGTGAACGCGAAAAAGGTCGCGAGACCGAGTCCCGGACCTTGGGCGAACGGCCGGTTCGCGTAGAAGGCCATCACGAAGATCGCGACCGCGGCGGTGAAGATGGTGGCGACCGCGAGCATCTGCTGGACCGCACCCGGCGGGTAGCCGGGAACCGTGATCCCCGGTTTCCCGCTCGTTCCCACCATGAGAGCGGGGATGACCACCACCATGTACGACATCGTTACGAACGTCGTTACGCCGGCGAGCACCTCGGTCTTGAGGTCAGTTCCGTGCTCCGCGAAGCCGAAGTAGTCGGCGAACACCGAGAGATCGATGGTCGCGTCGCTACTGCCGACTGCGGATTCCGTGCCATCGGCCATGCCGTTATGACACACCACACCATCCGATTTAACAGTTGTGATGAGACAACAGGGACCGAGAAAGGTGGAAGTGATGTGGCTTCGCATGCCAGCGACGAACTAATGTACCTG
Source organism: Halococcus saccharolyticus DSM 5350 (assembly GCF_000336915.1). Classification (NCBI taxonomy): domain Archaea; kingdom Methanobacteriati; phylum Methanobacteriota; class Halobacteria; order Halobacteriales; family Halococcaceae; genus Halococcus; species Halococcus saccharolyticus. The sequence continues at coordinate 142,785 of NZ_AOMD01000030.1, read as the reverse complement.
CTGGGTGTAGCGCGGCACATGCAGACCGCAGCCGATCTCCTCGTCGAATGCCTCGAAGTCGAAGAGACCGATCACGTCTTCGGCCTCCCCGGAGAGGAGTTGGAGGAGCTCCTCTTCTCGCTCCGGGATTCGTCGGTCGAGTTCATCCCCGTCCGCCACGAACAGGGCGCGGCGTTCATGGCCGACGTCTACGGCCGACTCACCGGCGATGCGGGCGTCTGTCTCGGGACGCTCGGCCCGGGTGCGACCAACCTCATGACGGGCGTCGCCGACGCACAGCTCGACAAGAGTCCCGTGGTGTCGATCACCGGTCAAGGTGGGCTCGAACGCCTCCACAAGGAGAGCCACCAGAAGCTCGACATCGTCGATATGTTCGAGCCGATCACGAAGTGGAACACCCAGATCTCGGATCCCGAAATCGTCCACGAGTCGGTACGAAAAGCGTTCAAACTCGCCGAACACGAAAAGCCCGGCGCGACCCATCTCGAGTTTCCCGAGGACGTGGCGGGAACGGAGACCGATGCCTCTCCACTACCGACGCGGAGCCGGATCCGGCGGCCGAGCCCCGACGAAACGGCGGTCGAGCGTGCGGTCTCGTTGCTGGCCGACGCCGACCGGCCGATCGTGCTCGCGGGCAACGGGGCGATCCGCACTCGCGCATCGGAACGGCTCCGGTCGTTCGTCGACGCGACCGACGTTCCGGTGGTCGCCACCTACATGGGGAAAGGTGCGGTCTCGGACGCCGACGACCACTCGCTGTTCGCGCTCCAGTACGAAGCCGAAGCGGGCGGTGGCACCCGGATCGCCGACGCCGTCAGGAAGGCCGACGCGGTGCTCGCGGTTGGCTACGACATCGCCGAACACGATCCGGAAGACTGGAACCCCGCAGGCGACAAGCGGATCGTCCATCTCGACTTCGAGCCCGCCGAGGTGTACGCCCACTACAACCCGAACGTCGAGATCGTCTGTGACGTCTCCGCGGGGCTGCGCGCGATCCAGGAGTACGGCGACGACATCGGCACCGATCCCGAGTGGTACGCCTCCATCCGCGAAGACGTCGTCGCAGCGAAGTTCGGCCGACCCAACAGCGACGACGCCTTCTCGGTCCGGCGCTCGCTCCCACTGCTCCGGGATGCGATGGCCGACGAGGACGTCCTCATTTCGGATACGGGCAGTCACAAGATGGCGATCGCCCAGGACTATCCGACCTACGAGCCGAACACCTGCATCATCTCCAATGGGTTGGCGACGATGGGGATCGCGGTCCCCGGTGCGGTCGCCGCCGATCTCGCGATCGACGGCAACGTGGTGGCCGCCACCGGCGATGGGGGCTTCCTGATGAACGCCGCCGAGATCGAGACCGCGACCCGGCTCGATTGCTCGTTTACCATCCTGCTCTACAACGACAACGACTACGGCCTGATCTCGGAAAAGCAGGCCGAGCACCGCGGCGAGAGTACCGGTACGCAGCTCACCAACCCCGATTTCGTCACCTTCGCCGAGAGCTTCGGGATCGAGGGGTACCGCCCCGAGAGCTGGGACGAGCTCGACGACGTGCTCGCTCGCGTCGTTCCCGACGACGACATCGCGCTCGTCGAAGTGCCGGTGGAGTAGCGGTCCATCGACGAACGAATCAGGAACCGAACCGCACTGTCACTGCCGATCGGGCTCGTTCTACCGCCGCGATTTGCGTCGCTCGACGTGTTCGCCGTCGATGCGGTCGTCGAGCGCCCAGACCGACGTCATCGGCACTTCGGCGGCGTCGGCGTGGTCGTCGAAGACCCGCTCGGCGTCGGCCCCGTCGAGACGGAACTCGTCGAGGAGAGCGACGATCTCGCCGTCGTGGTTCGCCAATACGTCAGTCCGGTCCCACTCTAGCTCGACGCCACTCCTGAGAACCTCGCGCACGCCGTCCTCGATCCGATCGCGAACCGAGTCGACTGCCGCTCGGTCGATCGGTTCGTCGAGCTCGCGAAGGACGAGGTACGTCGTGAGGGCTGACCGGCTCATATCCCTACTCCCGGGAGCAGCCACTAAACCGTTGTCCCTGTGCTGGCCGGCGATGCGGCGACACCACGCGTTCGGCTGCCTCACTGTCCCTCTTCCCCCCTACCTCCTTCCCTCCCCACCGTTGCGTCGCTGTCGGCGCATCGACTGGCGGCTCGTGGCCGGTCGGCGGAACGACATCTTCAAGAGCCTCGACGGAAAACGCGAGTGTGAGACCGCACCATGGGTGCTAGAATCATGTCCAGAGAGGTCGGTACCGTCCCCGAAGACGCCAGTGTCTGTCACTACGACGAGCTTTCGGAGCGAGCGAAACAGAGCCTCGCGCGCCTCGTTCGGGAGGACGCCACCACGTCAGTCGGGCTCGAAACCGCGAACGAACTCACCGGCTACGACGCGGTGAAGTTCACGTCGTATTACGAACTCCGCCGGGTCGATCCGCCCGTGAGCTCCCAAGCGCCGGTCTGAAGCGTATCGAGGTTCGACTGGAAGGAGTTGCTTCGTCAGCTTCGTCGCAAAACGGTTCTTCCAAGAACGACGGTCCCCAGCGGGATCGTCAGTCGTCGCTCGCGTCGAGCGCTCGCTTCACCTTCTCCGTGGTGATGGGGAGTGTGGTGATCCGGACACCGACAGCGTCACGGACCGCGTTGCTCAGTGCGGGCGGCACACCGTTGGTCGGGAGTTCGCCGATCGACTTCGCGCCGAAGGGGCCCGTCGGCTCGTGGGTCTCGACGAGAATGGTCTCCATCGGCGGGTGGTCGGTCGTCCGGGGCATCCCGTACTGCCGGAAGCCGAGCGTCTCGGGCTGACCGTCCTCGTCGAACTCGAGCGTGCCGCTGGTGGCGAGTTCGAGGCTCATGTGCTGGGCACCCTCGATCTGCCCCTCGACCAGCGGCGGGTTGAGCGCGACGCCACAGTCCGCCGCGAACACCAGCTCGTTGAGATCGAACTCGCCGGTTTCCTCGTTCACGGTGACGTCGACGAACTGCGCGCCGAACGGCGGCGGGCTCTCGTCGGTCGAGTGATGGCCGCCGCCCATGATCTGCTCGCGCTCGTCGTCGCCGTACGTCGACTCGTAGCCGATCTCTTCGAGGGTGACCGATTCGCCGGTCGCCTCGCTCACCACCTCGCCGCCGCCCGTTTCGAGGTTCTCTACGGGTTCGTCCAGCATCTTCGCGCCCCAGTACAGGAGGCGCTCTTTGGCGTCCTCGGCCGCCTTCTTGACCGCGCGGCCGCTGATGTAGGTGGTTGAGGAGGCGTACGCGCCGTAGTCGTGAGGCGTGAGATCGGTGTCCGAGGACCTGACGATGACGTCTTCGGGGACACAGCCCAGCACCTCGGCGATGATCTGGGTGAACATCGTGTCGTTGCCGCTGCCGACGTCGACCCCACCCACCTGGAGGTGGAACGAACCGTCTTCGTTCATCTTGAGCTGAGCGGCCCCAAGTTCCTTGCCCGCAACCCCGCTGGCCTGGGCACACAGCGCCATCCCGATCCCCCGATGGAGATGGTCCTCCTCGGGCTGTTCGAGGTCGTCGTAGCCGATGGCCTCCTTCCCGCGCTCGATACACTCGCGGATTCCACACGATCTGATCCGGCGGTTGAAACGCTCGCCCTCCTTGATGATCGCCGCGGTCCGATCGAGGTCACCCTCCCGGACGGCGTGTCGCTTCCGGAACGCGATGGGGTCCTCGCCGAGTCGCCGCGCGAGCTCGTCCATGTGGCCCTCGACGACGAACATCCCCTGTGGCGCACCGTAGCCACGCATCGCCGCCCCCATCGGGAGGTTGGTGTGGACGATGTCGGCCGCGAACCGGACGTCCTGCACGCGCGGGTACAGCGGCAGCGCCTTCGTACCAATGTTGCCCGCGACCGTCATCCCGTGGGTGCCGTAGGCTCCGGAGTTCTCGCGGGCGTCGAGGTCCATCGCCGCGAGGTCGCCGTCGTCGTCGACGGCGGTTCTGAACTTGAGTTCGGTCGGATGCCTGAATCGGAGCGCGGTGAACTCCTCTTGACGGGTCATCTCAAGCTTTACCGGCACCCCCGCCTTCCGGTGGAGCGCGAACGCGATCGGCTCGATCGCCATCTCCTGCTTCGCGCCGAAGCCCGCGCCGACACGGGGTTTCGTCACCCGGATGTCGCGGATCGGCACGTCGAAGAGGTGTGCGAGCTGCCGACGAGTGTGGAACGGCACCTGCGTGGCCGTAATGAAGGTGTACCGGTCGTCCTCGTCGGTGTAGGCGATGGTGGTGTGGGGCTCTGGCACGCAGTGGGACTGGTAGGGTGTCTCCCACTCGGTTTCGAGAACTCGGTCCGCGTCGGCCGTCTCGAACACGCGCTCGGGATCGCCGATCTCGCCCTCGAAGTGCGATTCGAGGTTGCGCTCGTAGTCCGCACCGGCCTGTTCGTTCTCGACTTCGTCCTCCTCGAACAGCCGCGGTGCGTCGGGATCGGTCGCGTCGGCCGGATCGAGAACCGCCTCGCGCTCGTCGTACTCGACGGTGATCTTTCGGGCTGCACGATCGGCGGTGTCGGTGTCGGTCGCAGCGACGGCCGCGATCGGGTCGCCGACGTACCGCACGTGCTCGCGGAGCACTGTCGTGTCCCACGGGCTCGGCTCGGGATAGGACTGTCCCGACGGAGAGTAGAGCGTGTCGGGCACCACGTCGTCCCACGGCGTGATGACGGCGAGAACGCCGTCCATCGCCTCGGCGTCGCTCGTGTCGATGTCAGTGACGTAGCCGTGGGCGATGTCGCTTCGGACGACCTTTCCCGCGGCGAGGTCCGGGAACCGATTCCGGTAGTCGGCGGTGTAGCGCGCCTCACCGGTCACGATCTTCCGGGCGTCGTACTTCTCGGTCTCAGTGGTGATGGTCTCGTGCTCGTCGGCCGCCGTCCGGTTGTCTGCTGCTTCGTCTCCCTCGATCGGGTGGTCCTCCCTTTCGAGATCGACGACACCGTCGTCATCGTCGACCTCGGGTGGCTGGTCGGGTTTGCTCATCGGCACTCACCCCCCTCGCCGCAGCACTCGCCGTTCTTGGCGACGAATCCGTCTGCCTTCCCGCCATCCGTCGCAACGGATTGCTGGCCGCCCGTGCCGTCATCCCCCATCCGTTCGGCGGCGTCGAGCACCGCCTCAACGATCTTCTTGTACCCGGTGCACCGACAGAGGTTGTCCGAGAGCCCCTCCCGGACCTCCGCCTCCGTGGGATCGGGGTTTTCCTCGAGCAGCGCCTTCGAGCGCATGATCATCCCCGGGATACAGAACCCACACTGGAGCGCGGAGTGATCGACGAACGCCTGCTGGACGGGGTGGAGGTTCGACTGACTGCCGAGCCCCTCGATCGTCTCGACCGTCGCGCCGTCGGCTTTCGCGACCGGCGTGACACAGGAGTTGACCGGTTCGCCATCGACCACGACCGTGCAGAATCCGCACGCACCGGTGTCACACCCGCGTTTGGCACCTGTGTACCCGTTCTTTCTGAGTGCGTCGAGGAGGCTGTCGGTCTTCGATACATCGAACTGTTTCGCGTTCCCGTTGAGCTTGATATTCACTTGCATCGTAGTGTCACCCTTGCCACCATCTGTACTGGCTACCCTGTCGTTCGAGAGGGGGGCGTATAAAATGACTGTTGAAGCTCGGTCATCATCTGCGATGGAATAAAGATCGTCGTCCCGGGCGGTTGCGAGCGGTGGGAACCACGCGGCTCACCGCAATCCGGACAGCGGGGAGCGAAAAACACACGCGACGGGCACACAGCGAGCGAAAACGGTGATCGGGAGCGTGTCTACTCGTCGAGTCGCGATCTGATCTTCGCTGCCGTGATCGGCATCTCGTCGATCCGGACACCAACCGCCTCGCGGACCGCGTTGCTCAGCGCGGGCGGAACGGTGTTGGTCGGCACCTCGGCGACGGACTTCGCGCCGAAGGGGCCCGTCGGCTCGTGAGTTTCGACGAGGATCGACTCGATGGGCGGCGACTCGGCGGCAGTCGGGAAGTCGTACTCGTCGAAGTCGGCCACCTCGGCGCGGCCCTCGTCGTCGAAGGTGATCCCCTCGTTGACTGCGAGCTCGTAGCTCATGTGGTTCGCGCCCTCCACCTGCCCTTCGGCCATGCCGGGATTGATCGCGACGCCGCAGTCGACCGCCACGACGAGCTTGTTCACCTCGAACTCGCCGGTCTCTGCGTCCACCGTCACGTCGGCGAACTGGGCCGCAAAGGGCGGCGGGCTCTCGTCGGTCGAGTGGCTGCCCTTGCCGAGGATGTGCTCGCGGTCCTCGTCACCGTAGACCGACTCGTAGCCGACGTCTTCGAGCGAGACCGATTCGCCGGTCGCCTCGCTGTACACCTCGCCGTCGGCGGTGTCGAGGTCTTCGACGGGCTCGTCGAGCAGCCGGGAGCCCCAGTCGAGAATCCGCTCTTTGGCATCTTCGGCCGCTTTCTTGACCGCCATCCCGGAGATATAGGTGGTCGAGGAGGCGTACGCCCCGTAGTCGAACGGGGTGTTGTCGGTGTCGGAGGTCTTGATGACGATGTCACGCTCGTCACACCCGAGCACCTCGGCCGCGATCTGGATGAACGCGGTGTCGGCCCCGGTGCCGATGTCCACCCCGCCCACCTGGAGGTGGAACGAGCCGTCCTCGTTCATCATGATCTGCGCCCCACCGAGTTCGTCGCCCGCGACGCCGGTGCCCTGCGCGGAGAGCGCCATTCCGATCCCGCGGTGTCGATGCTCCGCCTCGGGCTGTTCGATCTCGTCGTAGCCGATGGCCTCTTTCCCACGCTCGATGCAGTCGTCGAGTCCACAGGATCGAATGCGGCGTTCGGCCCCCTCACCGCCCATCATGCCCGCGATCTCGTCGAGATCGCCGACCTCCATGTAGTGATCCCGGCGGAATTCGATCGGATCGAGATCGAGGTCCCGCGCGACCTCGTCGAGATGGCCCTCCAGCGCGATGGTGCCCTGCGGCGCGCCGTAGCCACGCATCGCGCCGGTCTGGGGGGTGTTGGTGTGGACGATGTCGGCCTCGAACCGGACGTTGGGAACCTTCGAGTACAGCGGCATCGGCTTGCTGCCGACGTTGCCCGCGACGGTCATGCCGTGGCTGCCGTACGCGCCCGTGTTCGAGAGGGCGTACAGTTCGAGTGCTTCGATATCGCCGTCGTCGGTGACCGCCGAACGGGCGCGTACCCGCATGGGATGGCGCGAGCGCATCGCCTGGAACTCTTCGGCGCGGCTGGCTTCGTAGATCACCGGTCTGTCGGCCGCGAGCGAGAGTGCGAGCGCGATCGGCTCGACCACCATCGCCTGTTTGCCGCCGAACCCGCCGCCGACGCGGGGTTTCGTCACCCGGACGTCCCGAACCGGGACGTCGAACAGGTGCGCGAGCTGGCGACGAGTGTGGTTCGGCACCTGGGTGCTCGTGATGAGGACATGGCGATCGTCCTCGTCGGTGTACGCGAGGGAGGTGTGTTTCTCGACCTGGGCGTGTGACTGACGAATGGTCGACCACTCGGTTTCGTGGACGTGGGTGTCCTCACGGTCGTAGGCGGCCGCGACGTCACCGAGCTCGCCCTCGATGTTCGACATCCGGTTGCGGTCGTAGTCGTGGCCGACGATCTCGTTCTCGACGTCCTCGTCCGCGAACAGCTGTGGCGCGTCCTCGCTGAACGCTTCCTCGGGATCGAGCACGTACTCGTACTCCTCGTACTCGACCCCGATGGTCTCGACCGCCGCCGTGGCGGTTTCGTCGTCCTCGGCGGCCACGGCAGCGATCGGATCGCCGACGTACCGGACGTGCTCGTTGAGGACGTTCATGTCCCACGGGCTGGGCTCGGGATAGGACTGGCCGGCGCTGGTGTACTTCGCGTCGGGACAGCCATCGGACCACGGCGTGAGGACGGCGTGAACACCGTCCATCGACTCTGCGGCGTCCGTATCGATCGCCGTCACGCGGCCGTGGGGGATCTCGCTGCGAACGACCGCGGCGTGGGCGAGATCCGGGAACTGTTCCTCGTAGTCGGCGGTGTACTTCGCCTCGCCGGTGACGAGCTTGCGGTCGTCGTCCTTCTCGGCGGGTCGGGAGACGCTTTGGCGCTCGTCGTCGGCCTTCCGGTTGTTCTCCGGCTCGTCCCATTCGAGAGGATGATCGTCGAGCGCCTCGCGCTCGACCGACGACGATTGCGATGCGGTTCCACCGTCGGGTTTCGGATCGTTCTCACTCATCGAAATCACCTCGTTCGTGGCCGTCAGTGGGGTTCCCTCCATCCGTCGCGACGGATCGCTGACCACTCGCGCCGTCGTCGCCGTCCATCCGCTCTGCGGCGTCGAGGATCGCCTCGACGGGTTTCTGGTAGCCGGTACATCGACAGACGTTGTCGTCGATGGCTTCGCGGACCTCCCGTTCGGAGGGATCGGGGTTCGCCGCGAGCAGCTCCTTCGCCTGCATGATCATCCCCGGGATGCAGAACCCACACTGGACTGCGAAGTGGTCGACGAACGCCTGCTGGATCGGATGGAGATCGTCCTGGCTGCCGAGTGCCTCGATGGTCTCGATCTCGGTGCCGCCAGCGTCGGCGGCGTCCATCCCACAAGCCATCCGTGCCTCGCCGTCGACGAGGACCTTCGACGCGCCGCAGACGCCCCCGTCACAGCCACACTGTACGCCCGTATATCCCTCACGCCGAAGCGCCGTCACGAGCAGCTCGTCCGCGCCGGCGTCGAAGGTCGTCCGTTCGTCGTTGAGTGTGAACTCGATTTCCACGGTAATCACTCCGGTGTGCTATGGGCACACACGTAGGTGACGCAATGCAATACGGATACAAATAACTATGGGTGTGGTCGTTCCCGAAGGTTTATTCCCGTTCACGGGACCGGTGGTACCGTATGACGATCGATCCACACGACATCATCGACATCGGCGACTCCCTGAAACAACGCAATCCCGATCGGTTCACGACCGACTTCGAGTCGAACAAACAGGCGGTCGAGGAGTTGACCAGCGTCGAATCCCGCCGAGTCAGAAACCGGATCGCGGGCTACGTCACCAGAACGAGCGACTAAGAGGGGATCGAGGAGTCGTCGGCTCCCGATTCGATCACGCATCACGACCGGTAATGAAGAGAAGGGATTATACCAGTGTGTCGAATACGCATACGGTATGCCAACAGTCCGTGTACGGGAGTGGACCAAAGAACGGATCGAGGCGATTCGTGACGCGGAGTCGCACTCCTCGCACGATTCGGTCATCAAATCGTTGCTGAAGGACCGTCGCCTCGCCCAGCACGTCGATCTCGATGAGGAGACGACGGAGCAACAGGCCGAGCCACCGACGGTCGACACCGGGGAGCCAGCGATACCGGGTCTCACCGTGCTGGCGGAGCTCGACCGACCCGACAACGGCGTGCTCTTTCTCTGGTGTCCGAACTGCGAGAACGAGATCGCCCACGTCACCGTGAACTCGCCGCTCTCCGTCGAGGTTTTCGAGATCGAGTGCCAGCAGTGTCTCACCCAGCTCGACCAGCACGCTCTCGTGGCGATCGACCTGAGCTACCCGATCGAGGAGCGGCTCGTCGACGGGACCCTCGTCGACGATCTTCAAACCTGTGTGACCGATTACTGGGACCGCGCCCTTCGCGAGGCGTCGACGGCGGCTGTGGTGGCGAGCGAGACCGACAGTGCCGAGGACACGTCGGTCGACCGCCTCGTCTGGCGGATCGATCGGTACGTCCGGGAGTTCGGGTGGGAGTGGCCGACCGACGTGCCCATCGTCGCGTTCGAGGTCGACGGGACGTACATCGATACCCGAACCGACGAGCGCTTTACCGTCGTCGAGCGCCTCTCGAACAACCGGACTGACGTCGACTCGTATCGAGTGCGTCGGTTCCCCGCAAACGAGGACGAGTCGGCTCCCGAGGCGGGGCGAACGGACGACGAGCAGGGACGGGTGGAGACGATCGAGTCCGAAACGGTCGCCGAACTCATTCTGGAACGGGCCGTGCAGCGGGTGGAGTAGCCACCGTCCTTGGCGCTGGGTGAAAGGGAGTCGTCGTCCGCAGTTTACTGGGGAGCCGTGACCGACCGCTCGTCGGAGACGACCGTCCAGTCGTCGAGTTCGATCTCGTTGCCCTCGAACGCCGTGTACTCCGGGTGGACAGTGAAAACGATGTACGTCGCCCGATCGCGGAGGTACTCGACGAGGGTGTGGAGGTTCTCGTCCGCGAGGCTGCTCACGCCGTCGACGAGGAGGCAGGGAACGGTGTCGCCGACCTCGAAGGCGGCGTGGCCCGCAAGCGCGGCGACGAGCCCGAGGAGTTCGCGCTCGCCCTCGCTCAGCGCGCTCAACTGTGCTTCCCGGCCGTTCCGGGCGACCACGAGATCGAAGTTCGCCGTGAGGCGAGCGGTCTCGAACCCGGTCTCGAACCGGGCGACGATCTCGCCGATCGCGTCGTCGAACGCTTCGCGTGTGCGGCGTTTCACCTCGGCCTTCCGGTTGCGGAGGTCCGCGATCTCGGTCGAAAGGCGCTTGCGTTCGGCTTCGAGGTCGTCGGCGCGGTCGGCGCGGGTTTCGAGCGTTGCCAGTTCGTCGCGGTACTCCTCGAGTTCCATCTCGCGGTACTTGACCTCGCTTTCGAGGTCGGTGAGCTCGTCGGTGGTCGCCGAGACTTCGGTCGAGAGCGTCTCGATTTCGTCGTCGAGCTCGTCACGCCGTGTCCGCAGCTCCGCGAGCCGATCACGGCGGTCGGCGACGTTCGATTCGTGGTCCGCGATCGCCTCCTCGAGGTCGCGCTCGCGTCGCTTGGTCTGGTTGAACTCCTCGGCACGGGCTTCGAGTCGATCGACGGTGTCTCGATGGGTATCGACCGCCGAGCGGAGGTCGGTGACGCGCTCGCCGAGCGCGTCGACCCGGGCCTCCATCTGGCTGCGCGACGTCTCGCTGTCACAGACCCAGCACGCGACCGCGTCGTCGGTGAGCTGGTGGTCGACGTCGGTGACGAGGCCGAGGCGATCCTCTTCGAGCACGCGCTGGTTGGCCGAGTAGAGCGACTGGAGGAGGTCGACGTCGTTTTTCACGCTCTGGAGTTCCTCACGGGCGTCGGCGAGGTCCTCCTCGACCGACGACTCCTCCGGAATCGTGAGCGATTCGAGCTCCTCCCGTTTGTCTGCGAGCGTCGCCTCGGTGCGTTCGACGGTGTTCTCGAAGCGATCGATCCGCGAGGCGACTTGGTCGCGTTCGGCCCGGAGCTCGCTCAGCCGGTCGCGCTCGTCCGAACCGTCGTCCTCGGTCGAGAGTTCGCTCATCCGTCCCTTCGCATCCTCGATCTCGGTTTCGAGCTGCTCGATCTCGTCGCGAACGGTCGGGATTCGGTCCGCGGCCTCGTTCGCCTGCGCGAGCTCCCCCTCGACCTGCTCACGTTCGTGTTTCAGGCTCCCGATCTCCTCGTCGATGTTCTGGATGTCGAGCGGTTGCATCAGAACCGCTTCGAGGTTCTCGCCGGCGTCGACCGCCTGACGGACCGGGTTGCGCTCGTCGAGGCAGGCGAACAGCCGTGCCCGCTTGCGGTCGTACTCGTCGGTGAGGTAGGGTGATCCCTCCCGCCGGACGGTCCGGCCGTCCCGAACCAGTTCGACCGCGATCGACGCGTCGTCCGCGTCGAGTTCCACGTGGCCGCTGTCAGCGCCTTCGGTGAGCGGCGACGCCACCCCCAGTGCGGTTTCGAGCGCCTGGATGAAGCTCGATTTCCCCTCCCAGTTCGTACCGCGGATCGCGTCGAGGCCCGGTTCGAGCGTCGCTGTCCCGTGACGGATCCCCGCGATGTTCTCGATATCGAGATGCCAGGTCATGGTGTTTCCTCGCTCGGCACGCGGTCGTGGTGCTCGGCGCAGACGTACTCCCGATCGAGCGCCGTGTCGAGCGGCACCCGGCGCGGGCACTCCCCACAAGTCAGCTGGACCTGGACCTCGACCGTAGCGGCCTCGCCGCCGTCGAGGTCGTCCTTCGAGGCGAGCGCCCCGAGCGCCTCGCGGACCCGGTCTGCCGTCCGATCGCGAGCGATCCGCACGCTCTCGCGCTCCCAGTCGGTTCGAGCCTCCGGGGAACCTTTCTCACCGCCGAGACAGTCGTTGAGGTGGTTGCGCATCGTTCCCCACGAGATCATGTCGTCGCGGAGCGCCTCGCCGTCGATGCCCGTCGCGGCGAGGACGTCGATGAGCTCCGCGCGTTCGAGGTCGTCGTCGCCGGTGAGGATCGCGTGATCGGCGTCGAGCTGGGTCGCGAGCGTCTCCCGGCCGTGTTCGTCGTAACTGGCCCGGAGCAGTCGCTTGTTGAACCACTCCGTCAGCGATCGATACCCCTCCGCAGCCCGATCGCCGTGCCCCAGCCACCGGAAGAGCAGATAGTCGTCGACGGAATCGTGGGTCGACGGGACGGTGAGGTCGTAGCGCTCGGCGTTGCGCTCGACTTTGCAGCGTGATTCTGCGCTCATTCGCTCCTCGCTATGCGGGATGTACATATATGGCTAACGAATCGTACACATGCCGCCGGACCTAGAGCGAAAACAAGTCGATACACGGTCTCTTTTCACACCCTTAGACTGTATAAAACCGGAGTGAAGGAGTCGGGACGGCTAGACGGCAGCAGCTACGGCGGACGAGCCGGTGTTCGAAACGCGGTCAGAAGGGACTACAGCCGCTCCCACAGCCGGCTGCTCGCGTCGCCAACGGCGGCAAGATCGTCCGACGAGACGCTATGGACACCTTCACCGCGCTCGTAGACCACGCTGCCGTCGACGATCGTACGGGTGACGTCGCCGCGACTCGCAGCACTCACAACGTAGTACGGCGCGCTTTCGGGAAGCACCGGGTTGGGGCCGAGATCGAGCGTGACGAAGTCCGCGCGCTTGCCTTCTTCGATGGATCCCACGCTGTCGTCCATCCCCATGACGGCCGCACTGCCCCGCGTCGCCCATTCGAGCGCTTTCGCGCCATCGAACCCGCTCGGGTTGTGCTGCTTCAGTTTGTGGATCCCGACCGCCGACCGCATCGTCTCGAACATGTCGGGATCCCAGCCGTCGTCACCGATCCCGATGGTCATCCCCTCCGCCTGCATCTTCTCGACGTTCGCGATCCCGACGGCGTTGTTGACGTTCGAGTACGGGTTGTGCGCCACGCGGGCGTCGTGGTCTGCGAGGATCTCGATCTCCTCGTCGGTCGCGTGGACGCAGTGGGCCGCTATCACGTCGGCGTCGAGAAAGCCCATCGATTCGAGGGCTTGCACCGGGCGCTCGCCGTACTCCTCGATCGATCGATGGACGTCGATCCGACCCTCTTCGAGATGGATCTGGACCGGCCGGTCATCGGCCTGCGCCCGCTCCGTACATTCGACTACGACGTCCTCAGTGTTGGTAAAGAGGGTGTGGAGGCAGTAGTGGCCGTTCACGCGGTCGTACTCGTCCTCGCCCTCCCCGACGAACCGCTGGTTCTCGTCGAGACCCGCCATCGCTTCGTCCTCGGAGTTGCGGGCGGTGGTCTCGAAGGTGATCAGCCCACGGATCGGGGTCGCGGCGACGCCGTCGGCGACCGCGTCGAGCGCGCCGGGCAGCGTGTTCGGCCCGGAGTAGTTGTCACAGAAGCTCGTCACGCCGCCCGCGAGCATCTCCGCACAGGAACCGAGCGCCGACAGCCGTGCGTCCTCCTCGGTGAACGCCTCGTCGACCTCCCACCAAATGTCGGTGAGCGCCTCGTAGAAGCTCTGCGGGGCGACGTCGAGCGGCGCGCCGCGGATCGGAAGCGCGTACATGTGGGTGTGACAGTTCACGAGCCCCGGGATCACGACCTCGTCGCGGGCGTCGATCGCGTCGCCCGGCGCGTACCCGTCCTCGATCCCGACGATCTCGCCGTCCTCGACGACGACGTGGACCTCCTCGCGTACGTCGCGCTCGTCGTTCATCGTGACGAGCGTGCCTGCGTTCAGCAACATCACTCCGAGGGTCAGCCACGACCGATAAAAAAGTATCCCCAGTCCGATCGTCGCCCCGGACTACCTCGCCGTCGCTGCGGCCGTCAGTCGCCACACAGCGGGCACATGAGCACGACACCAAGGGTTTTGAGACAGGCCATCGTTCGGAGGAGTATGCCAGACCTCCTCGTGACCGACGCGCAGGTCGTGAGCGCGCGTGGCGTCACTCGACCCACGACGATCGCGATCGACGACGGTCGTATCACCGAAGTCGGCACAGATATCGACGCGGATGCCGACGAAACCGTCGATGCCGACGGACAGCCCGTCTTGCCGGGTGTCGTCGACATTCACAACCATCTCCACGATCCCGAGCTGTTCCCCGAGAGGATCGACTTCGCGTCCCAGACCGCGAGCGCCGTCGCCGGCGGCGTCACGACCGTGGTCGAACTCCCCACTCAAACCGCCATCACCGATCCCGAGGCGTTCCGGCGCAAGCGCGACCAGTGCAGCCGGCTCGCCCACGTCGACTTCGGTCTCGTCGCCGGCAACGTCGACGATCCGGGGCTCGACGTCGAGGGACTCATGGCCGAGGGAACGCGCGATTTCAAGTGTTTCACCGCCGACCCGTACCGGATCGAGGATCGGAAGATTGTCGCGCTCATGGACCGTGTGGGCAGGGCGGGCGGCAAGGTACGCGTCCACTGCGAGACCCAGGGGCTCCTCGATCACGCGCGCGGGCAGATCGAGGGCTCCGACCCCGAGGTGTACATGGACTCGCGGCCGATCGAGGCCGAACTCAACGCGATCTCGCGGATGGGGTGGTTCGCCGAGTACGCCGACTGCCCGCTCCACGTCGTCCACATCTCCAGTGGCAGCGGCGCGCGCGAGGCCGCGCGGTTCGACGGGCGGGCGAACGTGCCGGTGACGCTCGAAACCTGCCCGCACTATCTTGCGTTCTCGAAGGACGACGTCGCGGAGAAGGGGCCGTATCTGAAGGTGAACCCGAGCCTCAAATCCGGGAGGGAAGTCGAGCGACTCTGGGACGCGGTCGCCGACGGCACCATCGATCTCGTTGCGAGCGAGCATTTCCCGACCTACGAGGAGGAGCGCGCCCGCGGCTGGGACGACATCTGGGAGCCGTACGCGGGCCTGCCGAGCATCGAGACAATGCTCGAGTTCCTCGCGAGCGAGGGCGTCGACGCGGGCCGGATCACGTGGCCGCGGCTATGCGAACTCGTCTGTGAACGCCCGGCGCGCGAAGCAGGCGTCTTCCCCCGAAAGGGGATCGTCGAGGCGGGTGCGGACGCGGACCTCGTCGTGTTTCGCGAGGACGAGTACGAGGTGTCGGCAGACGATCTCGCGTACAACGGCGGCTGGACGCCGTACGAGGGCCAGGAGTGGAGCCGACGGATCGACACCGTGATCCGGGATGGGGCGGTCGTCGCCCGAGATCACGAGGTGCTGTCGGAGCCAGGCGACGGCTCGTTCCTCGCGCGACCCCTGGGCGTCGAGAGCGATCGCTGAGTCAGGTGATTTGGTTCGGGTCCATAGAAGCGAAGAAGAATTCGTTCGGCGACGATCGCTGTGTTCAGTTGCTGTGGAGGAGTGGCGTCAGCGTGGAAGTCAGTCGCCGCTCGCCGGCACCGCCGCGTCGAGGCCTTCGAGGTGGCCCACCAGCGACGAGTGGAGCGAGCCGTTCGTCCCGAGCAGGTCGTTGCGCGCGTCGTGGTCGAAGTCGAGCGTGTACGGCGAGCCGTCCCGGTTCGTGACGGTCGCGCCGGCGGCGCGCGCGATGACGACCCCCGCGGCCACGTCCCATGGGTAGGTGTCGTACTCCCAGACCGCGTCCGCGCTGCCGCTCGCGAGGTAACACAGGTTGAGCGCGGCGGCCCCCAGTCGGCGCACGCCTCGGGTCTCGTGATAGCAATGGGAGAGGAACGAACCGTCGGGATCGTACCCCGAGAGCAGCACGCTCTCCTCTAGCCTGTCGCGATCGGTCGGCGCGATCGGCTCGCCGTTCCGGCGCGCCTCACCATCCACAGTCGCGCTGAACAGTTCGTCGGTCTCGGGGGCGTAGACCACGCCCACCACCGGCTCGCCGTTCTCGACGAGCGCGATCGAGACCGCGTAGTTCGGGTTGCCGTTCGCGAAGTTGCCAGTGCCGTCGAGCGGATCGAGCAGCCACGTGTACTCGCCGTCGGCCTCCTTTGCGACGGACTCCTCCGAGTAGATGCCGTGACCGGGGAACTCGTTGTCGATGATGGTCGTGATGAGCTTCTCGGACTTGTAGTCGGCCTCGGTCACGACGTCGGCCGCGTCGGATTTGTGCTCGACCGACTCGGTCTCGCCGTGGAGTTCCCGGAGCGGTTCGCCCACGCTCCTGGCGGCCTCCTCGGCAACGCGCTGGGCGCGGGTGAGCAGATCGGCACCCTCGATCGCGCCGGTATCACGGTCGGCGACGAGTTCGTGGCTGCCACGGTCGTCCCGATCCTCGCGGACGCTCCAGCCGAGTTTCTCCGAGACCGAGGTGAAGAAGTCGTCGTCGTAGCTGGTCGTGACGATCTTGGCGGTCGCGTCCGCGCCCGAGACGGTCACCACGTCGTCGGCGTCGAGCTGGGTCTGTGCCCGGCCGCCGTCGACGAGGAGGTTGGCCGCGCTCATCGACACGATCTCGATCTCCGAGGTGGCGTCGACGACCAGCGGTCGCACGCCCATCCGGTGGGTGTGAAGTGGGATGACCTGAAGCGATCCGTTGTTCTTCGGGAAGTGGACTGGCCCGCCCGCCGACAGCGAGACGCCGGTCGAGCCCGTCGGGGTCGCGACCGCGACGCCGCTGCCGTCGTACTCGCCGACGTACTCGCCGTCGACGAACACCTCGAGCCTGGTGATCTTCCGGTCGAACGCGTTCTCCGGCGGGACCGGCTCGATCATCACGTCGTTGATCCCTGTACTGTCGATGCCGTCGGCCGTGACCTGGAGCTGCTGGCGCTCGTTGACGGTCGCATGACCCTGGAGCGCCTCTTCAAGCGCGGGCTCGATGTCGGCGGGGGAGACGGTCGCAAGGAAGGCGAGCGTCCCGGTGTTCACGCCGATGAAGGGGATCTCTCGCGGCGCGAACGCACGCACTCCTTCGAAGAACGTGCCGTCGCCGCCGAGAGTCACCCCAAAAGTTTCCTTGGTTCGGTCGACGACGTCCGCGATAGGGTCGCCGACTGGCACCGCCGCCATCTCGATATCGTGGTCGTCGGCGACGTCACGGACCCGTTCGAGCGGGCCGTCGCTGTCCGGACTGTGAATTACTATCAACCGTTCGGTAGTCGCTAAGCGTCTTCCGTTCATGCGTTCTCCTGGTGGCGTGGCAGCGATGCCGCTCGACGCACACCAGGGGCCGTGTGTCACGCACCGCGCGACGTGGCCACCGCTGTGCGCCCCGATGAACACACACCGGATCGTGCGAATCGCTACCTCCGACCGGTATCCCACGCTCGACGCACATAAAATGTTGCCCTCATGATCGTTCCGGCGGGTATCGGTCGTCGTCGCTTCGACGACGTCGAAGTACCGTTCGGTAACGACCCCGCAACGCTGGGCCGAGGGGGGATCCCGGCAGTCAGTCGAGTCGATCGATGTCGTCTCGATGGTCGACGTCACGCACCACACCGGGATCGTCGGTCTCGACGAGAGCCGCATCGTCGCTGCCGACGATCAACTCCCGACCACCGGTATCGCCCTCGATCGCCGCGAGTGCGTCGAAGTGGGCCGCGTCGAACAGGGTGGGGTTGCCGCGCTTTCGGTCGTACGCCGCCGCGAGGATCGTGGCGTGGTCGGCTGCGTACGCTTTCAGTAGTCGCTCGATCGAGGCGGGATCGACGTGGGGCATATCCCCGAGTGCGAACACCGCCGCGTCCCAGTTGCGCTCGCGCGCAGCCACCACACCCGCATGGACCGACGTGCTCTGGCCTGCCTCGTAGTCGTCGTTCGTCACGACCCCGACGTTCAGCCCCGAGAGCGCCTCGCGGACCGCGCTCGCCTCGTGACCCACCACGACCACGACCTCGTCGACGGGACTCGCGAGCGCCGTCGCCGCCGCGCGCCGCACCAGGGCCTCGCCCTCGGTCTCGGCGAGGAGTTTGTTCTCGTCCCCGAACCGGCTGCTCGTTCCCGCGGCGAGTACGATACAACCGACTCGTTCGGAGGGCATCGACGCATTCGCGAGGTCGTTCGCTGTCACGGTCGGCAGTTCGATGGTCGAACTGGTCCCGCCGCTCGTAGTGTCGTCCGGTTGGTTCGTGTTGTCGGTCATTCGAATGCACCACGGAAGGGATGGCTCCGGACGCACATGAATCGTGGTGGGACACCAGGTGATCGAGTACCGACGGCCGGCGAACGGAGCCGCGACGCAGAGCCGAAACGAACGGACAGTAACGATCAGGAGAGCAGCGGCGTCCCGTCGGCACGTGGCCCCAGAACTGGGCCGACCGGGTTGGCGTCGGGATCGAGCCGTCGGCACTCCTCGTAGTCCATCGAGCGCTCAACCGGTACCCGGCCGATGGCCGAGATCATGTCGACGTAGTCGGCGAACGACCGGAACTCGCCGTAGCTTCCGCCGGCGCGCTTCGTGATTTCCTCGGAGAGGATCGTCCCCATGAAGTCGTCCGCGCCGCAGTTCAGGAGTTTCAGCCCCTTCTCGTCGCCGAACTTCACCCAGCTCGATTGGATGTGATCGACGTTGTCGAGAAACAATCGAGAAACGGCGATCAGGAGTTCGTCCTCGGCGTCGCTCGCGCCGCCCGAGACGATCCCGCGCTCGTACAGCGGTGTCTGCTGGTATATGAAGGAGAGGGGCACGAACTCGGTAATCGCACCGGTGCGGTCCTGGAGCCGACGGATGCGGTCGAGATGCAGCACGCGGTGGCGCTCGTTCTCGACATGGCCGTACATCATCGTCGCCGTGACGGGCAACCCCGCCGCGACCGCGCCCTCCATCGCCGCGATCCACTCCCCGGTGTCGATCTTGCCGGGACAGATGACGTCGCGCACCTCGTCGACGAGGATTTCGGCGGCTGTACCGGGGGCCGAGTCGAGGCCGGCGTCGGCGAGCCGGCGGTAGACGGTCTCGTAGCTCCGATCGGTACCTCGATTGGCGTGGTAAGCCTCCTCGGGCGTCATCGAGTGGAGGTGGACGCCCCCGACCGACATCGCCCGCATCTGTTCGATGTAGGTTCCAGGCGGCGTCTCGTACTGCTCGGGTGGTTTGTAGTTCACGTCGCTCGCCGGGTTGTCGAACGATCGGAGTATCTCGTGATGCTCGTCGTCGAGCGCAAGGCCCGGGTGCAGCCCCGAGACGGACGTCACTTCGGAGACGCCCCGATCGACGGCGTCGCGGACGACCTCGCGCGACTCGTCGAGGGTCTTCGTGAAGCCGGCGTGATCGACGTTAGAGTCGGACTCGAAGTTCGCAGCAGTATCTTTGAAGTTGCAGAACAGACAGCCGGTGTTGCATGCCGTGGTAACGTTGTTGTTCAGGTTCGCCACGAACGTGACTTCCTCGCCGACGACCTCAGCGCGACGGCGATCGGCAGCCTCCAGCACCCGCTCTTTTCGATCGGTATCGATACCATCGACGTCGGAGCCCGTCGTGATGAGCGCCACACCGTCTTCGACAGAAAGGCGCTCGCCGTCACGTGCCTTCGCGAGGGCGTTCTCGAACGCTTGGTCGGTCTCTGGCACGTGATCGAACTCGATCGTGTCGGGACTCCCTGACGCTGCACCGCTTGCGGGTTCGAGCATACACCAGCCAGTACGGCGCGCGTGATAAAGCTACGCTCGTGTCTGATTGTACGACCCACTACCGGGTGAACGGATGGAAATCGAGCGCAAGCAGAGGTGGTATACGTTGTTGCTGACCACCGCTTGTCTGGTCAAGAGCAGAGAGAGAGACTATGTCACTCCAAAACGTGGAGAAATCGCGGATACGCCTCAAAAAAATACGCACAGATCAACAATATCGATAACAAACAGTGAATCGCACAGCACCACAACGTAGTTTCCGAGAGAGTGTAATTAGAGCGTGAAAGGTTACTACTCTCGAATTCTAACCACATATTTCACCAAAGTCGAGAGATATCTCGTTCAAAAAGAAGAAGGAAGAAACAATCGATCGTCGATGACTAGCACAGCTAAAGATCGTTTTTGGGTTATCAGTTATGATCGAGAACGACCGACACGGAAGATCCGTGCTCGTTGATGTCAAAACAGAACGGCAGCGGGTGAGATGCTGGTTGCTACAAAACTGTCGCAGTCGGGATCGCGCTTACACGTTGATCAAAAACTGCAAATGCTCGGTACGGAAAGCCAAGGGCCGGATTTGAACCGGCGATGGGCGGCTCTGCAGGCCGCTGCGTTAGGCCGGACTCTGCCACCTTGGCATAGTTGATACTACTGAACTCGAAGGGATAACGGTAGCGGTTGCTACCGAGCGTTGTCACTCTTCGAGAAGTGATGAGTCGAGGCACCGAAACGGTGCCTCAGGTATGAATGGAAAGGCGGCGAACCACTAGTTGCGAGCCGTTGTAACGGAACGGTCTCGGGTTCCACCGGGACGGACCCAGCGTGTACTACCGATTGCGTTCCTGGGCTCGTACTTGGCCCCTCTTGCGAGGCAGTTTTCCCAGAGGCTCGCGCACTCCAGTACTCGCTGGAACGCTGGCGGGCTTATCTGCCGTGTTCGGGATGGGTACGGGAGTTTGCCCCGCCGCTATGGCCGCCTCAATGCCGATCCGCGGAATCGAACCGCGCGAAGCCGACGATCGGTGAGGCCAGCGTATGGCTATGGTACGTGCGATCCAGTTAGCGCCTGGACCCGTCCAGCAGGACGGATTCAATGCGTTATGACTGTGTGGCTCGGTCTGTTAGTGCTCGCGGGCTGAACGCCTCGTTGCCTCGGCGCGTACACCCCGAGTCTATCGAACTCGTCTTCTACGAGTGACCTCGGCGGTACCTCTTTTCCAGGTGGGTTTCGAGCTTAGATGCGTTCAGCTCTTACCCCGTGTTGCGTGGCTGCCCGGCACGTGCCCTCTCGGACAACCGGTACACCAGTGGCAACCAGTCGTAGTTCCTCTCGTACTATACGACCGTTCCCGTCAGGTACCATCACACCCCCAATAGATAGCAGCCGACCTGTCTCACGACGGTCTAAACCCAGCTCACGACCTCCTTTAATAGGCGAACAACCTCACCCTTGCCCGCTGCTGCACGGGCAGGATGGAGGGAACCGACATCGAGGTAGCAAGCCACTCGGTCGATATGTGCTCTTGCGAGTGACGACTCTGTTATCCCTAAGGTAGCTTTTCTGTCGTAAATGGCCCGCATCAAGCAGGCTCATCCGTTCGCTAGACCACGCTTTCGCGTCAGCGTTCTCGTGTTGGAGAGAACACTGTCAGACCACCGTTTGCTCTTACGCTCTTTTCCGGGTCTCCGACCCGGATGAGGTGATCTTTGGGCGGGCTCGATATTCTTTCAAGCCCGTACCGCCCCAGTCAAACTGCCCAGCTACCGGTGTCCTCCGCCAGGAGTAAGGGTCACAGTCACTAGTGGGTAGTATTTCAGTGGTGCCTCGGCGGCCCGCTAGCGCGGGTGCCTGCGTAACGGCTCCTACCTATCCTGCACACTAGCGACCGTGTCCCAGCGACAGCTTGCAGTAAAGCTCTATAGGGTCTTCGCTTCCCCTTGGGGGTCTCCAGACTCCGCACTGGAACGTACAGTTCACCGGGCCCGACGTTGGGACAGTGACGCTCTCATTCATCCATTCATGCGAGCCGCTACTGAAGCGGCAAGGTACTACGCTACCTTAAGAGGGTCATAGTTACCCCCGCCGTTGACGGGTCCTTCGCCTCATTGTACTGAGTGTTCAGATACCCGCACTGGGCAGGATTCAGTGACCGTACGAGTCCTTGCGGATTTGCGGTCACCTGTGTTGTTATTAGACAGTTGGAGCGTCCGAGTCGCTGCGACCTGCTCCGTTCCGGAGCAGGCATCCCTTATTGCGAACGTACGGGACTAACTTGCCGAATTCCCTAACGTCGGTTGTTCCCGACAGACCTTGGCTTTCGCCGCCACGGACACCTGTGTCGGATCTGGGTACGGTCAGCGTGCGCCTTTTCACGGGCTCTAGGTTGGATCGAGTTTCCCTGTTCTGCCGTTCGCCCGCTTCGTGCCATTACGGCTTCCACGAGTTTTGACAGTTCGACCGGGCGAGTGCCCGGCTCGATCGACCCCAAAGCGTCGGCATTGTTGCACGCAGGCACTGGAATGTTAACCAGTTTCCCGGTTCGTCCCCGTCGAATTGCGGGGGGACTAAGGACCGGCTAACCCTCAGTTGACGAACATTGCTGAGGAACCCTTGTCCGTTTGGCCGTCGAGATTCTCACCCGACTACCGCTGCTACTGTGGCCAGGATTGTCGTCACCGCTCGGTCCATACGAACTCTCGCCCGTACTTCCACCCGAACGGAGCGCCGACCTACTGGATCGTACCGTATTGGTACGCCGCTAGGTCTCGGTGGTGGACTTGAGCCCCGATCATTTTCGGCGCTCCAAACCTCGGCCGGTAAGCTGTTACGCTTTTCTTAGCGGGTAGCTGCTTCTAAGCTCACCTCCCGGCTGTCTATGGCTCGGAACCACCTTCGATCGCACTTAGTCCACACTTGGGGACCTCAACCAAGCTCTGGGTTGTCTCCCTCACGGTGCACAGGCTTACCCCGCACACCGGACTCCCTGCGTCTGCGGCGTTCGTAGGTTCGGAGTTCGACAGGAGGGCTGACTCCTCTCGGAGTCAGACCCTCCAATCGGTCGCTCTACCCCACGAACTACCTCGACAGAGGTCATGCTTCGACATGTTTCGGTCGGAACCAGCTGTTGCCGGACTCGATGGGCCTTTCACCCCTACACGACGGTCACGGGAGGGTATTGTAGGACACCATCCCTAACAGGCCTCCACGTGCCTTTCGGCACGCTTCACCTTGCCGGCGCGTAGATCGTCCGGATTCGGGTCGTGTCCGCCTGGCTCCCCGCGCTTGAACACGGCGGCCCTCGCAATGCTGCGGCCATGTCGGTTTCCCTACGCCTCCCCCGATACTCGGGTTAGACTCGCCGGGCAGACACACTCCCTGACTCGTTTTTCAAAACGCACGACGGAACACCGGCTCGTGTCGAGTCCTACTGCGGGGTCGCCCCCGGGTCGTTCGTCGACACGCCTTTCGTGCCCCGTCGTTCGATCGCCAACTGAGTTCAAGCCCTGTTGCACCTCCCTTCTTGGGGTGCTTTTCAGCGTTCGCTCACGCTACTTGTTCACTATCGGTCTCGAGTTGTGTTTAGTCTTGGCCGTCGATGCCGGCCACATTCACGAGGGAGATCCAACCCCCGATACTCTGGAGCTGACGCACACCGTACTGGCCCATGTTACGGGGTTGTCACCCTGTCTCACGCTTCGTTCCAGAAGACTTCACATGGACGATCCGGCGATGAGAGTCAGTCCGAACACCACATTGCCCGAAGGCTTCGGTTTGGACTGTGTCGCGTTCACTCGCGGTTACTGACGACATCCCGTTCGGTTTCTCTTCCTGTCCGTACTGAGATGTTTCAGTTCCGGACGTTCCCCATTGCGCGAAGCAATTGCGATGGAGATTCTCATTCGGAAATCCTGAGTTCTTCGCCTCCGTGCGGCTCCCTCAGGCTTATCGCAGCTTGGCACGTCCTTCGTCGGCACTCGAGCCGAGCTATCCACCAGTTGGCATAGTAGCCACGGTCGTCTACAGAATCCATGAACCCGCTGAACGGGTCCAGTGGACGCCTGGATCGCACGTACACACGGTCTCATCTACACGCCCAGGTGTGGAATGGTGCGTGTATTGACCCTTCCCACCCGCGCTCGCACGGGGTGGTGCATCGGTTCGGTCGGACTCGATCATACCACCGAGACCCACTTAAGGGCCGCGGTTCGGATCGAGTCGACGCATGGACCCACTGGGATTCGAACCCAGGGCATCCTCCTTGCAAAGGAGGCACTCTCCCACTGAGCTATGGGCCCGCCTTCCACGAAGGAAGGCTGGTCGGACAGACGTCAGCCCCGATAGTTCGTCGGTGCCCGGTCGGCACCACGAGTCGCCGTGTGCGAACCGTGTGTGGGTCGGGCCATCGGCCCGATCCCGTTCTGTAGGAGGTGATCCAGCCGCAGATTCCCCTACGGCTACCTTGTTACGACTTAAGCCCCCTTGCGAAGCCCAGATTCGATCGACGTTGCGTCGACCTCATCCGGACCTCACTCGGGTGCTTTGACGGGCGGTGTGTGCAAGGAGCAGGGACGTATTCACCGCACTCTTCTGAAATGCGATTACTACCGAATCCAGCTTCATGCGGGTGGGTTTCAACCCGCAATCCGAACTACGACCGAGGTTAGGAGATTAGCGTCCCCTCTCGGGGTAGCGTCCCACTGTCTCGGCCATTGTAGCCCGCGTGTAGCCCGGCACATTCGGGGCATACTGACCTACCGTTGCCCGTTCCTTCCTCCGCTTTGGCAGCGGCAGTCTCCCTAATGTACCCAACCACCACATGGGTGTTGCTGGCAATTAGGGATGCGGGTCTCGCTCGTTGCCTGACTTAACAGGACGCCTCACGGTACGAGCTGACGGCGGCCATGCACCTCCTCTCAATGGCTCAGGTAAGCTCATCACACTGACCGTCACTGCACATTGTCGGTGCCGGTGAGATGTCCGGCGTTGAGTCCAATTAAACCGCAGGCTCCTCCGGTTGTAGTGCTCCCCCGCCAATTCCTTTAAGTTTCATCCTTGCGGACGTACTTCCCAGGCGGCTCGCTTCTCGGCTTCCCTACGGCACAGCGCAGGCTCGTAGCCTGCGCCACACCTAGCGAGCATCGTTTACGGCTTGGACTACCCGGGTATCTAATCCGGTTCGAGACCCAAGCTTTCGTCCCTCACTGTCGGATCCGTCCTCCTGCGGCGCTTTCGCCACCGGCGGTCCGTCCGGGATTACAGGATTTCACTCCTACCCCGGACGTACCCCGCAGGTCCTCCGGTCCCAAGCCGACTGGTTTCCGCCGGACGCCCACCCGTTGAGCGGGTGGATTTCCCGACGGACCCGTTCGGCCAGCTACGGACGCTTTAGGCCCAATAAGAGTGGCTATCACTCGGGCTGCCGGTATTACCGCGGCGGCTGGCACCGGTCTTGCCCAGCCCTTATTCTGAGACCACCTTACGGTCACGAAAAGCGAGGACTGTATGCCCTCGCACTCGGGATCCCCTTATCGCACTGTCGTGCAGTGTAAAGGTTTCGCGTCTGCTGCGCCCCGTAGGGCCCGGACTCTTGTCTCAGAGTCCGTCTCCGGGTTCTTGCTCTCACAACCCGTACCGATTATCGGCACGGTGGGCCGTTACCCCACCGTCTACCTAATCGGCCGCAGTCACGTCCTCCGGCGGCGGACCATTTCCGGCTTTCTGTATTCCAACATGAAAGCAGTATCTAGGATTAGCCTCAGTTTCCCGAGGGTGTCCCGGTCCAGAGGGTAGTTTGACCACGTGTTACGGAGCTATTCGCCACGGGTCTGAGCCCGTGCGACTAGCATGACTGAATCGGATCCCGATAGCAATAGCCTCCGGCAGGATCAACCGGAATGTCCCGAGCACAAGGCTCGGGGGGTTTAGGCGGGAACACAAGGTGTTGTGTTCACCTATCGGGTTCGCACTCGGCGACACCGCGGACCGAACCGGGTGTCACCGAACTATCAGGGCTGACATCAGATCCCGTCTTGACGGCGGACCGCAGGGGCGGAATCCTCATTTCCTTCGGACTTCATCGTACACCGTTCGAGGGTATAAACCCTTCGAAGGGTGTCCGGGGCGAATCCAACTCGCCCCGGAAGCCCGCAGCGGAGACCGAGTTGAACGGCCTCCCGTGTCGTTCGCTTTCTGCATTCCATCCGAGTGCCCTGTACCACTTAAGGGCGTCGGATCGTCTTCGGGCCGGTGGTCGATTCCGACCGGCCGTTCGCATTCCATTCGAATCGCGGTTGACGGATAAACCCGTCGACTCAAGGCCGCTTTGTGCTCTGGTGACTCGGTTCCTGCGACCAGTTCTCGGAGAGAGTTCACTGACGGATTCCCAGAAAAAATTTCTGGTACCGAAACGATACTCCCGAGGATCTGGTGAGATCGTCCCAAGAGTCGGTAGTCAATGCGAGCGAGGGCTCGCATGTCGTGTGAGAAATCGAAGGACAGTGTCGCGCGGCTGGAGGCCGACTCCTCATCCCACGCGTGCGCGTCCGGTCGAGTCGGGTGTCTGGCCGCGCACTCGCTTCTCGTGCCGCCGGCTGAAACCTGTACGGATTTCGTCGCGTGACGCCCTCAGAGCGCCTCGAGGTGTTCGATCCCCTGTTTCGAGACGTTGGCCTCGGTGATGGTGTCCGGCATCCAGTCGGGTTTGTCCGACGGGGCCTCCTCGTTCCACGCCCATCCCTCGTAGATGTGGACCTTGTGTGTCCCCTTCTCTCGGAGCCGGAGCTCCTCGCGGCTCGCATTCTCCTCCCCGTCGGCAGCGTCAAGCCGCCGGGCAGCCTTGAGCGCCGCCTGGCGTGGTGTGCGCCCCGAGAAAACGCTCGTTTCGTCGTCGCCGTCCCCGCGGAGCGCGAAGTTTCGCTTGTCGTCCGTATCTCGTGCCATGGTTTTTGCCACTCCGTGCTGAACCAGCACATGGCACACTATAAATATATCCCTGCGACGGGGGTCGATTTCGGTAGGAGTGGGTGTCGTTGGGGTGAGTCGTTTCGTGATTCACATGAACGACCACACGACGACGAAATCTCCGGACATTCGTCGTGGGTCTGCCCAGCAGTATATACGGCCGCGATCCGGATACCCGTCTATACAGGTGAGCGGCGGTCGTCGGACCGTAAGGTTAAGTGTATCCTGTATCGAACGACGGGATAAGACACCGGGATGGTACGGAAAAAGAAGCTCAGTCCCAGCGGGGCGAAGGACGAGAACGGCGAATACCACAACGTCCATGTCAACCTCCACGAGGACGAACTGGCGGTCGCGGGGATGGCGATCGGCGACGAAGTGTTCGTTCGGGTGCGGGAGGACAAGATCATCATCCAGAAGGCCGATCAGGACGAGGTCGAACACGACTTCTAAACCACGGGCCGACGACTGCTCGACCTGAAGCGCACCATGGGAGTCTACGATATTTGTAAGCCGCTGTTGTTCCGCCTGCCAGCCGAATCCGCACACAGCACCGTCCACAGACTGCTCGAAACCGCCCAACACACCCCGATCGAGCCGGCACTCGCCGCGCGCTACACCGTCGACGACGATCGGCTCACCACCACCGAATTCGGCCTCGACTTTCCGAATCCGATCGGTGTCGCCGCCGGCTTCGACAAGAACGCCGAGGTCCCGCGCGCGCTCGGCCAGCTCGGCTTCGGCCACGTCGAGGTCGGCGGTGTCACTGCCGAGGCGCAGGACGGCAACCCGCGTCCGCGGCTCTTCCGGCTGGCCGAGGACGGCGCGCTCGTCAATCGGATGGGGTTCAACAACCACGGTGCCGACCGCATCGGCGATCGGCTCTCGCGCGCACGCGCGAACGTTCCAGTCGGCGTCAACATCGGGAAGTCGAAAGCGACGCCGCTCGAAGCGGCCGCCGCGGACTACCGATACTCCTACGAACGCTGTGCCGCGGGCGAGTACTTCGTGGTAAACGTGTCGAGCCCGAACACGCCAGGCCTCCGCGATCTCCAGCACCGCGATCATCTCGAACATATCTTCGGGACCCTCCAAGACGCTGGCGCGGATCCGCTTCTCGTGAAGCTCTCGCCCGACCTCACCGACGATGCCGTCGAGGAAGCGCTTGCAGTGGTCGACGAGATGGACCTCGATGGTGTAATCGCGACGAACACCACGACCGAGCGGCCAGCGTCGCTCCGAAGCCCGAACCGCGTCGAGGAAGGAGGTCTGTCGGGAAAGCCGCTCGAAGCGCGCGCGACGCGAGCCGTTGCGTTCGTCGCCGAGCGGACCGACGTGCCGGTGATCGGCGTTGGCGGCGTGTCGAGCGCGGCGGGAGCCTATCGGAAGCTCCGCGCGGGCGCGTCGCTGGTGCAGCTCTACACCGGACTCATCTACCAGGGGCCGTCGCTCGCGCGCGACATCAATCGTGGACTGCTCGAACTACTGGAGCGCGACGGGTTCGGCAGCGTCGACGAAGCAGTCGGGGCCGATCTCGAATAACGAGGGTTACCGGAGCGCGTCGGCTCGGAACTCGAACGCCGCCACGGGCAGTTCGAGACCGTGCTCGACCAACACTTCAGGATGGAGTTCGCCGACGATTCCCACCTGTTTGCCGTCGAGCACCACGCTCGCGGCGCGACCGTCGATGAACGAGGCGTGCTCGGTTGGGGATGTTTCGAGGGACACATCGAACGCGCGCGCGAGCGCGCTCACCCTCCCCTTCGCGTCCTCGTAGGAGGCGTCGGTCCGCGCGAGCACGCCGGCGACGTGACGCTCCTCGGTGACGTTGGTGTTTTCAGTATCGTCAACATGTGCGGCGAGCCCGACTTCGGCGAGGTCCTGGGGATAGCGTCGGTGGGTGTTGTTCTCCAGAACCATCACGAGCGAGGGCAGCGCCCAGGTCCGAACCATCCCGTACTCCTGGCTGTACGGCTCCGCGATGGTGGTGGGTTCGGCCGCGCCGAACGCTTCGTCGTCCGGGGAGAGACCCATCCGATCGAAGTTTTCGGTCTCGCCGATGAGGTGGAAATCGAGCAGGTCCTCGAACCCGAGTCCCACGAGGGTGTCCCGGATGGCGCGCTCGTGGCGCGAACGCTCGTGACGACCGCCGACAGTGCTCACGTCGGGATACTCCGGCTCCAGTTCGTTGAACCCGTACGCGCGACCGATGTCGTCGATCACGTCGACCGGGTGGAGTACGTCCACGCGGTAGGGCGGGATCGACACGTCGTAGACCCGATCCGCGTCGTTTTCGCCGTCCCCACTGCCATTGTCCGACGTCTCGGCGTCGAGGCCCGATCGTTCGAGGAGATCCACCACCTCGCGCTCGTCGAGCGAGACGCCGAGCGAGCGTTCGATCCGTTCGTGGGCCACGGTCTTCTCGGAAAGGGCGAAGTCGGGGCGGTTGAGGGTGCGATCGGGATATTCGACGTTCACGCGCTCGACCGTCGCACCGCGGGCGTCGAGCGCGTAGCAGATGATAGCGCACATCCGGTCGATGGTCCACTGGTCGGTCCCCGTGAGTTCGACGAACAGCTCCCGACTCTCGGTGTTCACCTCGGTCCGCCGACCGTTGATGACGGGCGGGAACGAGAACAGCCCGAGATCGTCGTAGATCGCGGGATAGCGCTCGTACTCGGCGATCAGGTCGGCGTAGGTCTCGCCGGTCGGATGCTCGGTGAGCACTTCGGCGGGCGTGAGTTCGGCGTGACTGTCGAGCGGGACGAAGCTGTCCTCGTCGGGTTCGATCCCCCGGTAGGTGATCGAGTTGTCCGCGTCGTCCGCGCGGGACTGACCTTTCACCATTGTGAGGTCGTGGATCCCGATGGCACCCTTCGCGCGCCCGCGGCCCATCGTGGCGTGGAGTTTCTCCTGGAGCTGGATCAGCGAGTCGAGCCCCGCCTCGTCGAGGTCGAGCCCCCTGATCACCGCACCGGTGACGTACGGCCGTTCGTCGGGCGTCGAGGGATCGACCTCGATCGTCCAGTCGGCGTCGTTGATCCGGGGGACGTACACACCCCTATCGTCGCCGTACTGGTATCGCAGGGAGCGCGCGATCCCCTCGACCGAGAGGCGATCCAGCCGATCGGCCTCGAATTCGAGCTGCATGAGCCCCTCGTCGGTTTCGCCCTCGTATTCGAGACCGAGCTCGAACAGGTCCGCACGGAGTTCCCCGTCGCTTTTCTCGTCGTGACCGGTGAACCGCCGGAGCTCGTCGGGATCGACGTCGACGACGGCCATCAGTACACCACCTCCGCGTTCCGGAGGAAGTCGAGGTCCACCAGCGTGCCGTGGACATCTCTGATGTCCTCGAACCCGTGGGTGAGCATCAGGAGGCGTTCGAGGGCGAGCCCCCACGCCATCACGTCACAGTCGACGCCGAGCGGTTCGAGCATCTCCGGCCGAAAGAGTCCCGAATTGCCGATTTCGACGATTTCGCCCGTCACGGGATGTTCGCCGAACAGCTCGAAGCTCGGCTCGGTGTAGGGGTTGTAGGTCGGTTTGAACTCCAGGTCGGTGATCCCGAACTGCTCGTAGAACTCCGTGAAAGTCCCCATCAGGTCCCGCACCGACAGGTTCTCGGCCATCACCAATCCCTCGATCTGGAAGAACTCGAGGAGGTGGGTCGCATCGAGGGTGTCGTTGCGGTACACTTTCTCCACGCTGAAGAACCGCTGTGGCGGCTCCAACTCGCCGACTTCGAGCCCCGAGAGGTAGCGGGCCGACAGCGACGTGGTATGACCCCGGAGCGCGAGCTTCCGCGCGAACGACTCGTCCCACGGCGAGTGATAGCCCTCGCCGTCGTCGACGCCGTCGCGATGGGCCGCGCGAACGCGCTCGACCAGGTCCGCGGGCAGGTCGTCGATTTCGGTTGGCTGCTCCATCTCGAAGCGCCCCCAATGGGTTCTAGCGGGGTGGTCCTGGGGCATGAACAGGCAGTCGTTGATCCAGAAGTCGGCGTCGACGTGCGGCCCATCCATCTCCTCGAACCCCATCCCGACGAGCACGTCCTTCACTCGCTCGGCCGTCCGCCGAAGGACGTGAATCCGTCCACCATGAGCCTGCTCGGCGTCGGCCTCGACGTTGTACTCGGCGAATTCGACGTCGCGCCACTCGCCGGTAGTGAGGAGTTCGGGCGTCACCTCGCCAACGGTGTCGGCGGTTTCGACCCCCTCCATCAGTGCGGTGATGCCGTCGTCGGTGAGCCACACCTCTCGGTAGGTGTCCTCGTGACGGTTGATTAGATTTCGACTCCCGAGTCGGTCGAGCACCGCCTCGTCCGCGATCGATTCGCCGTCGGCGAGCGCGGCGAGCACGCGGCGCTCGGGGTCGTCGTCCGGATCGGCGTCCGGATCGGCGGTGATCGTTCCGCTTTCGACCGAGCCGTACCCCTTTCGGGCGTAGTTCGAGAGCGCGATGTCGACCTGCGGGCCGTCGAGGTCCGCCGCGTCGATCGCGCTCCCGAGATCGGTCTCGGTGCCGGCCTCCCGAACAACTCTGAAGAGTTCGGTCTCGGGGAGGCCGTTTTCGAGATACTGCCGGCCTTCATCTGTGAGCGTCGCCGAGGTCTCGACGCGTTCGGTAACGCCGACGAGACCCTCCTCTTCGAGGGCGAACGCCGCACCGGCGACGGTCGCGGGTTCGAGGTCGGCCGTCTCGGCAAGGTGATCCATCGGCTGTGCGTCGTTCGCGCTCGCGGCTTCGAGCACCGCGACCTGTGCTGCGGGGAGTTTCATGATGTGGAGTGTACCGAGGGTCGTTCAACTAACGGTTCCGATGCCGACCGAGCGGGTTCGCCCGCAACCACCGCGGACTCCACCGCCCGTTAGCTCGCGAAGAAAAAGCGAACGCCGAACCGCCGAGCCGCAGTCGATGGCCGGTCTCCAGGGCGTCCGACGCGAGGTTCGGCTGCCATGTCACGTGGTGACGGGTTCTCCGGCAAAAGTCTTCCGGGTCGGGAGAACGCGGGCCACGGCCGATCAGTCCCGGTCGACTCCACAGAAGAGCTAACAAGTGCGAGTGCGACCCGACAAACGACAGATGGCCCCGAAACGTCTCTCCCGGGCACAGGCGGACGAGGCAGAGATCGAGAACCAGCATGCGGTCGTGACGTCCACGACAGCGATGGATCGCGAGCGTGACGACGAGATCGAGGCGGCGCTCGACGCCGACCGCGAGATGCTCGTCGAGAACGTCGGCGACGAGCCGCCGGGCGATGTGACCGATGCTGACGCGTGGGACGACGCCATCGAGCGGCTCGCGGCGACGGGTAAGGACCATCTCGCCGAGACGATGGCGTCGAAGGTCGAGGCGCTCCGTGAGCGGACCGAGCGATCGTACCCGTCGTTGCTCCGGCTCCGCTTCCGACCCGAGGAGCCGTTCGAGTTCGTTCCGGGCCAATATGTGAGAATCAGCTACGAAGAGGAGGCACCGCGGGTCTACTCGATCGCGAGTTCGCCGAACCGTGAGGAGCTCGAACTCTGTATCCGACGTGTTCCCGGCGGGGAACTCACGCCCGACCTCTGTGATCGCACCGTCGAGGGCGACGACATCTTCGTTCGCGGCCCCTACGGCGACGAGTTCATGCTCCAGGACCCCTCCGAGCGCGACCTCGTGTTCGTCGCAACCGGGACCGGCGCGGCCCCGTTCAAGAGCATGATCGACTACACCTTCGAGGAAGGCCTCGACGAGTGCGAGGGCGAGAAACGCGACGTCTGGCTGTTCCTCGGCTCGTCGTGGAAGGACGATCTTCCCTACCGCGAGGCGTTTCTCGACCTCGCCGCCGAGCACGACAACTTCCATCCAGTCATGACGTGCAGCCGGGAGGAGTATATGGGCAACTGGGACGGTGAGACCGAATACGTCCAGCACACCCTCCTGAAATATCTCGATCCCGACTGCGTCGACACCGACACACTGCCGCCCGACACCACGGAGTTCGTCGGCAGCGAGCCTACCGAAGACATCGACGCGCGGATCGACCCGACGAACGCCGAGGTGTACGTCTGCGGTATCGGCGCAATGTGCAGCAGCGTCCGGGAAGTGATCGAACCGCTCGGCGTCCCGGACCTCTACTACGAGGAAGAGAGCTACGGGTGAGATTCATCGAAAAGCCGTCCCACGGTTGCAGTGGCGCGCGGGAGCACGCCGGAGGCGTGCGACTCGCGCGAG
Organism: Halococcus saccharolyticus DSM 5350; assembly: GCF_000336915.1. Classification (NCBI taxonomy): domain Archaea; kingdom Methanobacteriati; phylum Methanobacteriota; class Halobacteria; order Halobacteriales; family Halococcaceae; genus Halococcus; species Halococcus saccharolyticus. The sequence goes on along the minus strand of NZ_AOMD01000030.1, from coordinate 109,856 downwards.
GGATGAGTGAGCGACCGTAGGGAGCGAGCGAATCGGTTGGGGAGGTACGTGGCCTGCGGTTCTCATTTGTGCCGGATTAGGTTGCGACGAGTCGGCCGTAATCACCAGACCCGGTAACGAGGTCGCATGGAAATCGATTCGACCGACGGTGAAGAGCGCCGATTTCGGTTCTCGATGGCCGCTATGCTCGTTCAGTGTCGAGGTCGATATCGAGTCCGTCGAGGACCTCTTCGGCCTCCGCGCGTTTCTCCTGATGGTCTTCGAGGAACTCAGCCATCAGTTCGGCGGCCTGTTCCTTGCACCCACCACAGAGGCGCTCACCGCCGGTACACTCCTCGTACACGCGAGTGGCGAACTCGTCGTCGTCCGCAGCGAGGAGATAGGCGTAGAGCTCGTAGACCGGACACTCGTCGGCCTCGCCGCCGAGTTCGCGCTGGAGTTCGGCCGTCTCGCGTCCGCCCGTCGTCGCGGATTTCACCTTGTCGTAGCCCGTCTCGGGATCGTCGAGCAGGCTGATGTGACTCGCCGGGATCGACGAGGACATCTTTCCTCCGGTGAGTCCGGTCATGAACCGATGGTAGATCGACGACGGTGCGAGGAAGCCGTAACCGCCGTGGTCGAGTTCGACCTCGCGCGCGAGGTCGTCGGCCGCGTCGAGCGCGAGATCGAAGCTGTCGATGTGTTCGTCGTAGACGCGTTTCTCGCCGTCGATAGCCTCGATGAGCGCCGAAAACGCCTCATCGGTCGCGTTGCGATCGAGGAATCGTGTCCGAGGCCTGAGCGGCTCCTTGCCGGCGGCGCGGAGCTTCTCGATGGCGCTCTCGCGAGTGGTGTCATCCGAAGCACCATCGTCGGCGTCGGCCTCGGCCTGATCCGCAAGCCAGTCGGCGGCCTCAATACACCGGACAGGCTCCGCGTCGTCCTCGGTCCCAGGTTCAGGGTCCGATGAGAGTGCCTCGTAGGCCGCAGCGATGAGGTGGCGTTCCTCAGGATCGGCCTCGAAGCTCGCGTACGCCGCCGTCACCCCGAAAAACCGCATCCGCGCCGCGAGGTCGCGTGCGAGACGAACGTGGGGGTCCTGGTCCGGACCGACCGGGATCACTGTGGGTTTCGGCTCGTCGAGTTGGGGATAGAGGATGTCCGCCATCTGGGTCACGACCGACTGCATGTGCGAGACGTCGGTCTCGCCGCCGAACCCGTAGATGCTTTCGAGCTCCGAGAGGTTGGTCTCGACGCCGAGTTCGAAGGCGAGATCCTGGAGCTGCCGGTTGTCTGACTGGCGGTAGAGCTCGCCCTCCTCGGGATCGAACCCGAGCGCGATGAGCGAGAGGAGGTAATCGCGGGCGTGTTCGTCGATCTCGTCCCAGTCGAGCCCGCGTGCGCTGTGGGCTTCGAGATCGGCGATCAGTCCATAACTGTCCGCGCCGCGTTCCTGGTGCCAGACCAGTTCGTCGAACACCAGCTTGTGGCCGATGTGCGGATCGCCGGTCGGCATGAACCCGGAAAGCGCGGCAGCAGGCTCGTCCGCATCGAGCGCCGCCAGCACGCGGTCGTAATCGCGGTGACCGAAGATGACCCCGCGACGCATTAGGTAGTGTGGAGCCGGCACGTTCGGGAGCACGTCGTCGAACTCCTCGATTCCGAACTCCTCGAACAGGTTTCGATAATCGGCGACCGTCGAGGAACCCCACGGGTCGAGCGTCGTCTCGTCGGCTCCGGTGGCGGTCCCGCCGTCGGAACGAAGTTCCGATGGGTTCGTCACAGTCCGACGGGACTCACGGTCGTCGCTTCGAGAGCGCTCGCCCTCGTCCGACACCGAGCGCTCAGGCGAGGCGTCGTCCCCGCCGCGGTGATCGTCGGCCATTTCGTCTCGGGATCGGGCAGGTTCGCGCAAAAAGGGTTCGTTCCCCGCAACCGTTCACACCTCGGGGAAAGAACTAAATCCACGGCGTGCGAAGTAGTAAGCGAAGAGTAAAATTCCGATAGTCGACAAGTTTTTATCGGAACAGCTGATACGCCGAGAAGCCACCGGAGAGCCACGGTGGCGTCGATTTAGCTATGGGGTAGCGAGCGGCGAGTAGCGACAGCCACGATCATGACAAGACACGCATCCGACACGGTGGACGGAAAGGGCGACGACAGGTGGACGGTGACGGATCCAGCAGCGGTGGCCGAGCGGAGTGGGGTGGCGTTCGAGCAACGAACGTACGAGCGCGACGACGTGGAACACTGTGAAACCGACGCCGCGGGGCGGGTCGTCGTCGGTATCACCGACGGCGATGAACGATTACTCCTCGTCGTCAACTCCGAGGACGAGTTTGGAGTCCTGCCGAACGAGGCGGTCGATCCAGAGGAGGATTGGGCAGCGGTCGGTCGGTGGCTAATCGAGGAGATGACCGGTACCGATACGACACTCAACGGCGTGCGGGCGGTCCGCGAGGTGGAACACGTCGTTGACGGCGAGAAGCAATCACAGACTCACCACGTCGTCTTCGGCGGATCGCTCGCCGACTCCGACGCGATTCTCGACGGGGTGTGTGACGACAACTCGTGGGAACTCCGGTGGTTCGACGCGATGCCGACCTGGCTCGATGACGAGGCGCGAGGAGTCTATGCCGACATCGAACTGTTCGTCGGGGAGGACGGATGAGCAGCGGAGCACCCGAAGACACCTTCGACTGGGATGCATACTGGACCGACGTCAGCGACGAGAAGTGCGAGGAAGCGAGTCCGAGCGCCCACCACGCGGCTGACGTACTGTGTGAGTTCGTCGAGCGATTCGACGCGCCGGCAGGCGTTGCGGATGTGGGCTGTGGAGCCGGGGTCACGACGTTCGCGGCGGCCGATCGACTCGCGGAGTCGGTGGTCGGCTACGACACGGCCGCGCCGGTCGTCGAACGGAACCGGGATCGTGCGGCACGCGAGGGCATCGAAAACGTCCGCTTCGAGCAAACGACGCTTCCGACGTTCGACCCCGACCGTGAGTTCGGCGTCGTGTTCTCGTACTTCACGCTCCAGTACGTGCGGGAGGTGGAGCGAGCACTGGAAAACCTCTACGCGGCGGTCGCGCCAGGCGGCGCACTCGTGTGCAACTACATGAACCGCGCCGCCCGCGAGTTCTGTCTCGTCGCGGCCGACGACCCCCACGCCAACGCCGACCACCCGTTCGTGTTTGATCCCGACCAGTACGAAGAGCGGTTCGGCGCGCTGCTCGACGGCGACAGCGTGCTCTCACGCGAACGGATCTACGAGACGCTCGGGACGTGGCCGCGGAGCGCGTTTACGGTCGCCGACCGACCCGACGTGCAGTGGGCGTGGCACCACGCCCCGCTGGTGTATGTCCCGAAGCACTGACCCATCAGGGCGTGAGCCGCTCGACGGCGAGCCAGTCGACGTCACCGGTTGGGGTCGTCAGCGCGAACGTCATCCGCTTGTGGACCCCGCCAGCCAGCCGGACGTCGAGTGAAAGTTCGCGCGGCGCGAACGCGTGGTCGGCGGGCAGCACTCGGACGAGCCGCTCAGAGTGGCCGAGGTCGTCGACGCTCTCGACGTCGGCGTAGGTCCGGAAATCGGCTCCGAACTTGAACCCGGTCTTCGGGACGAGGCCCGCTTCGCGAAGCGTCGTGTACACCGCGAGCCGGCGGTCGAACCGCTCGCCCTCGACCCGTCGACCGCGTTCGACGACCGTGGCGAGATCGACGCCGAGATCGATGACACTCTCGCCGAGGAGATATGCGGTCTCGACCAGCGAGAGCTGGAGCGGACCGCCCTCGGCCCCACGGCCGGCGAGGCGCTGGCCGTAAAAGGCCGCTTCGTACAGTCCGTCGGGCGGATTCCAGAGGATCGCACGATCGGCGAGGAGATCGCCCGAGACGGTCGTCGGCAGGACGTTCGTCGTCGATCCATCGATGGTGGGACAGGAGGTGTCGAGATACGTGATCTCGCTCTCCTCGTCGACGACCGCGAGGACGCACTTCCCGAGACTCGACGCCGTGATCGGCTCGCGCTCGCCGACGACCCAGATTCGGTAAGCGATCGTGTCGTCCCACGGCCCCTTCCCCTGCGGATAGACGATCAGATCGGGACCGGCCTGGGCGTCGGCGTCACCGCCGTGGCTGTCGGGGGTGGCGTCGGATGAGAGGGCGCTGGCGTCGACCCAGCCCTCGCGCGCGGGCGAGAGGTAGAATCCCCGCTCGCGGAAGTCCCGATAGACCAAAAATCGGACGACGAGGCGGTCCTCGATGGCGAGAAACTCCCGAAATCCCAGTCCGTCGACCGCGTCGAGATCGCCGCGAAAGAGCAGGTGGGCGGCCTCGACAGGCGCGAGCGCGACGCCCTCGCCCGTGGGGCGGCCGTACCCGCTGGAGTCGTAGTAGCGTTGGCGGGCGTCGCCCCCGACGCGAACGACGTCGCCATCGAGCCGTCCTTCCATACCCGGTGTCGGACTACGGGCGGACATAGGGACTGTGATCCACGCCGGTCTGGCGCGTCAGCAGGACCAGACCGCACTCAGCCGGCGCGCTCGCAGGTCGCATCGAGACACCGCTGTCCGGAGTCCGTCACGAACTCTGGCAGCCCACAGCCACACTCACCGTCGACGACGCCGGTCGGAAACGAGAAGGCGGTCTCGCAGTCCGGATACTCGTCACAGCCGACGAGCAGCCCGCCCTGACGGATTACCCGGAGATCGCCGTCGCAGTCGGGGCAGTCCCACGCGCGGTCGAACGCGTCTTTCACTTCGTCGTCGAGTGACTCGCACTCCCGATCGATACAGAGCGTGAATGCGCGCCCGCGCTCGGCGCGCATCGTCGGGAGACCACACGCCTCGCAGCGGTCGTCAAGCACGTCCGCACCCGCCGGCAGGCCGTAGCGCGCCTCGCAGTCGAGACACGTCACCGCGCCGTCCGCGCGGACGAGCGCGCCATCGCAGTCGGGGCAGGTCCCGACCGGCGCGCCGGCGACGGAGGCGGGGTAGCGTGCGAGTCCGTACCGATCGTTGGCGACGACCCGGAGCCGCGAATCGCCGTCGATGGCGACCAGCGAAAACTCCCCCGTACTTGTGCCGTCGTAGGCGAGCATCTCGGGGCGGGTGAGCCACGCCACGGGTTGGTAGCCGTCGCAGTCGTGGACCAGCACCGTGTCGTCGGGTTTGATCACCACCACGACATCGCCGCGCTGCTCGCGGGGTGGGTCGCCCGCGAAGGTCGTCGTGCAGTCGCCGGCGAACACCCGAATGCCGTCGGACATGATCCGGAGTGGTTTCGGCCTCGGCCGTAAACCTTCGTACGGGGACGAACGGGAAGCGCTTTGCCGGGGCTGCGAGTAGCGCGTTCATGGACGCAGTGCTGTTCGACATGAGAAGCTGAAATGTATTAGTGAATTTGCTCATCTGAGAATCGGGCGATGTGACAAATTTCTGTCTGCAGTCATATTGGTTAAACTTCCAAAACGCGTGCCAGCCTTGACTACAATACCAGCGGGGCTAGAATGTGTCCACACATGGTCCTGACATAAACTCTGATTAAACCTAAACAGGGGATATAGCTCCTGCTGGGAATTGTGTCTTCAATGATGCTATGTCACTTTCACAGTGGTTACCGGGGAACTTTGGGGCTGAAGTGCAAAGCTACAGTTCAAGGGGAACAATGCGTCTTGAAACTAGTTGGGAAGCCGATGATAGCTTCCATCGAGACTACTATATTGAGGATGGAGAAGGAAAAATCCTTGAAAAGTTTGGAGACTTCCCAACTTTAGACCAGCTACGGCAGGCAGAATATGAACACAATGAACGAATTGATCTCACAAATATAGGCGCACCTTGCGCAAATTGTGGAAAAGAAATCAAAAACCGTTTCGCTGCTGATCCCCGAGGAAATCTTCTTTGCTGGGACTGTGCAGCTACAAGAGAAACAGAGGGAACAGAAGCAGGTGTTCGCGTCAACACAGACCCAACTAAGGCGACATACAGCCAATCCCACCTCTATGAAAAAAGCCTCTGTGACTACGTCATAAACGTCGCGACAGGGTGTAGACATGGCTGTAAGTTCTGTTATGTGCCAACTACTGCGGGGTATAAAGCACGTGAAGAAATGCTGAACAACCAAGCAGAAGTGAGCGATCTTCAACGAGAGTGGGGAAGCTACCTCTTATATCGAGATGACCTCCCCGAAAGACTGAGCTTGGAGTTAGAGGAAAGCGATTTCGGAAACTGGCGAAAGACCGATCGAGGACGTGGCATAGTTATGATTTCAAGTGGAACAGACCCATATCAAGATCGTCGAGCCGCTCAAATAACTAGAGGAGTTGTACGTGAGCTATGCTCGAAAGAAATACCAACAAGAATACTCACTAGAAGCACTATAGCAGCGAGGGATGCCGATCTTTTCTCAGAATTTTCCGATACTCTTACGATCGGATCGTCAATTCCATCATTTAACGAAGACATGGTCAAGGCGTTAGAACCAGGTGCGCCACCTCCACTAAAGCGATGGAAAATGCTAGATAGCCTCCGTACTAAAGTTCCCCTCTATGTATCTATGTCACCTACATATCCATCTATGAACCAGAAAGAAATCCACCAGCTCTTGACTCGTTTCAAAGCGCTACAGCCCAGCGTCGTCTTTCATGAGCCAATCAACCCTCGAGGCTCCAATTTTGAAATTATGGTTGAAACTCTTGAGAACAGTGGATTTGAAGAGCATGCGAAGGAATTTCAACGTCTTCAATATCCGCAAAATTGGGTGGAGTATAGTCTAAAACATCTCAATTTAGTTCAGAAAGAAGGTCAAAGACTGAACGCGCCTCCAATCCACTCATGGCCGGATCGAGAATTACTGAAAGCTACCAGTGGATCCTTACGAGATCAATTGGCAGCAATGCGGCAAGCTATCTCCCCGGAGCCACTTGGAGATGAACCGGCTTCGGGTAAAAGTTCAGCACAATCGCCTCTCTTTGATGATTATTCAGAGATTGAACACTTGGTGAAACCTTCAAAGCTCAGGTGAATTGTGGTTGTTGAAAGAAGAGTGGAGCCAGAATTGTCTAGGGAATATAATTTGGCACGTCCATAAGGGACAAAGATGGCTGTTGTGATATGATAGTTCGACAAATGACATTATGGTTTATTCAACTATTTAGAGCATGAAGATTACACCAAATTATATTATTCTATGCTCGTCACAACAGTTTATGCCTTCTGTACCCCGCAGAGAATGGGTGAAAGATCGAGTAGAAGACCTACGGGACAACGCTGACGAGTTGAAAGGCGTAGCCCCAAACCAATTCAATGAGTTTGGGCCCTGGTCAGCCCTAAAATTGATCCTCCACGCAGCGACCACCAACATGTATACAAAGGTCATATCACAACATATGGACGATTTCTTTTATATTGATGCATTAGCCGGCTCGGGTGTTTCTGTCTATGGTGATCAGGGTGACTGCTTCTTGGGATCACCAGTTATTGCAGCAAAGAATGCTACTGAGCCATTCACTAAAATGTATTTTATTGAGAACGATCCGGACAAGGCAGATGCACTTAGACGCCGCTTGGATGAAGTTTTTGAAAATTCTATGGTTGATGTTACTGTACCCGAGGCATATCAAGTGTATGAAGGAGATGCCAACGAGCAACTGAGAGAGGTCGTGAATGATATGTGGGATATAGCGTATGAAAACCCGAATGGCCCTAGTTTCAACCACTTCACATTTATTGATAATCAAGGGCTGGACGTTGAATGGGACGATGGAATTGAGAAAGTAGCTCCCACACCTACCGGAGATCTTTTGATCAACTTCCCTACATCAAATATCGTTCGCACCGCCCATCACACAGACAGCGAGTCAGCAATGAATCGGTTCTATGGCGGAAACATGTGGGATACGGAGGAGAAGAACAAACAAACACTTCGAGAAAAATATTGTGAGAGGTTAACAGGTGTTGAGAAGGAAAAAAAGGTGGTGGCAAACGTGGATAGCGGAGGACGGAACTATGAATATGACATGATATACGGAACCCGTGAAACAAATCGAGGAAGCGGTTACATTGATGCAGTTGACTATGTGAGGGATTTCGTGGAGGCGGTTGATGGGGCAGATGTGGACGAAATGTTGGAGGTTATTCGAGGCGATAGAGCTACTATGGATCAGTACCTTCCCGATGATGAGGATGGCAGTGGCCAATCTTCTCTCGATAGCTTTTAGCACTCTGGTTATCAATGGCAAAGTTCATTGGGCAAGGACATGAATTTGGAAATAAGAGAAGGTCAAATACTTGAATAAATCCACATTGGACGCTATCCGTGAAAAGAGCCGTAAAAAAGGGGACCCACTAGAACGAATAGACGTTCTTGCTACTGGTCACAAATGTGCTTCATGTGGAAACGAGATCGCAGAACGGTTTAGTGCAACCTATCAAGGAGATATTCTTTGTTGGGAATGTGCAATTGATCAGGAGAGTACGACCAAAAACGGTGTTGAGCATACTACAGACCCCGCTAAAGTCGTTCTTAGTGAGTCAGGACTTTACCACAAAAGCCTGTGCGACTACGTGATTAACGTTGCCACAGGATGTAGTCATGGTTGCAAATTTTGCTACGTCCCAAGTACGCCAAACATTACTGCACGCCAGGATATGCTTTCTGAGCAAGCGTCTGTATCAGATGGGCAGACTGACTGGGGTTCCTATTTGTTGTATAGAGATGACTTGCCTGAACGGCTTGCTCGAAAATTAGGCCGAAAACAAAAATGGAAAACAACCAACCGGGGACGAGGAGTAGTGATGATCTCAAGTGGAACAGATTGTTACCAAGATCGTCGTGCAGCGCAAATAACACGGGGTTGCATCATTGAACTTATCAGCAGAGGATTCCCGGTCCGGATTCTTACGCGTAGTCCTGCTGTCGCACGGGACATAGACGTATTTCAGCGCGGTATTGAACTGAGCGAGAAGCGAGATGGAGAATTAATTCGTGTAGGCTCGTCTATCCCCTGTCTTGATGATAAGCAGGTGAAAGCTATTGAGCCGGGAGCACCCCCACCTTCAGCCAGATTAGAAGCCTTGCGGAAAATAAGTCAGGCAGGTATTCCAGTATATGTTTCTATGTCACCTACATACCCAACACAAACATATGAAGAATTTGACAATCTCATAGAGGAATTTGCCAATCTTGATGCTGAAGTTGTGTTCCAAGAACCGATTAATCCAAGAGGAGGGAATTTTCAGATGACCATAAAGGCAGCTGAGGAAGCCGGAAAAGACCATCTGGCTGATGAACTTAAAAAGATCAGTAACGATCGAGAGTATTGGGTCAAATATTCCATACAACAGATGCAGTGGGCAGAAGAACTCGGTGCAAAGCACGATGTCGATGTTCATGTTTGGCCAGACAAGCAGGTAATCAAATCAGTGGGTGAGAGTCAAGCAAAGTCGCTAAAAGAACAACGTACTGCGGTTTCACCTGAGAACATCGCTGATCCATCGCTCCCATCGTAGGCCCAATGCCCTCAGAATGAGGCATGAGCGTCGGTAGCTATTTCTGCGTGGTCTCTCAACGTTGTCGAGGTGGAAAGCGTATTACAGGCTACTGTAGGCCGCTGACGGTCCTCTGATTACGGTTGCGCCTCACGGGCAGCAGAAAGCGGGAAAAGAGTGATGTGCGACGAGAGAAAACTGCCCACTACCGGATACCTCCGCTGGTGAAGGGTTCCGGTCTTGTCCCTAATTCGGCCACTGGAGGTCTGTAAAGTCCACCTCCGGCGACTATCCTGTTCCAATATGCTGCTAAGCTTGGCTAGTTGTGAGGCTGTAGTCACTTGGTTTCACCGGCAATTATCAGGGATACATTGCCCGTAGATGATTGGCGATGGTCGGTGCAAAGTGAGCGAGGAATATAGAAAGTGAATAAGAGAGTGTGAATTCCAGAGTATATAAAGAGAACCGACATCCGGCTGTTCACTACGAGTGAACATTCTTGAATCCGGGAGCTTTGGGGTGAGCCGGTAGGGAAAGCGCTGGCAGCATATGCAAGATAATGGGTGTTACCATTAGATAATAACAAGGACCGGCAGGATGACCCCCGAAGGGGTTGCGAGCACTCAGGATCAATCCGGTCGACCCCCAGCTACCCGGTCGCGAGATCCACGAAAGAATGCGGTCAGTATACCCGCCCGCTCAATCCACGCGTAGAGAGTGCGTGCACTGCTGTCGGAAGGCTTCGGAATCGTTGAGGTCGGCGCTTTCGGGAGTCACGGTCAAACGCGCGAGCCTGTCACCGGCGAGTACGAGCGCGAGATGGACTGTCCTGTCGCCGGCACAGTTCTTGAGAAGTCCCTTGGCGATTACGGACGAGTATCCAATCATGCTTTCGGCTCCACCAGATGCTCCACCAGGGAGTCCGACCTCTACGAATAGCTCCTCGTCAGAGACGTGATGGCGGAGGTAGCGAATATCCTCGCGGCGCGTTCGATCATTCGCGCCGACGGCGCTCTCGATAGCTTCCGAAATCGGAATAGATGCCGGCTGAGACATATTTGAAAATAGGCTGCGACCTTCTTTAGTCCCTCGCCACTCCTGATCCGAAGTACCCTCCACGCACTCGATAGTGTACGGACCTACCTGGCCTGTGTCGAAAACGTTTCGAGACGAGGCACTTCGAGCCCGTCGAGAGCTTAGTCCGAATAGCGTAACTCCTCAACGTGACCGTGAGTGTTGGCCGACACGTCAGATGGGAATGGATGATGTGGAGCGCTCTCGACTGCATTGCGAGCATTCATGCTGGCACTGATGTGATTTTCTAGACTGGTGTGGTGGATGTGGTGCATCCCTTCCGCATCTTTTCTGCGTACTCTCCTGCATCCACATCACCTTCATCGCAAATTTCCGCCGCCCATGCACCACAAGCACCATATCTGTCAGGGAATCGAGTTATCATAGCTGACGATGACGCGTCGTCGCCGTGAACCAGCGTAACAGAAGCGAACCGGGAAGGCTCTTAGAAGCTCATCCCTCGGTTTGAGTCCTCGGTCCCACCGTCGAGTTCTGTGCCGATGTCGGATAGTCCGAGTTCGTCATAGCCAAGGGTGGAGGTCCCGTCGATCCGGTGCTTTCCGTACCCAACGTCTTCGTTCTTGAGCGTGTTCGTGAACTGCCGCTGTCCCACTGTGTTCCTGTTATTCTCGCGGCACCATGCTTGGTATTGCTGGTGCGCTTCACCGGTCGTGAGCCGCTCGGCGTTGGGATCGTTCTCGACACACTCGCTGATGAACTCGTCGACGGAGTCGCCCCATGCTTGCCAGCGCCGGCGTTTGTCGTGAGCGAGCTGTTCCTCATTGGTGAAATACTCCTGATCACGTAGCCGATTCCATCCCTCAATCGCCCAGTTGAGGACACCCGAAAGGCTCTCCGATTCGCTGAGACGGTCACGGAGTTCGGGGTCCCGCTCACTTGGTGGATAATGGTTCGGGAATTCGATGAGGAGCCACCGCCGCCAAAACGCTTCGTCATCGTCGGGAACGTCGACTTGGGGGACCTCGTTCGCGGCATAGAGGTGCTTCCCCATGGCTTTGTACTCGAACGCATCCTCGTAGAGTCTCCGTGCCCGCACACGATCCCCAGCGACGAGCTTCTTGAACGTTCCTAGCCCGGCGTTGAGTTTTCGGGCAGAGAGGTCATCATCGATGTTAGCGAGTGAACCATACATGTCAGCTACTGCGTCTCGTTCGCTGGCGAGCGTCTGTAGTTCGACTGACGACGTATTTTCCGGACCGAGTAATGCGCGAACGACCGCCAGGAACGTTCCCTTTCCGTTCGCCCCAGAGCCAACAAGCATCAAGGCGCGATGGATCGGCAGATCACCGATATGCAGGCAGTATCCGACATACTCCTGCAGCGCGTCGACTTTGCCATCCTCCGCCCACTCCTCGACGAGATCAGCCCACTCGTCATATTCGGCGGTCGGATCATACTCAACCGGCAATCGAGTGAGCGCATAGTTCTCAGGACGGAGTTCGCGGACTGCATTCTCGTCTCCGTTGGCAGCCGCTTCGAGATCAAGCAAGCCATTCTCGACAGCTACGTAGCTAGTTTCGAGGCCGAGATCCTCGGGCTTGACCTCAGAGTCAGGATCGCTCTTCGCTTGCTCTTCCAATTCGGAGACGATATGTTTCCCGTAGTGAATAGAACCCAGAGCCCGACGTGCGGCGTGCCGGAGTGTACGTTTGGCTTCAGGCTTCCAGATACCGTCGTCGAACGCCAACAGAGCGGCGTTGTCACGACGTACGCAGAGGTGAATGCTGTCGGAGCGTTCGATCAGCTTCCATATCGCCCCTGCCTTCATTCGATCGGAGAGGTTGCCAAGGTCGTTTTCGTTCGGGTTTTTACCTGCGGCCTTCACGACGTTTTTCGGGGTGAGTTGGGTGGGGACTCCCGTGCTGCCCTGCGTTGAGGTACCTGTTATTTTGTTCTCACTATTTCCAGCAATGTATTCGGCGTATACTTCGTTGAGGCCACCTTGGTGCTCTTCGACCGATTCAGGGACGGCTTCGAGAGAATTACCCGTGAACCGTACATATTCACCCTCGTCGTATAATTCGACTGCGGGACCCCTCGAACAGCCGTCAAGGGCGTCAAGGGTTCGCTCCTGCTCCTGACGACTGCGACCTTCGGGCACAGATCCGAGCACAAACACACGAAGATCCGACTCCGTCGGTAGTACCTCGGTGTAGCTGGGGAGATCCATCATTATGTCCAGCGCCCATTTCTCGGTGTTTGGCGACTCGGGATCAGTGCAGCCCAGGAGATCCGCAATTGCAACGGGATCGTCGGGGCCGAGAACGTATGCGACTCCATCGGTGTTCGTGTCACTACTATTATGATACTTGACCGTTACCTCGTAACTTCCCCATGTCTCCGGGGCAGAAACGCTCGCGTACGTTGTGCTGTCGTACGGAGCTATCGGCGAGTCCGTCCGTTCGCCGTCTTGCTTCTCGTACCGCCAGCAGATCCATCGGTCTCGTTCCTTGAGTTCCGGAGCGTACTCGTATGCAGTCATCTTTTCCCTCTCAACCGGAGCGAGCGGATGAGTTCCACGGAGCGACCACAGATGAAGTCTATATCCGCTTCTTGATCGTCTTCCGGTTTCTGGCGGCCTCGGTGATCGACGACGTGGATGGTTTTACAATCCGGACAGTAGAAGGCGCGGCTCATCGAATCCCCTCCGTGACGGTGTCGAGCATGAGGTGTCCGTCCGTAACCGTGTACTGCACCCGGTCGACGCCTGTGAGGTCGAGTTCGAGCGCGCGGAGATCGACCGTGGCGAGAAACATCGCTACTCCGAGTGGGTCGTTGTCGGAGTCACGAGCGAGTCGAGCCGTCCGCGAAACGGATTTGTGCCTCGGGTGACAAGCGTCAGTCACGGGTCCACCTCCGGTCGACCGGGTGAGCCAAATTCCTTGCCCGGACGAGACCGAGCGTGTGACTCGTGCTGTAGGACGTTGCCGACCCACTCGCTTGATACCCGTGGGGGTCGGTGACGTTCTTTCGATTCATTGATCCTGAACTCCTTGTTCGTACGTATCTGCCAGCTCCGAGAGGAATTCATTGTAGCTCATACTTTTGTACGGCTTTAGCCCTTCGAGCCGCTTGTACAGGTCTCGCTGGACCGTGATGGTTGTCCGCGGCCTCTGGGTCCTTTCGGTCGGTGCCATTGCAGGTGGACCTATTCACCGGAATATACTTGAGCGTGACTCCGTTACGTTTGTATGTGACGGAAGATGCCGATTCAGCAGAAGCCTACGATAGAGATCGCAGTCGCGGGATTTTGACGGACAGAGATTGGGACTTGCTGACCGGTTCGAGCGATCAAAAGCATGATCGTCAGTACCGTCGTCGACTCCGCCAGCGTGTCCGAAACGCGTTGCTTGACTTTCGCGTCCTCTTCGACAATTGGTCGCCTTCCGAACGAGACCAGACATTTGTCAAAGAGACCGAAGAAGATCGACGGTATAATCGCAGGGAGAAAGCCGCGGGCACGCTTCATGCGGATCCAGAGATACATGACGCATGTGTCGCGCTCATAGGATTGCTGTATCAGCAGTATCGGTGGCCTAATCCCGACTTCAGCAGCGAAGGATTCCGCGGATTGCTCATGGAGGGTATCGAACGTGGATTGGATCGAATGGATGGAGATACAGAGTTGAACGAAATCGTGCTCGAGATAGATACGGAGGGACGGCTTGTGACAAATGCGATCGGGAAATACGAGCGTGGCGAATCACTCGAATTCGATGAGCTACGACGACTGATAGAGAACGGAGTAATTGATCCCAACGAGATACCGCTTCAGCCGCCAGATAAGCAAGAAATACCGGAGAGTGACAGCGAATGACTGTCGACACACAGCCCGCTATGGCCTACCCAACGAGCGACCAGTACGACCGCTGGAAACAGCGGGCCAATGAGTTCGATATGTCGGTAAGCGAGTTCATGCAGGCGATGGTCGAAGCCGGGATGAAAAAGTTCGATGCGAGTGTCGAGCCAGACGAAACAAACCGAGAACTTCGCGATCAGCGAAATGACCTAAAGGACGAACTCGATCGGACCCGCGAACGGGTCGCCGAACTCGAAGAACAGGTGCATCGTGGCGAGCGTGCTGCCGTCCGGCGCTACGTCGAGCAGAACCCAGGCACTTCGTTCGGTCAGATAGTTCAAAGGGTGGTAGATACTGCTCCTGAACGAGTAAACCGACACATCGAGGACTTAGAAGATGACGCGCTCCGCGTCGAAGACGACCAATACTACCCCACGAACGTCGGTAGTAGGGAAGTGATGTAAGTGGCGAAAAGCAAATCCACAGACCCACACGATCGCATGGGTGTCTACAAGACGCTTGACGAGGTGCCGGATCGTTATCGTTTCTACCAGCACGCGGCCGCCTACGACGGCCGTGATGTATGGGACGAATACCTCGAAACCCACCTGTGGGAGCGGGGAAGCTCTGACAAGTTCAAGAAGGACACGCGGCTTGTCGAGCGCCGTTGGAAGGCACACATGGACGACCGAGGCCGTCATCACGCCCTTGCCACTCCGGAAGACGTGAACGCGTGGTTTGAGAGCCTACTGGACCAGCTCGCGTTGTGGTCGGCATATACTCCGTATTGGGTGCGAATCGAGGATTTCTACCGTTGGCTACAGTGGCACACAGACCACCCCCACACCTATCATCCAGTTCTGATGGCTGCCGCGGAGTACGACGCGGCCAGCAAGGTTTGGGCCGAAAAAATACGCGGCAAACCAACAGGAGGGAGCACATGAGCGACACATCCGAGACGATGGAGAATCGGACAGATGCACAGCGAAGAGCACTCGCAGAAGCGTTCGACCGCGATGTGGACCCTCTCGCAGCGCACGCCACTACCTTCGAAAGCACCGAGATAGACCCGTTCGCAATCGTTGCGTCCGAAGTGCTTGACGCACGCGAACTCGTGGAAAGTACGCGGAAGCGATACGACGCCACGTTTCAGGAATGGCGTGAGCATATGGAAAGCGAAGGCCGGCATCCTGCTTGCCCGAATGAGGAACACGTGAAGCGGTTCATCCGATATGAACTCGCGGAGGAGGGGAAATCGAACCACCCAGAAACGGTGAAAGCAAAGCTCCGGAAGCTGAACGTCGCATACACGTACTGGCAGGATGACCCGGCGTTTCCCCATCCACAGGACTACAACCCGATACAACTCGCCCGCTCGAAGGTTTCATTTACCGCACCGGAGACGAAGGAACCACCCCGTATCCCAATGGACGAACTCCGCGACGTGCTCGACGGGGTTGCGCACCTCCGTGACCGCGCAGTGATAGTTCTACAGCTGAAGATCGGGGCGAGAGCAACCGAACTGTGCAATATCCAGTTGGCCGACCTCTCTATCCAAAACAGTGAGGTGCTACGTAACTACCCAGACATGGGAACGAACCCGATGCTCGATGGCCGTGAGAACGTACTGTATATCCCACATGAGCGAGAAGGAAACAAGTCACAGCGGCCACGTCTGCTGCCGCTTGACGACGAGACACGACACGTACTGGTTCGGTATCTACTCGTTCGCCCGGATAGCGGTTCGCAGTGGCTGTTTCTCTCGAAACAAGCAAACGGCAAGCTCCGGAAACAATCAATCAATCGGGCATGGAAACGTGCTTTCCATCCAGAATATGCCGAGACGGAGCGTCACCGGGGTGTGACGAGTCACTATGGCCGGCACAGGTTTACGACGTATTGGCGTGTCGAGCAGGACCTAAATCGTGACCTCGTTCGGTATATGCGTGGTGACAAACCGGGTGGCGCGACGACTGACGACCCCGGCCCGATTGACAGCTACATCCACACCTACTACGAGGACATAGCGGACCTGTATCTCGAAAACATCTACAAGCTCAGAGTGTGAGCAGACCCGAACCAGAATCTACTTCCTGACTTGGGTGCTCGACCGAATAATGGCTGCTGACGAGGCGAGTATTAGCAAAGCTGTACTTTTCGACATGGACGGCGTGATCGTTGATTCCGAGCGCTACTGGGCCGACATCGAGGAGGAACGGATCTTCCCTGCAGCGGGCGTTCCCGACCTTCAGGCTGCCGAGATCACCGGGATGAACTACCGCGAGGTCTACGACTACCTCGACGACGAGTACGGCGTGAGCGTCGATCGCGAGGAGTTCCTTGGGATCTACGAAGAAGCCGCCCGCGAGGTATACACCAAGCGCGCCGCGCTCATGGACGGCTTTCGCGACCTCTGTGGCACGCTCCGGGATCGGGGGACGCGCCTCGCGATCGTCTCCTCGTCGCCGCCCGAATGGATCGACCTCGTGTGCGATCGGTTCGAACTGACGGGCTTCGACGCGACCGTCTCGGCCGAGGACGTGGACGGGCCCGGCAAGCCCGAACCTCACGTCTACCGTCACGCGGCCGACGAACTCGGCGTCGATCCCGCGGAATGCGTCGCGGTCGAGGATTCGACCCACGGCGTGGCGTCGGCCACGGCGGCCGGAATGTCCTGTATCGGCTACCGTGGCGCGGACGCGAAAGAACTCGATCTCGCGGCGGCGGATACGGTGGTCGAAGGCCCCCAGGAGCTCAGGGCTGCGTTGCTCGCACGGTAACGAGGATCGACGCGAAAGCAGTCAGTCGACCCACACAGTTCTGGTTTCGGTGATCGGTTCGAGCGGGAGTTCGGGGAAGATCACCTCGACGGCGAAGGTGAGCGTATCGGGGTCGCCACCGAACACCGGCACGGGTACTGTCTCGCTGCCGAGATAGGAGTCGGTCGCGGTCATCTCGACATCGTTCACCGTGACCCGGATACCGGCACGCGCGCCACCGGCGTGGTTCGTGATCGTGACCTCGCGGGGATCGTTCTCGCCGCGCGCGATCCGTTCGGGGAACTCCCCCCACTCGACATCGATACGGGGCAACTCGCGCGCGCTCTCGACGACGCGCTCGGCGACACCCTCGCTCAGTCCGGCGTCGACGAGCCCCGCGGTGCCGGCGGCGACGAGGTCGGCGGGCGTCTCGATACCCTCGCCGGCGAGCTTGCTCGCCCGACCCGGTCCGACGCCGTCGATCGCGGTGAGCGCGGCGGCGTCCTCGCTCACGCCGTTCTCGACGCGTGCGGCCACGCAACTCGCGCGGTTCGCTTCGCGTGGCCCACCGAACCGATCGAGGAACGCCCGAAGCGCCGCGAGCAGCCGGAGCGCGTTCTGTCGGATGACCCACGCGTCGCTCCCGAGCTCGGTGGGGGTCGAACCGGTCGTGCTGGCTTCGAGGATCGCGAGCACCTTGCGGACACCCGAATCGAGGTCCGATCCCCGGGTGCCGAGCACGTCGTCGATGGCGTCGCGTTCGGCCTGCCGTGCGTTCACGCTGTCGAACTCCGCGCTGGCAGCGACGGTTTCGAGAATTTCGTCAGTATCGGGATCGGTCCCTGCGAGCTCCTCGAACCGGCTCGCGGTCGGGAGTCGGAGATAGTAGGCAGAGGCGAGCGTTCCGAGCGGCGTGGCCGACACCCGGAGGTCGTCGGTTGCGACGAATCCGCGCTCCCGGAGTTCGGCGAGCGTCTCGCGGACCCGCTCGCGCAGTTCCTCGACCGCGTCGGGGTTCGAACTGCTCCGCGCACGAACGAACCCGAACGTGGTTTCGAGCCAGTCCATCACGTCGCCGACATCCCCGATCGTGCCCATCGCGATTTCGGCGTTGAGGTGGGTGTCGAGGTCCGCAGTGAGGTGTGATTCGATCGCCTTCCCGTCGCGGAGCAGACGACGATACTTCTCGGCGTCGCTCCCGTCACAGACCACGTGCGCGTAGCCCGCGTCGTCGTAGCCGGGCCGGCCCGCCCGTCCGAGCATCTGGAGTACGTCGAGCGGACTCATGTCGACCTCGCCCTCCAAGGGGTCGTGGTATTTGGTGTCTCGGATCACGACACACCGGGCGGGGAGATTCACCCCCCACGCGAGCGTCGAGGTCGAAAAGAGGAGTTGTATTTTCCCCTGCCGGAACCACTCCTCGACGTGATCCTTGTCGGACTTCGAGAGGCCGGCGTGGTGGAAGGCGACGCCGTCGAGCGCCGAGTTCCGGAGGGTCTGGTTTTCGAGGATCTGGGTCTCGGTGTGGAAATCGTAGTCGCCGCGCGCACCGATCGGGACGTCCCGCGAGGCGAGTTCGTCCCGCGCTTTCTCCGCGGCGCGGACGGTATCCTGGCGGGAGGCGACGAAGACGAGCGCCTGGCCGTCGTCGCGGATGTGTTCCTCCGCGAGATCGAGCGCGCGGTACAGCCGGCGGTACTTGTCGGCGAAGGCGTTCTCGCCGTGGGTGTAGGTCCGAACGTCGGCTTCGAGTTCCACGGGCCGGTACTCTTCGCCGAAGTCGAACGTCGTCTCGGGCGGTGCGTCGAGCCAGGCGGCGACCTCGTCGACGTTTGGCATCGTGGCCGAGAGCGCGACGATTCTGGGTGCCGAGAGCCGTCGGAGCCGCGAGATCGTGACTTCGAGCACGCTGCCCCGCCGCTCGGAGTCGAGCAGGTGGACCTCGTCGATCACACAGCACGCGACGTCGGTGATGAACCCGTATCTGGGGGAATCGTGTTTCCGGGTGGCCGAGTCCACTTTTTCAGGAGTCATCACGAGGATATCCGCGCGCTCCGCTCTGCGAGGGTTGAGATCGCGCTCGCCGGTGACGACGTACACCGAATAGCCGAGGTCCTCGAAGCGCTCCCACTCGGATTCCTTCTCGTTGGTGAGCGCGCGCAGCGGCGCGATGAAGAGGGCTGTGCCGCCCGCGTCGAGACACTTGCAGATAGCGAGTTCGGCGAGCGCGGTCTTGCCCGACGCCGTGGGCGCGCTCGCGACCACGTTCTCGTCGCCCTCCAAGATCGCCGGCAGCGCCTCGCGCTGCATCCGGTTGAACGACTCGAAGGCGAACGCGTCGGCGAACTCCGGAACGGTTTCGGCGACGTTCATGGGGATTGCTCCGAGGAGCAATCCCCATGAGCTCGTCGTGAGCGGAGCGAAACGACGGTGTTCACGGCGATCGCCTCCGGAGGCGATCGTCGTGAGTCCGTTGCGAACGAAGTGAGGCAACGGCGTTCATGCGAAGCACTCCCGGGAGTGCTTCGCATGAGTGCGTCGTGAGCGGAACGAAACGACAGTATTCACGTGATCTGACGCTGGGTGTGGGGCGGCCAAAGGCGTTTCCTTACCCGTCGCTCGGGCGCTCGATCCGACTCGGTGACACGGCTGGAAACACCCGTGGTGGTAGTCAGAAGAGTTGTTCAAGGCGACATATGACTACCCGTCCGAATCCGAATCGGTGTCGACACCGTCGGAGTCCGTATCCGTGTCCGGACCGTCCGAGTCAGTGTCGGTATCCCCGCCATCCGCGTCGGCGTCGCCGTCGCCGTCGGTGCCGTCCGCGTCCGCGTCAGCATCGGCGTCCCCGACGGCGCTGCGCCGAGTACCCCGATCGACGCGGGTCTCCGTTCGTTCGTCGCCAGCGATCTCGTCGCCAGTGAGATAGAGATAGATCGGTGGAAGGAGGTACGACGCAATCGCGACGGCGATGAACCCGCGGTGGACGGTGGCCAGCAGCCCGAACGCTGTCAGCGCGGCTGCCGCCGCCGCGTGAACGCCGGTTCGTCGTTTCGTGTAGCGGCGGTAGTAGTCCCACCCCCGTCGAAGCCGTCCCGTGGACGCTGCCGGTGTACTCATGGAGGAAGGTTCGTCGTCCGGCGTAATCAGTGATTGCCCGGCATTCAGTCCGCGGCGGTAGCGCGTTCGGTCGCGCACTGAAGCATGCCGCTCGACATTTCGTGACGATAGTAGAGTGCGAGCCCGATCGCGGCCGAGATATTCGAGATCGTGACCGCCCAGAACACCGCGTCGATACCGACGCCCAGCAGCACGCCAGCCCCCGCCGCGATCGGGAGTCGGACGGCCCAGAACTGGAGCACTGTCGCGACGAAGCTCGTTCTGGTACGCCGCGCGCCGTTGAAGCCCGCCTCGAAGATGTACGCCACCCCGATCGCAGGGTAGCCGTACGCGAGGATCCGGAGATAGTCGACCGAGAACGCGAGTGCGCGGTCGGTGAGTTCGGGGGCGAACGTGGTGGCGATCGCGGTCGGTACGAACCATTGGATCGCGCCGATCACACCGAGCCCGACGGCCGCGATCGCCACCCCGAGGTAGGTCGCACGCCGCGCGCGCTCGGGCAGCTCGGCACCGAGGTTCTGGCCCACGACGCTCTGGGTGGCCTGCTGGAGCCCGATCGCCGGGACGAACGCGATCGAGGCGATCCGTGCGCCCACGGTGTACGCTGCGAGGCCCGCCGCACCGCCGGCGGCGAACGCGATCGCGACGATCAGCACCCGAACGACCTGTCTGACCGCGCCCTGGCCCGCGACCGGCGCGCCGACGTCGAGGAGTTCGCGGAGTTCGTCACGATCGAACCTTGCGGCCGCGCGCGAGTACATCCCGCCGTTCCGGCCGGCGAGTGCGAGGCCGAGCGCGAGCGTGAGGCCGGCCCCGTAGCCAGCAACCGTGGCGAACGCCGCGCCCTGGACGCCGAGCGCAGGCGCGGGACCCCACCCGAAGATCAACACGGGGTCGAGTCCCAGATTCACTGCCACAGTGGCGATCGAAATGTACAGTGGCGCACGCGAGTCACCCCACCCGATGAACGCCCCCTCGACCGCATCGCTCGCGGCGGCGAAAGGGAGCCCGAGCGCGAGCACGCCGAGATAAACGGTCGCGAGCCGCGTCACCTCGCCACCAGCACCTCCCTGGGCGAGCGTGAGAAGATCGGTTAGCGGGCGCGCGCTGGCCCAGAGGACCGCACCGCCGCCAACCCCGAGCACGAGCGCGAGACCGAGCCCCGTGGCGGCGGTCCGTCGCGCGGCGGGGACGTCCTCACCGCCGATCCGCTGGGAGACCAGCACCTGGGTGCCGACGAACGGAGCGGTGATCGTCAGCGCGAACAGCAGCGCGAGAATCGGCAGCGCAAGCCCGACCGCGGCGACCGCAGTCGAGCTCAGCCGACCGAGCCAGAACAGGTCGACCGCCTGCTGGACGACCAAAACGAGGTTCTGCACGAGCAACGGGGCGGCGAGCGTGACGAGCGCGCGCGCCAACGAGCCCTCGGTGATTTCCTCGGGCGAGAGGTCGAACATTGCGTTGGGAGTAGCTGTGTACGGTACCGTTGATTAATTTTCCCCCGTGTT
This sequence comes from Halococcus saccharolyticus DSM 5350, assembly GCF_000336915.1. Classification (NCBI taxonomy): domain Archaea; kingdom Methanobacteriati; phylum Methanobacteriota; class Halobacteria; order Halobacteriales; family Halococcaceae; genus Halococcus; species Halococcus saccharolyticus. The sequence continues at coordinate 88,106 of NZ_AOMD01000030.1, read as the reverse complement.
CGACGGATCGAAGTTATCGCGGATCGGTGTGTCTCACAGTCCGTCGCCCGACAGCGCGCGCATCGACGAACCCCACGCTTTTGCCGGCGCGGTCCCGAGAGCGAACAATGAGTCGCGCGCGCAAGCCCGACTGGCTCAGGACCCGACCGCCCTCGGGGGAGCGATTCACCGAGATCAAGCGCACGCTCCGCGAGCGCGACCTCCACACCGTCTGCGAGGAGGCCAACTGCCCCAATATGGGCGAGTGTTGGTCCGGCGGGGACGGAGCCGGCAGCGGTCCGGGGACCGCGACGTTCATGCTGATGGGCGAGCGGTGCTCGCGCGGCTGTAATTTCTGTGACGTCGAGACTGGCGGAATGGGGCCGCTCGATCCCGACGAACCCGCAAACGTTGCGGAGGCGGTAGCCGAAATCGGTCTCGATTACGTCGTCCTCACGTCGGTCGACCGCGACGATCTCGACGACCAGGGCGCAAGCCACTTCGCGCGGACCATCGCGGCGATCAAGCAGCGCGACCCCGAGATCCTCGTCGAGGTGCTGATCCCCGACTTCCAGGGCGATCCCGACTGCGTCCGGAAGATCATCGACGCAGAACCCGACGTGATCGCCCACAACATCGAGACCGTCGAGCGCCTCCAGTGGCCCGTCCGGGACCGCCGGGCGAACTACGAGCAGTCCCTTTCCGTACTGGAACAGGTCGAACGCGAGTCCGACATCTACACCAAGACCTCGATCATGCTCGGTCTCGGCGAGTACGACCACGAGGTGTACCAGACGCTCACCGACCTCCGCGAGGCCGACGTCGACGTCGTCACCCTCGGTCAGTATCTCCAGCCCTCGCGGAGCCATCTGGAGGTCGGCTCGTACGTCCACCCCGACAAGTTCGAGACGTGGCGAGCGGTCGCCGAGGACGACCTCGACTTCCTCTACTGTGCCAGCGGCCCAATGGTGCGATCGTCGTACAAGGCGGGCGAACTGTTCGTCGACGCAGTAATTCGAGAGGGACGGTCGGTCGAGGAGGCGCGGACGACGGCACGCGCCGCCTCGCGGTCGGTGTGAACACCGGACGAGAACGGCCACGACCGATCGCGCTCGGGAGTGGCGACGCTCGATCGAAGCGAGCGCGATTGACGCTGACGATCGTCGTTTTTCCGGCCGAAAATCGGACGAACAGCAACTATCCGAGCGTGGCTGGCAAGATTGGCAGCCACGGAAAGTCATTTACAAAAGGGATATAACCGAGGCGGCCGAGTCGGTTGGTATGTCAGCGAGGTGGCTTTGCCCGTGAGTACGCTACAGCGCGACCCCGGCGAGCGCTTCGGGATCCTCGACGAGGACGGCGAGGTACGCGAGGGCGTGGAGCCGCCCGACCTTGACGAGGAGACCCTCGTGGGGATGTACCGCGAGATGCGCCTGGTTCGCCACTTCGATCAACGCGCCGTTTCCCTCCAGCGCCAAGGGCGGATGGGGACCTACCCACCGCTGTCGGGCCAGGAGGGCGCACAGGTCGGCAGCGCCCACGCGCTCGCCGACGACGACTGGCTGTTCCCGAGCTATCGCGAGCACGGCGCGTCGATGATCCGGGGGTTCTCCCTGGAGCGTACCCTGCTCTACTGGATGGGCCACGAGGTCGGCTACGAGGAAGACGACGCCAACATCTTCACGCCCGCGGTGCCGATCGCGACCCAACTTCCCCACGCGACCGGCGCGGCGTGGGCCTCGAAGCTCAAAGGCGAGAACAAGGCCTTCCTCTGTTACTTCGGCGACGGCGCGACCAGCGAGGGCGACTTCCACGAGGCACTGAACTTCGCCGGGGTGTTCGACACCCCCAACATCTTCTTCTGTAACAACAACCAGTGGGCGATCTCGGTTCCCCGGGAACGCCAGTCCGCGGCGGCGACGCTGGCCCAGAAGGCCGACGCCTACGGGTTCGAGGGGATCCAGGTCGACGGGATGGACCCGCTCGCCGTGTACGAGGTCACGCGGCGCGCGATCGAGAAGGCGAAGGATCCCGACGAGGATCAGCTCCGGCCGACGATGATCGAGGCGGTCCAGTACCGCTTCGGCGCGCACACCACCGCCGACGATCCCTCGGTCTACCGCGACGACGAGGAGGTCGAGGAGTGGAAAGCGAAGGACCCGATCCCCCGTCTGGAGACGTACCTCGAAAACCAGGGCCTCCTCGACGACGAGCGGATCGACGCGATCGAGGAGGAGATCGAGGACGAAGTGGCCGACGCGATCGACGCCGCCGAGGCGTACGACCGGCCCGATCCCGAGGAGATGTTCGCGCACGTCTACGCGGACATGCCCAAACGACTCGAAGAACAGCGGCGCTATCTCGAACGGCTACGCGACACCCACGGCGACGACGAACTTCTCGAATAACTCATGAGCGAAGCACAACAGACTGACGTGGAGGGAGAGACGCAGAACCTGACGCTCGTGCAGGCCGTCCGGGACGGGCTGTACGGCGAGATGGAGCGGAACGAGGACGTGCTCGTGATGGGCGAGGACGTGGGGAAGAACGGTGGTGTATTCCGCGCCACACAGGGACTCTACGACGAGTTCGGCGACGACCGCGTGATCGACACGCCGCTGGCCGAGTCGGGGATCATCGGAACGGCGGTCGGGATGTCGGCGTACGGCCTCCGGCCGGTGCCCGAGATCCAGTTCCTCGGGTTCATCTACCCGGGGTTCGACCAGATCGTGAGCCACGCCGCCCGACTCCGGACCCGTTCTCGGGGACGGTACACCTGCCCGATGGTGATTCGTGCGCCGTACGGCGGCGGGATTCGTGCGCCCGAACACCACTCCGAATCGAAAGAGGCCTTCTTCGTTCACGAGCCAGGCCTCAAGGTCGTGATCCCCTCAACGCCGTACGACACCAAGGGACTGCTCGCGTCGGCGATCCGCGACCCCGATCCCGTGATGTTCCTCGAACCCAAACTCATCTACCGGGCGTTCCGCGAGGAGGTCCCCGACGAGTCCTACACCGTGCCGCTCGGCGAGGCCGCCGTCCGCCGAGAAGGGAGTGATGTGTCGGTGTTCACGTGGGGCGCAATGACCCGCCCGACCATTGAGGCCGCCGAGGACCTCGCCGAGGAGGGGATCGACGCGGAAGTGGTCGACCTCCGCACGCTCTCGCCGCTCGACGAGGAAACCATTCTCGAATCGTTCAAGAAGACGGGACGCGCCGCGGTGGTTCACGAGGCTCCCAAAACGGGGGGCCTCGCTGGCGAGATCACCTCGACGATCCAGGAGGAGGCGCTCATGTATCAGGAAGCCCCGATCAAGCGCGTCACGGGCTTCGATACGCCGTTCCCGCTGTACGCGCTGGAGGACTACTACCTCCCCGAGGCGGCGCGGATCACCGACGGAATCCGGGAGGCCGCGGAGTTCTGAAATGGTCCGTGAGTTCAAACTGCCCGACGTCGGCGAGGGCGTCGCCGAGGGCGAGATCGTCGCGTGGCTGGTCGAGACGGGCGACACGGTGGAGGAGGATCAGCCGGTCGCCGAGGTCGAGACCGACAAAGCGGTGGTCGATGTCCCATCGCCGGTGAACGGCACAGTCCAGGAGATCCGCGCCGAGGAGGGCGAGATGGTGCCCGTCGGCGACGTCATCATCACGTTCGCCGTGGAGGGCGAGGACGAAACGGACGCGACAGGCCAGGAGGAGTCGACCGAGACGCGGACCGACACCGCGACCGAGACCGATGCCGACGGAGCAGAGGGCGAAGCAGCCCAAGCCGGTGCAGAGGCAGGCCAGGGCGGCGAAGTGTCGACCGCCGACGGACGGGTCTTCGCCGCACCGAGCGCCCGTCGGCTCGCGCGCGAGCAGGGGATCGACATCGCGACCGTCGAGGGATCGGGCCCCGGCGGCCGGGTGAGTGAACACGACGTTCGTGCGGCCGCCGAAGGCGGCGCGAGCGAGGCGGGCGAAGCCGCCGAGGACGACGGAACGGGCGGGGAGGAGGTCACGTCGGCCGTCTCAGACGTGTCCGACGAAGCCGGCACAACCGCCGAAAGCGGTGGAGCGGCCGGCGGCGGTGCCGGCCAGGCGTCCGCACCGTCCGCCGCGGACCGCGACCGCACGCTCGCCGCACCCGCGACGCGACGTCTCGCCGAGGAGGCGGGCGTCGACATCGACCACGTGCCGACCGACGAGGAGCGCGACGGCGAGGCGTTCGTCTCGCCGGCGGCAGTCGAGGCGTACGCCGAGGCCCAGCAGGAGGCGCAGGCGGCCGACACGGCCGCGATCGCGGCGGGTGAGTCGGGTGCGGGAGCGCAGGAAGAACGGATCCCGTATCGCGGGGTGCGCCGGACCATCGGCCAGCAGATGGAGGCCTCGAAGTTCACCGCGCCCCACGTCACCCACCACGACGAGGTCGACGTCACCGAACTGGTCGAGACCCGCGGGGAGCTGAAGGAAGTCGCGGCCGAGCGCGGCATCTCGCTGTCGTACATGCCATTTGTAATGAAGGCGTGTGTCGCCGCGCTCCGGGAGTTCCCGATGGTGAACGCGATGCTCGACGAGGAAAGCGAGGAAATCGTCCAGAAGAAGTATTACAACGTCGGCGTGGCGGCGGCGACCGACGCGGGGCTGATGGTTCCCGTCGTGGGTGACGCTGGCAACAAGACTCTGCTCCAGCTCGCCTCGGAGATGAACGAGCTGGTCGAGAAGGCGCGCGAACGCTCGATTTCGCGCGAGGAGATGCAGGGCGGCACCTTCACCATCACCAACGTCGGCGCGATCGGCGGCGAGTATGCCACCCCGATCGTCAACCATCCCGAGGTCGCGATCCTCGCGCTCGGCGCGATCAAGGAGAAGCCACGCGTCGTCGACGGTGAAGTAGTGCCGCGCCACGTGATGACAGTCTCACTCTCCTTCGATCACCGGGTGCTCGACGGCGCGATCGCCGCACAGTTCACGAACAAGGTCGAGGAGTACCTCGAGCACCCGAACCGACTGCTGCTCGAATAGCGGTTCTCGGCTCTCGCTGGTTTCGACTCGTACTCGGGTTTTGGCATCAGAGCCTGGAGAGTGCCCGCACTAACCACGACGCAGAGATCGGGCGACGAAACCCACCTGGTTTTTCACGCAGCGGCGAGTTTTGCCGTGCATGGTCGTTGGCGACGTAACAACCGGAACCGACGTACTGATCATCGGCGCGGGGCCTGGCGGCTACGTCGCCGCCATCCGCGCCGGCCAGTTGGACCTCGACGTCACCCTCGTCGAGAAGGACGCCTACGGCGGGACCTGTCTGAACCACGGCTGCATCCCTTCGAAAGCGCTAATCTCGGCGACCGACGTCGCCCACGATGCAAGCGAAGCCGAGGCGATGGGCATCCACGCCGATCCCGCGGTCGATCTGAGCGCGATGGTGGGCTGGAAGGACGAGATCGTCGATCAGCTCACCAGCGGCGTCGAGAAGCTCTGTAAGGCTAATGGTGTGAACCTCGTCGAAGGTCGCGCGGAGTTCGCGGGCGAGAACACCGTTCGGGTGGCCCACAGCGGCGATGGTCAGGGCTCCGAATCCATCGATTTCGAACACGCCATCGTCGCTACCGGCTCGCGCCCGATCGAGGTCCCGAACTTCGAGTTCGACGGTGAGCACGTCATCTCCTCGCGCGACGCGCTCGCGCTCGACACCGTGCCCGAGAGCCTCGTGGTCGTCGGTGCGGGCTACATCGGGATGGAGCTCTCCACCGTGTTCGCCAAGCTCGGTACCGACGTCACCATCGTCGAGATGCTCGATTCCGCGTTGCCCGCCTACGAGGACGACGTCGCGCGCGTCGTCAAGAGCCGGGCCGAAGAGTTGGGGATCGACTTCCATTTCGGCGAGGCCGCGAGCGAGTGGGAGGAATCCGGCGACGGGATCACCGTCAGGACCGAAAACGAAGACGGCGACGTGTCGGAGTTCGGTGCGGAGAAGGCGCTCGTCGCGGTCGGGCGCGAACCCGTGACCGACACCCTGAACCTCGACGCGGTGGGGCTCGAACCAGGCGAGGGCGGGTTCCTCGACACCGACGACCGCGCGCGAACCGACATCGAGCACGTCTTCGCGGTCGGCGACGTCGCGGGCGAGCCGATGCTCGCCCACAAGGGGATGAAGGAAGGCGAGGTCGCCGCCGAGGTCATCGCGGGCGAACCAGCCGCGCTCGACTACCAGAGCGTGCCCGCTGCCGTCTTTACCGACCCAGAGATCGGCACCGTCGGAATGACCGAGGCGGAGGCCAAGGAGGCAGGGTTCTCGCCGGTCGTCGGCGAGATGCCGATGCAGGCGAGCGGGCGTGCGCTCACGCTCGGCGAGACCGAGGGGTTCGTCCGCGTGGTCGCCGACGATGATGCAGGATTCATCCTCGGTGCGCAGATCGTCGCGCCGGAGGCTTCCGAGATGATCGCGGAGTTCGGCCTCGCGATCGAGATGGGTGCGACCCTGGAGGACATCGCCGCGACCATCCACACCCATCCGACCCTCGGCGAGGCCGTGATGGAAGCCGTCGAGAACGCCCGAGGCAAGGCGATCCACACCCTCAATCGGTGAGTGAAATTCACGAATGCACGTGAATTCGTGAATTTCGATCCGAACGGGCGATAGGGAAGGGGAAATCGGACAGGAGCGTCCGCCGGGTTTTTGTTCGGGTAGCCGTACTATGACGTATGAGCGGCTCACCCGACGACGACGAACTCGAACAGCTCCGCCAGGAGAAGCTCGAACAGCTCCAGGAACAGCAGGGTGGGGAGGGCGGCGACCGCGAGGAGGCGATGAAAGCCCAGCAGGAACAGGCCGAGGCCCAGAAGAAGGCCCAGCTCCGCCAGCATCTCACCGACGGTGCGCGCAAGCGGCTCAACTCGGTCAAGATGTCGAAACCCGACTTCGGCGAGCAGGTCGAACAGCAGGTGATCGCGCTCGCGCGGAGCGGCCGGCTCGGCGACAAGATCGACGAAGACCAGATGCGCCAGCTCCTCCAAGAGCTCAAACCCGACCAGCAGAGCTTCGACATCAAGCGCCGCTGAGTGCGGAACAACCGAAAGGCTTCAAGCGCGGGCTCGCCACTCGCCGGTATGTACGACCGCACCAAGGGCTTTCGCGATTTCTATCCGGGCGAAATGAGTGCCCGGCGGGCCGTCATCGACACACTCGAAGAGACCGCCGTGCGCTACGGCTTCCGCGAGGTCGGGACGCCGGCACTCGAACGCACCGAGATGTACGTCGACAAGAGCGGTGTGGAGATCGTCGAGGAGCTCTACTCGTTCACCGATCAGGGCGGCCGTGACGTGGCGATGACGCCCGAACTCACCCCGACCGTCGCTCGGATGGTGGTCGCCAAACAGCAGGAGCTCTCGAAACCCGTGAAGTGGTTCTCGACACGACCGTTCTGGCGGTACGAGCAGGTCCAGCAGGGCCGGTTCCGCGAGTTCTACCAGACCAACGTCGACATCTTCGGCTCAGCCGAGCCGGCAGCAGACGCCGAGGTGCTCGCCTACGCCGCCGACGCGCTCACCGAACTGGGGCTCACGAGCGAGGACTTCGACTTCCGGGTGAGCCACCGCGATGTCCTCGGCGGGCTGCTCGCATCGTTCGAGGGCGAGGTCGACACCGGGGCCGCGATCCGGGCGGTCGACAAGCGCGAAAAGCTCGAAGTCGGCGAGTACCACGGCCTCCTCGCCGACGCTGGGCTCTCGGATGGCCAAGCGGAGGAGTTCGACGGACTGCTCGAGACCCCTGAGGACGACCTCGACGACCTCGTGGCGTTCGCCGGCTCGGAACAGGTCGAGAGCGCGGTCACGAACCTTCGGAACGTGCTCGACGCTGCCGACGACCTCGGCGCGCGCGAGTACTGCACGCTCTCGCTCGACACTGCCCGCGGGCTGGATTACTACACGGGAGTGGTCTTCGAGTGCTTCGACTCCACAGGAGAGGTGAGTCGGTCGGTGTTCGGCGGCGGTCGGTACGACGACCTGATCGAGGGGTTCGGCGGCCAGCCGATGCCCGCCGTCGGCGTCGCGCCGGGACTCGCGCCGCTCTCGCTGCTCTGTCAGCGTGCGGGCGTCTGGCCCGAGGAGAGGGTGACGACCGACTACTACGTCCTCCAGATCGGTGACACCCGTCCGACGGCCGCCCGCGTCGTCCGCGATCTCAGAGGGCGGGGCAACGTCGTCGAGACCGACGTCGCGGGCCGGAGCTTCGGCGCACAGCTGGAGTACGCGGATTCGATCAACGCTGAGACCGTGGTGATCGTGGGCGAGCAGGATCTCGCGGAGGGCCAGGTCACGGTGAAGGACATGGAGTCGGGCGATCAGGCTCAGGTGCCGGTCGAGTCGTTCCCCGGCGAGCACGAGCGGCCGACCTACGACGACCTCGCCTGATGGACGACGACGGTCGCGGACTGCGCGCGTTCCGGGTAGCCTACGACGGCCGGCCGTTTCGCGGCTTCCAGCGTCAGCCCGACGTTCCGACCGTCGAGGAGAGGGTTTTCGATGCGCTCCGCGATCTGGACGTGCTCGGCCCGACTGCCGACAAACCACCGACGTACGCCGCCGCGGGCCGGACCGACGCGGGCGTCTCGGCGGTCGCACAGACGATGGCGTTCGAGTCCCCCGAGTGGCTCACGCCTGCGGCGCTAAACGGTGAACTCCCGGCGTCGATCCGGGCGTGGGCGTCAGCCGACGCTCCAGCGGGGTTTCACGCCACCCACGATGCCACGTCACGGACGTACACCTACCACCTCCACGCGCCCGACGCCGACATCGACCGGGCGCGCGAGGCGCTGTCGGAACTCTCGGGCGAACACGATTTTCACAACCTCACGCCGGACGATAACGGGACCGTTCGGACGCTCGATCCAGCGATCGAATCGGACGGCGAGTTCCTCGTGATCGAACTCCGTGCGGGCGGCTTCTCGCGCCAGCTCGTCCGGCGGGTCGTCGCGCTCGTCGAGGAAGTCGCAGCCGACACGGCCCCGCTCTCGAAGATCGGTCGAGTGCTCTCGCCCGCACCGCTTTCGGGGCCCGAGGGCATCGGTCCCGCATCCGCCGCAGCGCTCGTGCTGACCGATGTTTCGTACCCCGATCTCGATTTCCGGATCGACACCGAAGCCGCAGCGAGCGCGCGCGAAGTCTTCGAACAGCGCCGGGTCGCGGCCGTGGTGGACGGACGGGTTGCGGGTTCGGTACGAAACGGAATCGGCGAGTGAGATCGCGAGAACGTGTGCTGGTCTACAGCCATCGAAACGCATCGTCTCGCTCGCCGGTACTCACCCGTCATCCCAAGGAGGGCGTCGCAGTCGAGAACGTCGGCCAGGATCGAGTTCTCGCATCGAATATATGTGATATCGGCGAAATTTTATTGTCGGCCAGATCACTAGTTCTCGTATGGCGTCCGTGTTCGAACGCGATTCATCGACGATCGGTACCGTCATCGGGGTCGCCGTGGTGCTCATCGCTCTGTTCGGATCCACGTTTCTGGGCTGGGAGTGGGGTGGATCGGGTCAGCCCGTGGCGTTCGTGATCGGGGGCGTCGCGGCCCTCGCGGCGGTGTGGGTCTCGTACCGAAAGCTCCGAGCCTGAGCGGGGCGGCGATCACTCCCAGCCGTCGGGCCAGACGCCCGCCGCGCGCATCCCCGGCTCCGCGCCGTCCTCTTGGAGGCGCGCGCGGAGGGCGTCGGTGTCGACGCGGTCGGGATCGGCGGCCGTGAGTTCGCGGACGAGGAGCGCGGCGAGCATCGCGTGCTCGCGGAGGATACGCGAGTCGGCCTTGTCACGGGTGTCGGCCCGGGTGTGAGTCCAGCCGCGCTCCCAGCGCGAGGTTTCGCCCGCGCGGTGGCTGTGGAGCTGGAGCGCCGACACGCCCTCGTGGAGAAACGGCCAGTGGTCGCTGTAGGGATGGGGCCGATCGCTCACCGAGATCGGATGAGCAGTGAGATCACTCACACGCTCGGCCACGTCCGCCATCGCGTCGGCGGTGTGGGTGATCGCGTGGAGATCGCGATGTCGGCCGGCCCCGTCGACGTTGACGACCGCCCGCATGCGGTCGAGATCGACGGCCTCGGCGAGCGCCGCGCTGCCCATCAAGCCGAGTTCCTCACAGCCCACGCCCGCCACTCGAACCCCGCAGTCGAGGTCCAAATCGACGAGGATTCGGGCGGCGGCGACCGCGACCGCGATGCCACAGCCGTTGTCGAGCGCGCCCTCCGCGACGTCGTGAGCGTCGTAGTGGGCGAGCAGCACGATCTCCTCGTCGGTATCGGGGCCGAGATGGCCGACGACGTTCTGACTCTCGCCTTGCTCGGTCGTCGCCTCCACAGTAACCGACGCGTTCGCACCGCGGTCGGCGTACTCGGTGAGCCACGTACCGGTCTCGTGACTCACACCGATTCCGGGGATCGCGGCCTCGTGATCGAACCGGAGCGCCCCAGTAGGGGGAAGCTGACCGGGGCGGTGGTTGTGAAAGACGAACGCCGCCGCGCCGGCGGCCGCGGCGTGGCCGAGCTTCTCCATCCGGTGAACTCGGCGCTCGTCCGACGGTGAGTCGGTGCTCGCAAGCGCCACCTTCCCCCCAACATCGGCTGCGTCGATCTCGTCGGGCGTGCCGTGACCGACGTCGACCAGGTCGGCGTGGACATCGCCGGCGGGCGAGTACGGCAGCGCGACCGTCTCGAAGGTCCGGTCGGTCGACTCGTCCGCCCCGAGACCGTTCCGGGCATCCGCGGGCGCGCTAACGGCGAGTTCTGCGTGTCCGCGCGTCCAGCGCTGCATCTCGAAGGGCTCGATCGTGGGGTCGATTCCGGCGCTTTCCAACCCGTTGGCGACGAGATCGGCGGCCCGACGCTCGCCCGGATGGCCGCCGAGGCGGTCGTCGATCTCACACAGTCGGGTCAGAAACTGCCACGGGAACTCGTCGCGCCACGCCGCACCGAGGGCGGGGTCGGCGGTCTCGTCCATGCACGGTGGAGGTACGCAGCGGGCAAAAATCCCGGCGGCCGTGGAGTCGGGGACGTTCGGGGCGTTCGAGTGGAAACAGGGGACGTCACCAGAGGATGTGCGGCCAGACGAACTGGAACAGCAGCCAGATGAGGACCGTGAGGATCGCCGTCATGAGGAGGTTCAACACCACGCCGGCGCGCATCATCTGGCGCTGTTTGAGGTAGCCGCTCCCGAAGACGATGGCGTTCGGCGGGGTAGCGACCGGCAGCGCGAACGCGAAACTCGCAGCGATGGCCCCCGACACCGAGAGGAACACGGCGGCGGCGACGTCGGTGAGTCCGAGTGTGGCCGCGAAGACGCTGCCGATGCTGATGAGTATAGGGACGATGATGGTCGACGTCGCCGTGTTCGACGTCATTTCGGTCAGGAAGATGACCAGCAGGACGACGACGGCGACGACCAGGAGGATGGGAGTGCCCGTCAGCGATCGGAAGACCGTATCGGCGATCCACCTCGTCGCACCGGTCGCGGCGAGCGCATCGGCCAGCGCGATCCCGCCGCCGAACAGCAGGATGGTTCCCCAGTCGATGTCGGCGAGTTCGTCCCACTCCATCGTGTCGGCGAGGACGAGCGCCGGAATGGACAGCATCCCCACCATGACGTAGTACAACAGCCCCTGGTGGCCATCGACGCCGAAGACGCTCGTTCCGTCACCGCCGAACAGCGTGACACCCCACGCGTCGGGGAGCACGGGGGTGATGAAATCGCCGAGGCCGCCGACGACCCACAGGAGCGCCGTCACAGTGAAGATGACTGCAACACGTTTGCCGCGCGGTTCGAGCGGTCCCTCGTCGGCGAGATACTGTTTAGCCTCCGCGCGCGCATCGCTCACGTCGTCGACACGCGGCGGGTAGAGCACGAACGTGAGCACGTACCAGACGATCGGGAGAGTGACGACGACGATCGGGAGTCCGATGAGCAGCCACTGGGCGAAGCCGATCTCGTAGCCGAGGATCTCGTTGAGTTGGGAGGCGAGCACCGCGTTCGGTGGCGTCCCGATGAGGGTGCCGACGCCGCCGACGCTCGCTGCGTAGGCGGTGCCGAGGAGGATCGAGACCTGGATATTATGGAACTCGTCGCCGGATGGCTCCGCGACCGACGCGACGCCGCCGTCCGCGCTCATCTCGGCGTCCATTTCGTCGGCCGTCGCCGTGGCTGCCGCGACACCCTCACGACCGAGGATCTGTGAGAGCACCCCCAGCGCGATGGGCGTCATCATCGCCGCGGTGGCGGTGTTCGATACCCACATCGAGAGAAACGCCGTCGCCACCATCACCGCGAGAACGAGCCGCCGGGGCGACGAGCCCATGACCGACATGATCCACAGCGCGATGCGGCGGTCAATGTCGTACTTCTGGAGGGCGTTCGCCAGCATGAACCCAGCGATGAACAGGAAGATGAGATGGTCCGCGAACCCCACGAGCGCCTCGTCGAGATTCGCGTAGACCCCGAACCCAGTCAGTAGGATGGGGATCGACAGTGCAGTCACGGCCAGCGGCAGTGCGCCGGAGATCCAGAGCACGGCCGCGAAGAACATCGTCGCGAGCGCGAACTGACCGCGCACCGAGAGACCACCCGGCGTCGGAAGGCCAGCGATGACGGCCGTCCCGAGCAGTGCGAGAACGAACATCACGATGCGTCCGCGGGCTGACGACGCCTGTATCATTGATACAGACACCACCTCGGCAAGCCATTATAAATCGTTTTTGATAGCTGTGTCAGCGAACCCCACGCAGTTAGAAGTGCTCGACGATGGCGCGGATCTGATCGGGATCGAGTTCGGCAGCGTAGAGCTCGAAGAGCGCGTTCTTTCGTGAGGCCGAGAGCGCACGGGTGCCGCTTTCGAGCATCGAGACGTGGGCCTGCAGCAGATCGTCGACTTCGCGCTCGATCGTTCGCTGTTCGTAGCCCGCAGCGACCCGTAGCAGCCGCCACGCGAGCGGCGATAGCTCCCCGACAGTGCCCTCGTTCTGGTAATCCATCGAGCGTGTCGTCAGATCGTGTGTTCTTGGCCGGGTTCAAGAGTATATCGTTCTCCCGTCACGAAGAGTGCCACCCGATCCGATGTGGCGATCGGCCGGAGGACGACGACACACGACCACCGGACGTTGTCGCTCAGGGAGCTGCCGGGCCGGTGTCCCAGTCGCACCGACGGCAGGTGTCCCAACCGCTGGCGTCGACGGGCGCGGTTTCGTGATGATATCGGAGACCGCTCGTGTGTGGGAAGGCTTACTTCGGTCCCCTCGCAACACTTGCCCATGAGTTCGGTTCCCGAACGTGGCGAGATCGACACCGAGTACACGTGGGATTTGGGCGACCTCTTCGCCTCGGACGAGGCGTGGGAGGAGGCCTTCGACGCGGTCGAGGCACGCCTCGACGATCTCGCGGCCTACGAAGGGCGGACGACTGAGAGCGCCGCGACCCTGCTCGCGACGCTCGAAACCCGCGAGGAACTCATGCGAGAGGTCGCAAACGTCACCGCCTACGCCAGGCTCCGTAGCGACGAAGACACGGCCGACCAGCACTACCAAGCGCTCGCCTCGCGGGCGAACACGCTCGCCACCGACGCGCGGAGCGCGGCGAGTTTCATCGAACCCGAACTCCAGAACTGCACGCGCGAGGAGCTCGACGCGATGATCGAGGAAGAATCCGATCTCGCGACCTACGAGCACTACTTCGACGACGTGCTCCGGATGAAACCCCACACCCGCTCGGCCGAGATCGAGGAACTGCTCGCGGACCTCAGCGAAGTCACGGGCGGGGCGAGCGAGGTCTACAGCCTCCTGACGAACGCCGACATGGATTTCCCTGCGGTCGAGGATCCGGACGGTGAGCCGGTCGAGATCTCGCTGAGTAACTTCACCACCCTCCAGAAGCGCCCCGACCGCGACTTTCGCCGGGAGGTCTACGAGCAGTTCTACGACGAGTGGACCGAGGTCCGCAACGCGGTCGGGACGGCCCACCACAACAGCGTGAAAGCGGACGTCAAACTCGCCGAGGCCCGCAACTACGACACCGCACGCGAGGCGTCGCTCGACGGCGCGAACATTCCGGTCTCGGTGTACGACACCCTGATCGACACAGTACACGAAAATCTCGATCTGTTGCAGCGCCACGCCGATCTCAAAGGAGAGGCGCTCGGCGTCGACGAACTCCGGATGTGGGACGTCTATATGCCACTGGCCGATGACGAGAGTCCGGAGGTACCCTACGAGGAGGCCGAGGAGCACGTCATCGAGGCGGTCGCGCCGCTCGGTGACGACTACCAGAACCGACTCACGGAGGGGCTCGACTCGCGGTGGGTCGACGTCTACGAGAGTGTCGGCAAACAGTCGGGGGCCTATTCGGGGGGGACCTACGACTCCCAGCCGTACATCCTGATGAACTATCAGGACGACATCGGTTCGATGTACACGTTGGCCCACGAGCTCGGCCACTCACTGCACACCCAGCTCGCGAGCGAGACCCAGCCCTATGTGTATGGGGGCTACGAGATCTTCGTCGCCGAAGTCGCCTCCACAGTTAACGAGGCGCTCCTGACCAACCATCTGCTCGACACCGTCGAGGACGACACCTTCCGCCGCCACGTGCTGAACGAGTACCTCGAACGGTTCAGATCGACGCTCTTTCGTCAGACGATGTTCGCGGAGTTCGAGAAGAAGACCCACGAGCTGGTCGAGGACGGCGAGGCGCTCACACCGGATCGGCTCGACGACCTCTATCGCGGGCTGAAGGAGGAGTACTACGCGACGAGTGCGGTCGACGATCGGATCGCCCGCGAGTGGATGCGGATCCCGCACTTCTACCGAGCGTTTTACGTCTACCAGTACGCCACCGGAATCTCGGCGGCGGTCGCACTCGCCGAGGGCATCCAAGAGGAGGGCGAGGCAGCCGCGAAACCCTACCGGGAGTTCCTCGAATCGGGCTCACACGGCTATCCGATCGATCTTCTCCGGGAGGCCGGCGTCGACATGACGACCGCCGACCCGATCGAGTCAGCACTGGATGCCTACGACGATGCGCTGACCGAGTTCGCGGAGCTGATCTGAGCCTCATAATTCTCCCGAACCCAAAGGGACTTTTAACGCACGGCCCGTTATTATCCGTATCGAATGTCACACAGCCCGTCCCTCCCGGACCGTCCCCGGCTCGATCTCGACCCCGAACTCACGGACGCCGAGCGGGTGTCGGCGCTCGACGAGCATCTCGCGGAGATCGCGCAGGTCCACGACGAGCTGGCCGAGCGGCTCGACGAGGCCGAGGCGCGCCGCGAGGAGCTCGAAAACGAGGCGGGGCAGCTCCAGCGCGAGAACGAGACGCTCAAGACCTCCTCACTGTACGTCGCCACGGTCGAGGAGCTGACCGACGAGGGCGCGATCGTGCGCCAGCATGGTAACAACCAGGAGGTGCTGACCGAGATCTCGCCGACGATCGAAGAGGAAGTCGACAACGGCGATCGGGTCGCTGTCAACGATTCCTTCAGCGTCCAGCAGACCCTTTCGAGCGAGACCGACGCGCGCGCCCAGGCGATGCAGGTCGACACCCGCCCGCAGGTGAGCTACGGCGACATCGGCGGGATCGACGACCAGATCCGCGAGGTACGCGAAGCCGTCGAACTCCCTCTGCTCGATCCCGAACGCTTCGATACGGTGGGGATCGAGCCGCCGACGGGCGTGTTGCTCCACGGACCGCCCGGCACCGGCAAGACGATGCTCGCGAAGGCAGTGGCGAACGGCACCGACGCCACCTTCATCAAGATGGCGGGCTCCGAACTCGTCCGGAAGTTCATCGGCGAGGGCGCGCGCCTCGTCCGGGACCTGTTCGAGCTCGCGAACGAGCACGAGCCCGCAGTGATCTTCATCGACGAGCTCGACGCGGTCGCCGCCAAACGCACCGACTCCAAAACGTCGGGCGACGCCGAGGTCCAGCGCACGATGATGCAGCTGTTGAACGAGATGGACGGGTTCGACGAGCGCGGTGACGTCTCGATCATCGCCGCCACCAACCGCTTCGACATGCTCGATCCCGCCATCCTCCGCCCCGGACGGTTCGATCGGCTCATCGAGGTCCCCGAGCCGGACGCCGAGGGTCGCGAACAGATCTTCCAGATCCACACCCGTGGAACGACCCTCGCCGACGATGTCGACTTCGAGGAACTCGCCGAACTGACCGCGGGACGGAGCGGTGCGGAGATCGAGAGCCTCGCGACCGAAGCCGGGATGTTCGCCATCCGAGACGACCGTACCGAGGTCCGGATGGCCGACTTCGAGGCGGCCCTGGAGAAGATCACGGACGAGGACACCGCGGCCGAACCGATCGCGTTCCACTAACAGTAGACCGAGCTACCTGACGGACCGGACCGAGAGTACTATCCCGAAATCACAACCCTTCTCGCCCGCGCTCCACTTCGTCCGACCATGAGTACCATCAGAATCGTCGCCGGCACGGGCCGGGGACCGACGGCGATGGCGTCGTACGACACGGCACTCGCCGACGCGGGCGTTCACAACTACAACCTCGTCTCGGTCTCCTCGATGATCCCCGCCGGTAGCGACATCGAACGCCACGACACTGCGCCCGATCTCGGCCCGGTCGGTGAGCGTCTCACCGTGGTCGAGGCGCGTGCCACCGTCGAAGCGCGCGCCGGTGATGGAGCGGCCAGCGTGACGGGCAGCGCAGCGTCCGACGACGTGGAGCCGGCGGACGCGGCCGTGGCCACTGCCGGACTCGGCTGGTCGGTCGCGGAGGCGGGTCGCGGGATCTTCTACGAGGCATCGGGTGTCGATCCGGCGAGCGTCCGCGAGACAGTCACGACGGGATTGGCGGCGGGCCGGGACCTCCGCGAGTGGTCGTTCGACGACGAGGCAATCGTGATCGAAACCGCCGATAGGACGGCCGATGAGGACGATTCGGGACGGTTCGTGACGGCGATCGTGCTCGCGGTCTACGGCGAGAGCGAGCCGATCCTGTAGCGGGAGGTTTTTGACTGGGGCGCTCGTACCGTTCCTGTCCTTCTTATGAACGGAAACACGCCCTACGCGGGCCGGCCGGACGCGACCGCCGCTGGGCAGCGCGCGAGCGCCGATGTTCCGGAGCTCTCGGCCGACGAGCGTCGCGAGCTCCGCGCGGGGCTCGACACGGTGGCGGCCCGGACCCGCGAGTTCCTCCCCGACGAGTACGTCGTCGGTGCACAGATCGTCGCCGGCACCGACGGTCCTGAAGGAACGATCGCGGTCCAGCCGCCCGTCGGCCCGGCCGTGAGCGCGGGCTTCACCCCCGACGCCGAGGAGCTCGTCGACGGCATCCCCGACGAGGACCGCGACGAAGTCGCCCACCAGCTCGCCGCGACCGCCGCGCTCCAGGTCAAACAGGCCGTCGAGGACGCGATCGCGCCGGTCGCCCAGTAATCGCAATCGGTGCGAGTTGGATCATACGATACCCCTGAAATGGGTTGTTGAGAGCTGATTTTGTTCGACTCGTTCACTCCGTCAACACGCCGAGTCGTGGGTCGATGACAACGATCACCGCGGGACTCTCACGATCCACAGGGGCCGTCGGGTGTGGCAGGATACACAGGAACCGCTCTAGCGCCGACAATTGATAGCAGCGACGACTCAGTTCGCGTACGCTCCACTTGGCGGATCGTAAAACAGCGCGTAGCCGAGCGTGGCGAGTGCAGGAACCATCGCGACCGCGAGCGCCGCCGGCAGCGACGCACTCGACACGACGCCAGCAGCCCAGCCCACGACGAGCAGCGTGGGGAGGACGAGGAGCACGAGGTCCGCGTCCGCGACCGTCGGCCGACGCTCACGGACGAATTCGACGACCGGCCCATCCGTGTCGTCGTGCTGGCTGGAGCGAGTCATCGTTCACGTCGCAGTGACTCGCGCCGGCTAATTAAATATTATTACTGCGTGTGCAACCCGGGCTACTTCCCCCAGAAGGGGTCGCGTTGGCGGTGTTTGTCGAGATAGACGTGGAGCGCTTCGAGTTCGTCGGCCGGAATGTCGTCGGTGAGTTCCTGTTCCAGCACTTTCGCATGTTTTTCGGGAATCTCCGACCACAGCTCGTCGCCCTCTTCGATCTGGCGACCGACCGTGGGACCGTCGATGGCGACGCTGACGCGCTCGCCCGCGCGAGCCTGGTCGACGTCCTCGCCCTGCTCTTGGATCCCTTTGACTTGGCCGAGGCGCTCGGGCTGGTTGCCCTCGAAGTTCACCACGCGCGAGTTCTGCTTCAGGGTCCCCGTCATGACTTCGACACCGACCACGGCGGGATCGTTCTGGCGGAACGTGTGATCCGGGAGCAGTCGGAATCGGGCGGGACGGGCGATGTTGTCGAGGATCGCGTCCTGCTGGGCGCGCTCGCGCTCTTCGATGAACTCCTCGTACTCCTCGACCAGCCGGTATATCACGTCGCTCTCGAAGATCCGGACCCCTTCGGTGTCGGCCCGGTCTGCGGCGTCGTCGAGCACGTCGACCGAAAAGGCGATCACGGTCTCGTGGCGCTCCTCGTCGGCAGTGCTCGCCACTGTCACGTCGCGGGGCGCGACGTCGCCGACCTCCGCGCGCACGATCGGAATCTCGGCCTCACCGAACGCGTCCGCGAGCGCTTCGAGGCTCCCGAGTGTGTCTGCCTTGACGACGACACCCTGCTCTTCGGTGGTAACGCCGAGGGCGGCGAGTTCGGCCTCGACTTCCGTCACGACGTCCTCGCGCTCGCGGTTCCCGAGCACCCGAACCGGCGCGCCCGCCATCGCGTCGTCGAGATCGGGTGCGGCGATCTTCAGTCCCGCCGCCGCGGTCACGGAGTCGACCTCCTCGAACCGCTTTTCGGTACGGATTTCGGCGAGCGGCCGGGGCTGGAGCAGCGCGCGCACGTCGGTCACGATCGGATCGCCCGTGCCGCCGACCACGATCGTGTCGTCCGCCGTCACTGTGCCGTCGTAGAGCACCACGTCGATCGCCGTCCCGAACCCCTTCTGTTCCTTGACCTCCAACACTGTGCCTGCGCCCGGTCCGTCGACATCGATCGCCATCGCGTCCTTGAGATAGCGCTGGGAGAGGCCCATCAAAACGGTGAGAAGGTCGGGAACGCCCTCGCCGGTTTCGGCGCTCACTGGGACGACGCCGACGTTGTTGGCGAAGTTTTGTACGCGCCAGTACATGTCCGCCGAGAAGTCGTGATCCGAGAGGTCGCCGATGAGGTCGTAGAGGCGCTCGTCGAGCGTCGAGCGCGCGCGATCGGACTGGGCGTCGTAGCTCTGCTGAATCGGGGTGTTCTCCTGTGGGTTCCAGCCCGGCGTCGTGTCGACCTTGTTCGCCGCCACGACGAACGGCGTCTCGGTCCGCTGGAGGATGTCGATCGCTTCGATGGTCTGGGGCTGAAACCCGTCGTTGACGTCGATCACGAGGATCGCGATGTCCGCGAGCGCACCACCCCGAGAGCGCAGCGTCGAGAAAGAGTGGTGACCTGGCGTGTCGATGAACAGCAGACCGGGAAGGTCGAAGTCGGTCGGATCGACCAGCGAGCCCGCGATCTCGGAGACGGTTTCGAGGGGCACGGCGGTCGCGCCGATGTGCTGGGTGATCGCGCCCGCCTCGCCCTCGATCACCGTCGAGCCCCGGATCCGATCGAGCAGGCTGGTCTTGCCGTGGTCGACGTGACCGAGCACGGCGACGATCGGTGTTCGAAGCGTCTCACCTGTGGCGTCGGCCGCGTCGGCGTCCGTGTGTGTCTCAGACATAGGCACTCACCCGAGAGAAACTCGTTGTGTGATACAGCCGACGGCCGTAGTTAAGTTCGTCGTCACGCGGGTCGTGACGATCGCGTCGACCCATCGTGTTCGTCCCTCGGAGCCTCCGTGGTGTTTATAATGACAGCCCCCAGTAGACCGGGTATGCCGGACGTACTCGCACGGAGCCTGCTCGACAAAGCCGTCATGGGCTCGGATGGAACCGAGCTCGGCACGCTCTCGACTGTGACGCTCGACTCCGAGACGGGACAGCTCCACGATCTCGTCATCACGCCCCGAAACGAGGCCGAGGGGCAGATCGACCTCGAGCGTGACGACGAGGGCCGGTACACGGTCCCGATCGGCAGCGTCCAGGCGGTCAAAGACCACATCGTCGTCGGTCGGTGATGGAACTCCTCGACGCCTCGGCGTTCATCCACGAGTACGACGCCGACGGAGACATCGCGACGGTCCCTGCAGTCGAAGCCGAGCTCGACGGCGAGAGCGCCTACCGCTTCGACGCGCTCGAAGGCGGCGGAATGTACATCCACGTCCCCGAGGAGGCGGTCGTCGAACGGGTCGAGCGTACCGCCCGCGAGAGCGGCGACGCGGCGGAGCTCTCGACCACCGACGTCCGACTCCTCGCGGCGGCGTTCGAACTCGACGCACGGCTCGTGACCGACGACTACGCGATGCAGAACGTCGCCGAGCGCCTCGACGTGCGGATCGAACTCATCGCGCGCGAGGGGATCACCGAGGAGCGCGACTGGCGCTTCCAGTGTGCCGGCTGTGGCCGCGAGTTCGACGAGAACAAGGATCGGTGTCCGATCTGTGGCAGCGACCTCGCGCGGAAGAACCCATCGTAGCCGCGACGAGCGATTTTCGACCTACAGCAGCCCGGTCGCGCTTCCGGTCGCGTCCACCCACTGGATCGCGAACAGGGTAGCGTTGTAGAGTCCGTGGACGACGATCGGTACGACGAGGTTTTTGGTGCGTTCGTAGATCCCACCGAGGATCACGCCGAGCAGCGCTGCGACGACGACGTACGCCAGTTGGCCGGTGCCGCCGCCGATGAGCGCGATCAGATGGACCGCCCCGAACAGCGCGCTCGCGATCGCGATCGCGATCACCGGGCCGAACGCCCGTCGGAGCAGTCCCTGGGCAGCCCCCCGGAAGACGAGTTCCTCGAAGGGAGCGACGAACAGCAGCGTGATCGGAATCATGTAGAGGAACACGACCGGGTTCTGCTGGCCCATCGCGATGACCTGGTTCGTGGCGGGCACGATCCCGAACTGTGAGAGGATGGCGCCGACACCGGTCGAGACGATCAGAAGGATGACGACACCGGCGACGATCCAGCCGACGCTCGCGAGATCGAGCGCGCGTGCCCGCAGCACCGACCACGCGTCGGCGAGCGAGAGATACGCGGCGACTGCGATCCCGAAGCCGACGAACTGGGCGATCGAGCTGACGACGTAGGCAATGGTGGAGTCGCGCCCGGCGATCCCGAGCGCGTCGAGCGCGGCGAGGGCGATCGACGCGACGAGCCCCCCAAGGAGAATGGCGAGCGCGACGACCGCGATCGCCGACAGGAGATCGAGGAGCGCGCTCCGGCCATCGACACCCGCAGACTCCCGATGATCCGACGCCATGTGTTACACCGCCTTGGAACGGCGAGCGAATACGTCCTGTGATCTTTCGTCGGTCGGCCTGGACTTCCCTAGTCGTGTTCACTCGACGACGAGTTCGGCCTTGTCGGCCACGGCGTCGGCCTCCGCGAACTCACCGCCACCGAGCAGCCCGCGCGCCGCGCGCTTTCCCCACTCGACCGCGGGCTGGGTGAAGGTCTCGATGCCGTAGAGTTCGCCAGCGAGCACGCACGCGGCCTCCATCGTGTAGAGCAGTTCGCCAACCGCGCGCTCGTCGAGCCGGTCGAGTTCGATGCGAACGGACGGTCGGTCGGCGGCCGCGAGGCTCGCCTCGGTGGCGTCGAACTCCGCGTCGAGCAGGTCGCCGAGATCCGTGCCGCCGAGGTAGGCAAGTTCCTCGCGGTCGGTCGCCGGTATCTCGCGATTGGGGCGCTCGCGCGGCCGGACGAGGGTCACGAGCGTGTTCGCCGGGCCCGCCCGGTAGCGCTGGAGCTGTGAGTGCTGGTCGGTCGCGCCGAGCGCCCGGGTAGGGAGCTGACCGAGGCCGTCTTTCCCCAAACTTTCGGCCCAGAGCTGGGCGAACCACTCCGCAAACGGTTCGAGGGGTTCGGCGTAGGGCATCATCGCGTTGACCGCCGCACCCCGGATGTCGAGCGCGTACGCGATCGCACCGTAGGCGTAGGCAGGTGTCTCGAACAGCGACCCCGAGAGGTCGGCTGCGCGCCGGCCGCCGTCGAGCACGGCCTCGATGTCGTGGCCACGGATCGCTGCCGGGACGAAACCCACAGCGGAGAGTGCAGAGAAGCGACCCGGCACCCCGTCTGGAACGGTGAGTGCGGGCAGGTCGTGAGTCTCGGCGAGATCGCGGAGCGGGCCCGACTCACCGGTGGTCACCACAGTCCGATCGGTCCAGTCGACGCCCGCATCCTCGTACGCCTCGCGGACCACGAGGAAGTTCGCGAGCGTCTCGGCGGTGGTCCCCGACCGCGAAACGACGTTCAGTACTGTATCCTCGAGCGGAAGCGCGTCGAGGGTGCGCGAGACGTGTTCGGGATCGACGTTGTCGAGGGTGTGAACTCGGGAGTCACCGAGTGCGCCCGCGATCGTGGCCGCGCCGAGCGCGCTCCCGCCGATCCCGACGACGAGGACGTGTTCGGCCCCTTGAAGGGGGGAAACTGCTTCGGTGATCGTGTCGGGATCAGTAGTGTGAGGGAGGTTCAGCGCGGCGTAGCCGAACTCGTCGGCGTCGCGGCCGCGTTCGATCCGGTCGTGACAGGTCGCGACCCGGTCGTCGAGTCGGTCGAGCGCGTCCCGCGAGATACCCGGGCTGGCCTCGGCGGCGAGCGCGTTGCCGATATCGATTTTCATAGGTGGGGTGGCTCACCCCGTGGTAAAGTCGTTGTCGACCGCGGCGCTTAATCGCCCGGCCACCCGATCTCCGGCATGGCCGACGGCTCCGGTACGGTAGAGGGTTCCGAGGGGACCAACGGGGTCGGCGAGCAGGGTGACGGCGGGACAACGTACTCGGGGCTGCTGACCGCGATCCCCTACGCGTTCCGAGCGAGTGGGTCCCGGCTGTTCAGAGGGTATGCGATCGTCGGCACGCTCGCAACCGTCCTGGTGACGGTGTTGATGGCGCTCGCACTCGTCACGGTGTTCGGCGCGACCGCGACCGGGACGGGCGGCGGTTCGTTGACCCTCTCGCGGGCGTTTTACGTGGTGGTCGGGCTGTTCGTGGTCGGACCGATGCTCGCGCCGATCCTCCTGGTCGCGCGCCGCCACCGCCGCGAGGGCTCGACGGCACGCTACGACGCGGCGCTCGGGATCGCCGGGTTCGTCTACTTCGGCTCGCTGTACTGTGGTCTCCTGATCTCGGTGCCACCAGGTCAACAGGAGTCCGTCAACGGGGCGCTCGCACCGCTCGTGGGGTGGTTCTACGCGCTGCCACAGCTCGCCGGCCTCGCACCGCCAGTGCTCGCCGCTGGGCTGATCTGGGTGGCACACCGATACACGAGGTGACTGGGCTGTCATCCGGCCACGACGGACCGGAAAGCATCAATCGGGTGGCGACCGAAGCGACGGTATGGCAAAGCACGGAACCTTTCTCGTCACGCACGCCGACGACGATTCCGTAGTACTGAAAGACACCGCGGATGGCCAGGTCCATACGCTCGCCACGAACCCCGATCCGGATGGCGACGCGCTGGCGGCGGACGAGGCGATCGAGGCCACCATCGCGCCCGAACCACCCCTGGAAGTGGCGTGGGAACTTCGCGAGATCGAAGACCGACGATCGCTGACCGTCGAACGGAGTCCGGAGCCACCCACGACCCAAGAACGCGAGATCGCCGCCGATCAGGAGCAAGGCGATCTCACTCGACGCGAGCGGGCGGGTATCGGCGAAATTCACGTTCTCACGGTACCGCCCGATCAGACCGACGATGCGGTTGCGGACGTATTAGGCGATGAGGCGACGCTGGTACGGGCGGCCGATCTCGGCGTCGAGCGTGTCGAAGTGCGTGCCGACGACGAGGGCGTGGTGAGCGTGCGCTACATGCCCTGACGGAGAGAGAAGCCGAACGGAGAAAGCTTATTCCGTGAGAAGGTGAATCGGCGGTCATCAGCGCATGAAACGAAGGAATATTGGTGTTTGGGTGGCTGTAGCGGCGGTCTGTCTGCTCGTTCTCTGTTCGTTCTCGACGGTAGTCGTGGCCCAGGACGGAACGGACGGCGAGCCGAACGACGGCCGCGAAAACGCGACACGACTTTCGTTCCAGCCGACTGCCGTCGAGGGTGTTTCCGAAGCGTCCGTCAGCGCGTTCGTGAATCGATCGGAGCCAGCGGTGTTCGGTCCCGGTGACGAAGAAGACTGGTATTCGTTCGAGGTCGAAGCTGGACAGGCAATTCGAGCGTGGGCATACGTCGGTATGGGGGAGAAGAGAGCGTTCCTCGTCGGACCAGATGGTCAACAGTTGGCTGAGTTCGGCAGCTACGGTGATTTGCGACCCACTGGCATCACTGCTGAAAAGTCAGGGACGTACTACATTCGTCTTGTGAATCGCGGTGGCACTGCCGGGTCCAGTGAGTACAGCTTCCATGCCCAGGTAGCACGAGAGAGTCAACTCGAACCAAACAACGCCCGAGCCGCTGCTGCTCCAATAACTCCGGGAGAGCCAGTCGCTACTACCCTGACACCAGCTACCGAAACGGACTGGTTCGTCGTTGATGCGAACGATGGAGCAACGATCAACGCGACACTCGAAAGCCTGTTCAAGTTGAGCCCAGAAATCAAAGCGCCCCTCTCGGTCGATGTATTCAACTCTGCTGGTGAGAGGGTGAGTGAAGTGCATCAGCTTCCGGACCAATCAGAAGGGGTGAACCAGACGAGTGAATATGCTGGGGCACAGAGCGCGTCGGTGGTTACGGAGTCTGTCGAAGAAGGCACTTACTACATCCGTGTGACGAGCGATCGAGAGTATGTGTCCAGTTCCCCTGGACCCGGTTTCGGATTCAGTCCGTACTCCGTTACTGTTTCGGGTGAAGGACTGACGGCTCCGACGACGCCGACCACCGCTCCAACCGAAACGTCGAGCAACACCGATAGGCTCGTCATCATCGGCGGCAGCCCCGAGAACAAAGTCACCTACCGGGTTGGCTACGAGGGACAGGTCGAGCGGAGCGGCGAGAGCCACGGCGCGCCGATCGACGATGAGGGTGTCACCGTCGACAGGGACGTTGATGACATCTCGAACTCGCGCATCGATGGCCGGCTCGGCGGTGGCGGCGACGCCTACCTCGTCGATGGCGAAGTGACGGGTCTCGAACTCGATGGCGACGCGCGAGTGTTCATCGATGGCGAGGAGGTCGATCCGGATTCGCTCGGCGACGTTCCGGACCGAAAAACGGCCACAGCAACGCCGACTGCAACGCCTACTCCCACGCCCACCGAGACGGCAACCGCAACGTCGACGCCTACCACGACAGCGACGCCAACCGCCACGCCGACGCCAACCGCAACAGCGACACCGACCGCGACCGCAACAACTGCTGAGACCACAACAGCCACCGAGACCGCAACACAACGCCCGACCACGGAATCGGCGGTGACCGAAAGCACGCAGACAGCGACCACAGCCGCAAACTCCAGCGGGGAGGTCGTCGGCAGCACCGCATCCGAGACGACGACCACATCGACCGGGCCTGGCTTCGGTCTCGTGGGCGCACTGCTCGGAGCGCTCGTGGCCACCGTGCTCGCGGTCCGAAAGCGCTGATTGCGGCGTCGATCGCCTGGCAGCCGACGAACACCCCGGAACAGAAGGCATATACTACGTTGTCATGAATCTGGGCGAAACCCATGGATCGTGCAACGATATCGGGTCGGCTTGTGATTCTCGCGGTGGCGTTCGTGATCGTATCGAGCGTGCTCGCCCCGACAGCGGTGGCACAGTCCGGGGCTCAAGAGGAACGCGAGCCGAACGACACGCGGGAGAGCGCGACCCCGATCGAACAACGAACGGCGATCGAGGGGGTTGTCAACGATTCCGACGTAGATTTCTTCTCGTTCGAGGCCAGCGAAGGAGCGATCATCAGGATCACCGACGGGTTCGCTGCCGTGAGTGGTGGGGCGGACGCAACGCTCGTGGCTCCGAACGGTGACGTGCTTGGGAGCGACATACTCGGGTCTTCGACGGCCGGGACAGCCGAGATCGGTGCGCGTGCTCAAACGACCGGAACCTACGTCGTTCGACTCGAAGCCGACGATACGGGAAGCCGATACTCCTTTTCGGTCGCCACGACCGGCCGTGACAGGTTCGAACCGAACAACGACCGCGGGAGCACGACGCGGATCGACCCGAACGGGGCGGTCGAAGGGACGATCGTGAACGGGACAAACCTCCCCGCCGACGAGGACTGGTTCGCGGTCGAGGCGAGCGCCGGCGAGAATCTCACCGCAGCGGTCGAGAAAGGGGATGGGGGCCTGAACTTCGGAAGCCCCGAAACAGGTCAGAACCTCCGGATCGATGTCTTCGATCCTGACGGTGAACGACTCGGGAGCAACGAGACCGTCGCCGAGGGCGGCACCGTTCGCGACACGGCATCCCAGCGGATCAGCGCCGACGAGGAAGGGACGTACTACGTCAGAATTAGCTCGACCGACGGCTTCGGTGGGGTCACAGGGTTCGTCGAATACACCCTCTCGATCACCGGAGACGGTACGGCTGAGCGGCCCGAAACCGGAACGAACGCACTGGTAATCGCCGGCGGCAGGCCGGAGAACAAGGTGTCGTACGAGGTCGGCTTCGAAGGCAGCGCCGAGCGAAGCGGCGAGAGCCACGGTGCGCCGATCGAAGATCGTCACGTGACCGTCGATGAGGATGTCGACGAGATTGAGAACGGCAGGATCGACGGCCGACTCGGCGGCGGTGGTGACGCGTACCTCGTCAACGGCGAAATCACCGGTCTCGAACTCGACGGCGACGCCCGGGTGTTCCTCGACGGCGAGGAAGTCGATCCCGCCTCGTTCGGCAGCGTTTCGGACCGAGCAACGTCGTCACCAACGCCGACGTCGACCACCACGTCAACGCCGACAGCGACACCGTCATCGACGCCAACCGCAACACCGACCCCCACGCCATTGCCGACGACCACAACCGCAACCGCTACGCCCACCGATGGGTCGAGCACCACGTCCCTCGCGACTGGGACCCAGACCGTAACCCAAACCACGACGCCGACGGCAGCGGAGCCGACGACCAGTACTGGAACCGACGCGACGACGCCGACGGACGGTGACGGGCGGATCGTCGGCGGAGCGACGACCGAGGACGAGACGACCTCGTCGAGCGGTCCGGGTTTCGGCCTCGTGAGCGGGCTCGTTGCGATCGTCGCGGCCGCCGGATTCGCCGTACGTCGGCGGTGATCGAACCGAGCCGTCGCCGACGAATACACCAGAAAGCCTATCACACGCTGCTATGAACGAACGTGAAAATCATGACCAAAACCATGAATAGAATCACGAACACGAAGCGGATCGTGGTCCTCGTGATGGGACTCGTGCTCGTATCGAGCCTGCTCGCCCCGGCAGTGGTAGCACAGTCCGGGAATCAAGGCGAGCGCGAACCGAACGACACGCGGGAGACCGCGACGCCGATCGAGAAAGGACAGTTCGTCGAGGGCACAGTGAACGCCACCGACGAGGACTGGCTCGCGTTCGACGCTGAGGCTGGCCACGCCATCCGGGTGACGGGTGGCGTCGGAGCGGAGTATCCGGAACTCACACTGTACGGGCCGGACGGCGATGAGCTCGGCAGCGGGACGGCCGGTGGGACGGCGAATATGGTCGAGATCGGCACGACAGCCCCCGAGACGGGAACATACTACCTCCAGATCAGCTACGAGAACGAGTACGAGGCACAATACGGCGTTTCGGTTGCGACCGGAGCGGCTGACGGGTTCGAGGCGAACGACGACCGTGGGAGCGCGGCAGCGATCGAACCCGGTAGCTCGCACGATGCGACGCTCCTTGCGGGCGAAGACGACTGGTTCGCGGTCGAGGCCGATGCGGGCGAGAACGTCACCGCCAGCGCCGAACTGACGAACACCGGTGGTGAGGTCGCCCAGAACGTTCGGACGGAACTCTACAGTCCGGACGGCAACCGAGTCGGTGAGGTCGGGGCGAACATGGGTATGGAAAGCGGTCCATCGAACCGGACCTACGGACCGGAGATCGGATATAAGCCGATCGCGAGCCAGCACCACATCGCTAGCGAATCCGGCACGTACTACGTCCGCGTCAGTCCGGCCGAATCCGGGAGCGTCGCCGGCTTCGTCGGCTACGAACTGTCCGTCGGGACGACCGGCAGCTCCGACGACGGATCGTCGGGCGACGCCAAGTCACTGGTAATCATCGGTGGCAGCCCGGAGGACAAGGTCTCCTACGAGGTCGCCTTCGAAGGAAGCGCCGAGCGAAGCGGCGAGAGCCACGGTGCGCCGATCGAGGATCGTCACGTGACCGTCGACGAGGACATCGACGGGATCGAGGACGGCAGGATCGACGGCCGACTCGGCGGCGGTGGTGACGCGTACCTGATCGATGGTGAATTGACGGGCCTCGAACTCGACGGCGATGCCAGGGTATTCCTTGACGGCGAGGAAGTCGATCCAGGTTCATTCGGCGGCGTTTCCGACGAGGACACCGCAACGCCGACACCGACTGCGACGCCAACATCGACATCCACACCGACACCAACCGCAACGCCAACTCCCACGCCTACCGAGACGGCAACCGCGACACCGACTGCAACACAGACGGCTACCTCCACACCGACTGCAACACCAACATCCACTCCGACGCAGACCGCAACACCAACCACGACCACGACGGCTACGCCGACTGACACTGCAACGACAACCGACACACCGACCCACACCACGACCGGGACGGGCAACGCGACGACCAACGACACCGGCGGACAGGTCGTCGGCGGAGCGGACGGCCAGAACGAAACCACGTCGTCAGGTGGTCCCGGGTTCGGTCTCGCGGGTGGCGTCGTCGCGGTGCTGGCGGCGATTGCGCTCGCCGTGCGGCGGGACTGACTGGACCGCTCGGAAGACCGCAGCGGGGCGATTCGGTGCGATATACGAAGGCTTATTCGGGGGCGTTCCGCACCGCAGGACATGGTTGCGTTCGACGTGCCGGACGTGGAGTACACCCGGTACTCGAACCGTCAGCTCGCGGCGATCCCGCTGGCGGTGCTCGCGCTCGCGCTGGCGGTGCTCGCCGGCTGGTATATCATGACGGGTGCGCCGGTGACGCCGGGGATCGCGTTCACTGGTGGCAGCGAGATCCAGATCGTGACTGACGACAGCCAAGCCGCGATCGAGGATGCCTTCCCCACCGAGCCCGAGTCGGTGCGGGCGGTCCGTGGCGAAGGCAGCTACATCGTCACGTTCCAGTCGACCGACACCGACGCGATACGACAGAGCGCCGATCAGGCCGGCTACGAGGTCGAGTCCGTCCAAGGGACCTCGGCGACCTTTGGCTCACGGACCCAGCAGCTCGGCCTGCTCGGTCTCGGTGTGGCGTTCGTCGGGATGGCACTGTTGGTGTTCGCGATGTTCCGGACGTTCGTCCCCTCGATCGCGGTAGTGCTGTCGGCGTTTTCCGACATCGTGATCCCGCTCGCGCTGATGAACGTCTTCGGGATCAAGCTCTCGCTCGGGACCGTCGCCGCACTCTTGATGTTGATCGGGTACAGCGTCGACTCGGACATCCTCCTCAACAACCACATCCTCCGGCGGCGTGGTGACTTCTACGAGAGCACCTACCGCGCGATGCGGACCGGGGTAACGATGACGCTGACGTCGCTCTCGGCGATGGCGGTGATGGCGATCGTGGCGACGTACTTCGACATTCCGCTCCTGCCCGAGATCGGCACCGTGCTGGTGTTCGGGCTCACGGCCGATCTGATGAACACCTATCTGATGAACGTGAGTCTGCTGCGGTGGTACAAGTACGAGGGCGTGGCACGATGATCCGGGAGAACTGGCGGCTCGTCCTGCTCGTCGTGTTCGTGATCGCTGCCGGGGTCGCGCTGTTCGCGCCCCCACTCGGTGGCGGCGGGGCGAACGCGACCGCCGCCGCGCCGACCGCGGACGGGCCGACCAACCTCCAGTACGGGCTCGAACTCTCCGGCGGAACGCGGATCCGCGCGCCACTCGTCGGGCTGACCGCCGAGGGCGTCGACGTCGAACGGGGTAGTCAGGCGAACGTCACTCGGGAGGTCGCAAGCGCGCTGAACGTCTCCGGGGCGGACGTCCAAGTCCGAGTCGGCAACGGTTCGGCCACCGTCGAGGTGTTCCCCGATCGGGTCACGAGCGACGAGTTCGCCGGCGCGCCCGGCAACGTCTCACAAGAAGAGTTCACACGAGCGCTCCAGTCTGCGGGCCTCGACGTTTCGAGAGGCGACGTCAGCGAGGGCGTGACCGACCAGACCTACGAGACGGCGGTCAACACGCTCGACAACAAAGTCAGCGAGTCAGGGCTTGCGGGCGGGTCGGTACAAACCGTGCAGTCGGCGGGCGAGCAGTACATCCAGATCGAGGTCCCGAATCAAAATCGCTCGGAGGTCCAGGACCTCGTCGCTGATCAGGGCCGAGTGACGACTGTGGCGTACTTCCCGGTCGAAGGGAATGAGACACCGGCGTACTGCGAGCCGGGGAGTTGGGACAACGCCTCGTCGAACGGGACGGTGCCGGAGGGGTACTGTAGCGTGACGGTGCTCGACAGCCAGGAGGGGTTCCAGGACATCCAGCCCGTTCAACAAGAGAGTGGCGAGCCATTCGTTCCGGTGACGCTGACTGAGGAGGCTGACGGGCCGTTCGCACAGTCGATGCAGGACTATGGCTTCGCCGACCGCGCAAACGCGAGCACGTGTCGGTTCGACGAGAGCCGGACTGGTCACTGTCTGCTCACGGTGGTCGACGGCCGGGTGGTCTACTCCGCCGGCGTAGAGGGGGATCTCGCGGCCTCGTTCGCCACCGACGACTTCGAGAACCGGCCGGCCTACCGGACTTTCGCACCAAACATCTCGACGGCTCAGGAGCTCCAGGTCAACCTTCAGGCTGGTGCGCTGCCCGCCCGGCTCGACATCGATGCCGGAACGAGTCAGTTCATCCTGCCGGATCTCGCCGAGAAGTTCAAGCGGTTCTCGCTCATCACGGGACTGATCGCGGTGCTCGCGGTGGCAGTCACGGTGTTCATTCGGTATCGCGACCCGCGGGTAGCGATTCCGATGGTGTTGACCGCGCTCGCGGAGGTGTTCATCCTGCTCGGGTTCGCGTCGGCGGTCGGGCTCGCGCTCGATCTCTCGTACATCGCCGGATTCGTCGCGGTGATCGGCACCGGGGTCGACGACCTCGTAATCATCGCCGACGAGATCCTCCAAAGCGACGTGAAGACCGGCCGGGTGTTCAAGAGCCGGTTCCGGCGAGCGCTGTGGGTCATCGGCGCGGCCGCCGCCACCACCATCATCGCGATGAGCCCGCTCGCGATCCTCAGCCTCGGCGATCTCCGTGGGTTCGCCATCATCACCATCGTCGGCGTCCTCATCGGGGTCCTGGTCACTCGCCCGGCCTACGGCAACATCCTTCGGAACCTCGTGACCGAGGACTGACGGCGGGCGCATCGGTATCGATCCGTCCTCGGTCGAGCCATCGAGGTGCGTGTGTGAACCAGTTGTTGTCGGCGCGCGGGAAGTGCGTCTTCGACGCACGACTCGCGCGAGGGATGACCGAGTGAGGCGAGCGCAGCGAGCGAACGAGGGAGTCGGCTGGGGAAGTGTGTGAGCTGTGCGGGGCAGTTCGTCGGAAAAGAGAACGAGTGGATGTTGGTCGTGAGCGCCGCTCACTCGGGGCCGCAGTCCGTGTCACCGGATTCGCAGACGAGATCGGGGTCGACCGCGTAGATCGTCACGGCCTGGTTCTCGAACGCGACCGAGACGTTCGGCTGACGCGCGTAGTTCTGGACGTCGCCGTAGCGGTCGCGTTCGGGTGGGCCGACGTAGATGTAACGCACGTCGTACCTGTCGAGCACCGGCGCGCCCGCCGACCAGGGTTCGGTGTAGATCGTGTTCACGGCCGCGACGCGCTCCTCGAACGCCGCCGCGCCGCGGTAGCCGCGCTGGTGTCGCCACCCGATCACGGTCGGCACGCCGGTGAGGGTCGCTGGCGCGCTCGTCCACGTGTACATCTGGGTGCCCGGTTCGGTGACGATGTTCGGCTGGCCCGAGCGGTTGTCGAGCCACGCGATCGATTCGGCCTGAGCCGGTCGGGATTGTTCGACGAATCGCGTTCCGTCGAGGGTCGGATCGAGGCCAGCGGACTCTGCGGGCGGATCGTCGAAATGTGCCGAGAGCGCGAGGCCGGCGAACGTGCCGGTGGCCGGCACCACGAGCGCCGTGACGGCGATGACGGAGAGGCCGGCGGCGAGCGCAGTACGTGGAGTGGATCGACCGGCGAGTGCGCGACCGATCGCGTCGCGGGTGGCCGCGAGCAGCCACGCGAGCGCGACGCCAGCGGCGGTGCCCCAGAGCACCCAAATCTGGAGGTAGACTTTGAACACGGTCTTCCAGCGCACGTTCTGCGTGATCGAGCCCGCACTCACGTACGCGAACTCCACCGCGAGGACGAGGCCCGCACCCGCGACGATCAGCACCGTCTCGTAGCCGACGGGCGCTCCGGCACCGAACAGCGTGGCCGCCGCATCGGACGAACGGCGACGCTCAGGAGGACGTTCCCCGTCCACCGTTGTATCCGTCGATCCCCACAAGGAATCAGCGCGTGTGCGACACACCACCCAGCCGACGACGACGAACGGGCCGGCGAGCGCGACTGCCGCGAGGTCGACGACTAGCCCGAGCACGGCGAGCACCACGACGCCTGCGACGCCCACGACAGCGAGCGCTCTCGGCGATGCGCGCGCGAGTCGGGCGCGCAGCCACGGCGGCCGGCGGGCGACGAGGTAGAGCGCGAAGAGCGTGAGAAAGGCTCCGTGGACGAGAAACAGTTCACCGAGGCCGCTGCGTGGCGGGAGGAACCTGACCCCGCGGACTTCGGGCCTGTGAAAGAGGAGAAATGGCGACGCGAGTACCGCACCCGCGAGGCCCCCGGCGCACGCGAGCACGGTCGCGACGACCGTTCGCGAAACCTCGTATCGGAGTCGAGCGAGACCGGCCGTGACGTCCGGCGGGGCGGGAAGACGACGAGCGATCGCGTCGGGAAGCAGGGTCGCCGGGCGGGCGTCGCCGAGGGCGAGCGAGAGCCAGAGCACGCCGACCGCGCTCGGCACGCTCCACGTGCTGATCAGCGCGCACAGACCCACCGCGGGCGGGAACGCGACGAAGACGAGCGCACGCCGGCGCGTGCGGTCAGCCTCGGGTGTCCGGTAGTACGCAAAGGAGAGCGCCACCGCCACGAGCAGAAAGGTCATGGCGATCATGAACGCGCTCAGATCGCCGTTGAGGAACGACCAGAGCGGGAAGACGTTGAGTGTCCCGTCGATCACGTACCGGCCGTACCAGTACGAGAAGCTCTTCGGCGCAGTGAGGGTCGCGAGCGCCTCTTCGTAGGGAACGCCGCGGACGCCCGCGAAGAAGACACGGCCGTACTGTGCGGCGAGATCGTCGGGGAGAACCCCGAGGACCATTCGGCCCGGCGTCGCGAGGTTGCCGCCGATCCCGACGAAGAAGACCGCGAACGCACCCGCGAGGCGGTGCGAGCGGCCGTGAGAGGACGCAATCGCGCCTGCGAGTCCGTAGGCCGCAGTCACGAGCGACGCGAAGAACCCCGCGAGCGCGAGGTTGTACGCGTAGCGTGCGGGGGTATCCGTGAGCATCGAGAGCAGCGCGGTCATCACGAATCCACCGTAGTAGTACCGGAGGCGCTCGCCCGCGAACCAGAAGTCCTCCGGCGGGAGGCGATCCGCGCGCAGCACCGTCTGGATCAGGCCGAAATCGAGGAACTTCTCGCCGCCGCCCGGATGTACCGCCGGATCGACCGCCCGGATCGCGAGCATGAACGCGAACGCGATCCCGAACACCGCCATCGCAGCGAGGTACGCTCGGAGGTGGATCGATCCGCCGGCACGGAGAGCGAGGCCCGACGCAACGAGCAGGACCGCAACGGCGGCCGCGACCGCGATCCACCCGAAGGTGAGGTGGCCGACCCAGTAGGCGACCAGCGTCAGCACCGCGAGCGAGATCGGGAGCGCGAACGTCGCGCCACGATCGGGAAAGCGCTCGAAGAGGAGAGCGGCGATCGGGAGCCCGGCGAGCGCGAGGAGGGCGTAGCCCGCGAACCACAGCGCGACGAGACCGTACTCCATTCGATCGACCAACCGGTGCGGGACGGCAAAGGGATTCCGTTCGCAGCGTCGTCTTTCGACACCGGACAGTCGGTAGCGGGGAGCGCGTGTAGTGTGCAGTCATCGCGGTCGGCGCGCGGCTGCGCGCCGTTCATCGGCGCGCAACGCCCGTGCGAGGGATGACTGAGCGACGCGAGCGGAGTGAGGGAGTCGGCTGGGGAGGCGTGTGGGTTGTCGCAGTGCTGTACGGTGGAATCAGTGGTCGAACCGCGAGTGACCGGAGGGAGCGAGCGGGTGTTTTTAGTCCAGGTTTTTGCAAGGAGCGGTGCGCGAGCGAAGCGAGTGCACCCGACGCAGTAAAAAGTGGGCGTGGGAGGCGTGTGGGCGGTTTGCAGTGCGGGGCGGACAATCAGTTGCGTCGGCACTCGTGGTTCGTGTTCCCGAACCCCGACGCTCAACAACTACTCAGAACTCAGCGAGCGCCGACTGTTCGGCGGCGGCGAGCGCCTCGCGGCTCGTCTTCCACGACCGGCGCGCGAACGGCGGGAGGTCGCCGTGCTCGTGGACGTACCTGGCGAGAAAGTCACGGGTGGTCGGGTCGCTCGGGTAGCCACTCCCTACGGAACCGTGCTCGTCGGCGAGATCGGCGATATGCGCGTCGCGAGCGACCTTGGCGACGACGCTCGCCGCACCGACGAGGTCGTACTCCTCGTCAGCGCCGTGTTCGGCCGTGATCGCGACGTCGGCGGTCGTGGCTTCGCGGACGCGCCGCCCGAATCGCTCCGCATCGGTATCGCAGGCGTCGATCACGCCGGCCATCCGGTCGGCTGCCGCTTCGGCGTCAGCCCCGACGCTCACCACGCCGTCGATGGCGGCTCCGGCCGCTGCGATCGTGAGCGCGTTGAGGTCGGTGTCGGGCGCGTCGATTTCGGACGGCGTGACCTCGCGAGTCGCGATCGAGATTCGGTCGTCGTCTCGGAGCTCGCCAGCGATGGTCTCACGGCGCGCGGGCGAGAGCCGCTTCGAGTCGTCGATGCCCGCAGGGAGCGCTGCGGGGTCGGCGCGGACACACGCCACGAACAGCGAGCCGAGCACGGGCCCGCGACCGGCCTCGTCGACGCCGAACGAACGCTCCATGCACCCGATCCCGAGCGGCGGCGAAAAGCGTCTTTCGCCCGGGCGGTCAGGCCCGTTCGAGGAGTTCGATCCGGTTACCGAACGGATCGCGAAACGTGAATCGATCGCGGCCGGGGATCGGCGGTTCGTCGACCGTCTCGACGCCGTGGGCTTCGAGCCGTTCACGCGCGGCGGCGACATTCCCTACCTCGAACGCAGGATGTCGCCGGGATCGCTCGTCGGTATCCTCGACGCCGAGATGGATCTCGACGTCGCCCGCGCGATACCATGTGGTATCGGTGTCGCCGAACGAGTCGGGTTGCTCGATCGGCGTCAACCCGAGCACGTCACCGTAGAACTCGCGGGCTGCGTCGATCGAGTCCGGTGGAATCGTAACCTGGACGTGGTCGATCCGTCGCCACTGAATCATGGCCGAGCGAGACGAGCCACAGTGATAAACGTCGGCCTTCCCCGATCACCAGCGCTGATCGAGCGCTCGACGGTCGAAAAATGTGGAGTGTCGGTGTGGTGGTTCAGTCGGCCGCACCCGGCGCGAGCGGTTCGTCTTCGGTCTCCTCGTCGGGTTCGTCGGCCCATTCGGGCATCGCCTCGTCCTCGCGCTCCTCGGTGTCCTCGTACAGCCGAACGTACTCCGTACTCCTGTGATGACACATGAGTTGACACCCCACACGCGCCACGGTACGAGCGTGCTTAACCGTTCCGCCGAGAGTCGCTTTCGCCGCCGTTCGTGTGCTCGTCCGCGTCGGGTTCGTCTCCGTCCGCGCCGATCACGTACTCGGCCGTCGCGAACGGTTCGTCCTCGCCCTCGACCGCGAGGACGTCAAGCGCCGTGACGGTGGCGTCGATCCCGAGCAGCCCCGCGAGGCTTGGCTCCGTCCGGTCGTCGTCGCCGCTCACGAGTTCCTTGACGTAGAGTCCACCCTCGCCACGGAGTTCGACCGTTGCGTGACGTGCGCCATCCTCGTCGTCGCCGGTGCGGTCGGGTTCGAGCTCGCCGTCGATCTCGTACACCGTGCGCTCGCGGGTGCGACTCGCCCGGCGGTGGTCGACGCGTTCTGGGGTGTGCTGATCGATCGTCGCGCCGTCGAGAGCGGCGAGCGCGTCCGTGAACTCCGATTCGGTGACGGGATCGGTGAACTCAACGGCCATCGAGTAGGTCTTGTGGGCGTCGTGTTCCTTCACGCGCTCGACCATCTCGTGGGTCGCGCGCCGGAGGCCCTCGACTTCGACCGTATCGTCGGCGAAGTCGTTGATTGCAGCTTCGAGATCGGCCGTGTCGATCGCGCGTTGGTGGGGCTCCTTGACCTCGATCACGAACGGGCGACCGGTACCGAGCATGCGCGCGTCGACGTCCTCGCGGCCAGCGCCGTGGAACACCGCATCCGCGCCGTCCATCGCGTCCTCGACGACGGGTGCGGTCAGCTCCTCGACGCTCTCGTCGTAGAGGTACCCGCTGCCGCCACAGTAATCACAGGGCTCGGTGCCGCCATCGGCGGCGAGCTGGGTGCCACCGCCGCCGCACTCACGGCAGGGCCACTCGGTCTGGGGGATGTCGCGGTCGAGCTTGCGATACCGACCGTAGACGAACGCGGGATTGATCTGTGCGTCCACGTCGCCACGTTCGAGGTTGACGAGCGCGAGCACGTCCGGACGCTCGAAGTCGACCTCGGTATCCGTACGTTCACCCACCCGCTTGCCGACCTCGCGATTGAGGGCGGACTTGAACGACTCGCCCGTGTCGGCGGGCAAGCCACTGTCCTCGCGAAGCAGCCGATCGTTCTCCTCGATCAGTGGCGGAACGCGTGTCCCGACTTGGTAGGTCGCGAACTCGATTCCGTCGAGGGCGTCGACCGCGCGCTCGGCCAACGCGTCGTACCGGCCACATTCGCCCTCACAGACCCAGCACGCGTCCGGCCCCTCCGAGGATTCGAACGGTTCGTCAGTATCGAGCGCGCTCGCGACCCGGAGGGCGTGGCCGCGCTCATCGTTCGTGAGACCGAAACTCCGATCGGCGAAGACGCGACCGAGACAGGCATCGCAGACGGGACCGTTGGCGATGACGGCCCGTGCGTCGTCGAGGATGGACATGGAGTTTCGAGGGGCGGACCACACACACCAGTTGTGATTCGTCGGCGGGGAGTCGATCGACCGATCGGATCGGTCGGCGTTCAGGCGATGACGGTTTCGACCATCCGACGACAGAGGCTGACGCTGTCGTAGCCCGAGTAGCGTTCGAGACCGAGCACGAGCGCGGTGTAGACCGCGACGCCCGCGACGACCAAGACGACGAGTTCGAGCACGGCCGATCCGACGACGAGCGATTCCCGAAGGCCGAGGACCGCGCCGCCCATGACGGCGCTCGCGAGCGCAGGGTACGCGAGCAACCGGAGAAGTTCGACGTAGCTGCCCTCGACCACCCGGACCGCGAGGTACGACGACACCGGCTCGGAGAAGAGCAGCGAGTTGCCGACGATCACGAGTGCGGTCCCGACCGCGCCGTACGCCGCGGTTGCGGGATAGATGAACGCCGCGATCAGGACGAGCTTGCCGAACTGGATCTTGGTGGCGAAGTCGGGCCGGCCCACGGCCTGGAACAGCGGGCCGGTGGTCGCGCCGAGCGAACGGAGGAGTCCCCAGGCTGCAAGCAGCTGGATCATCGGCACCATCGGTCCCCACTCCTCGGTGAGGAAGGCGTCGACGAACGTCGGCGCGATCGCGGCGATCCCCACTGCGACAGGAAAGGAGACGAACGTGGTGAGCTGCACAGTTTTATAGAACCCATCACGGAGGCGCTGGTCCTCGCTCTGGAGTTTCGCGTAGGTCGGAAAGACCACACTCGAAATCGTCTGGGTCACTTCGGTCGCGGGCGCGTTCGAGACTCGGTAGGCGAGCTGGTAGAGACCGACGACCGCCGTCCCGAGATACCACCCCACGAAGGCGTCGTCACCCTCCATGATGAGAAACAAAACGACGCCCGAGGCGAAGATCCACTTGCCGTAGCCGAACAGTTCGCGCGCGTGATCGAGGTCGAACCGGGGCCACGGCCGATAGTCGACGATCAGATACGAGACGACGAGCCGCGCGGCGTCGCTCGCGACCAGTCCGAACACGAGCGCCCACACCGACCGGGTGGCGAACGCGTAGCTCACCGCCACCGTGACGTACAGCACTGTGCCCGAGAGAGTGTAGACGAACTGCTTGTCGAACCGGAGGTCTTTCTTCAGGTAGAGCAGCGCAGGGTTCTGGAGCCCAGAGAGCACCGGCGAGAGCGCGAGCACTCGGAGGACGCCCGTGAGTTGTGGCTCGTCGAAGACGAGCGGGGACGCCACGATCGGCGCGCTCGCGAACAGGACAGCCGCGATGAGGAGGCTTCGAGCGTTCTGCATCACCCACGCCGTGTCGAGATACGCGTCGACATCCGCTTCCTCACGCTGAATCAGCGCGGCGTCGATCCCGAGGCGTGAGAGTTTGGTCAGCCCGCTCATCACCACCAGCGCGAGCGCCATCACGCCGTAAGAATCGGGACCGATGAGCCCCGCGACGAGCAGCACCATCCCGAGCTGGAGCGCGCGGTCGACGACGTTCGTGAGCGCGACCCAGACACCGCCCGTGACAGCGCGTTCGGCGAGACTGCCGCCCGGCCGGAGTGCGCGCCGGAGGCGCTGCACGACACTTTGGAGAGACACGTGTCGGCGGGAGTTTCCGGGCAGTACGTAAAAACGTCGCCGTCGACGACGCGACGGTAAATGAGGAGAACCGCACGAGAACGACGTGAGAACGACGAGTTTGAGACGGAACGCCGTTTTGCTCGTATCCGACTGAAACGGTAATAAACGGTTGTTCAACGTTGCAAACGCCCACAATAGAAGTGAAGCATGCAGAACGTTGAAATCACTCGACGTAGATGGGCGAGTAATGAGTCTCCGTACAGCCGTCGTCCTCGCGGCCGGCGAAGGAAACCGGCTGCGCCCTCTGACGCACAACCGCCCCAAACCGATGCTCCCCGCGGCGAACAGACCGGTGTTGGAGTACGTCTTCGACGCGCTGATCGACGCCGGGATCGAGGAGATCGTGGTCGTGATCGGGTACAAGCGTGACCGCGTCCAAGAACACTTCGGCCCGACGTACGACGACATCCCGCTCCAGTACGTCGCCCAGGAAAAACAGCTCGGCAGCGGCCACGCGCTGCTCGAAGCCCAGTCGGTCGTCGACGAGCCGTTTCTCATGGTCAACGGCGATCGGGTGATCGAGTCCGGGCTCGTCACGGACGTGATCGGGGAGTTCGAAGCCCATCCCGACGCCGCGGCGACACTTGGAGTGCTCGAACATCGCGACGCCCGCCACTACGGCGCGGTCGCGCTCCACGAGGGCCGGATCGAGGAGATCGTCGAGAAACCCGATTCGGACGATTACCGCCTGATCAACTCGGGCGTCTATGCGTTCCGGACTTCGATCTTCGAGTCGATCGAGGCGACCGAACGTCGGGACGGCGAACTCCAGTTGCCCGACACGCTCGCGGGGCTGATCGACGCGGGCGAGGCCGTCCGCGGCGTGCAGATCGACGGTCTCTCACCACACGCCACCTACCCGTGGGACCTGCTGACCGTGACCCGAGAGATCCTCGCACGCGGCCGGGTCGACGAACCCGCACGCGAGCAGGGCGTCTGGGTCGACGACAGCGCCTTGGTCCACGACGACGCGACGCTTCAGGCCCCGGTCGTGGTCGGGCCGGACTGTGAAGTCGGTCCGGGCGCGGTGGTGGGCCCGGACGTCGCGCTCGGACGCAACGTGACGGTGGAGGCGAACGCCACCGTCGAACGGAGCGTGCTCGATACCGACACCCGAATCGGTCCCGGAAGCACGATTCTGGACTGCGTGACGGGTCAGGACGTCACGCTCGGTGCGGCGAACACGGTCCCCGGCGGCCCGGCCGACGTGCGGATCGACACCCAGGTGTACGAAGAACAGCCGCTCGGCGCAGTGGTTGCCGACCGGGTTCACGCGGGTGGGGCAGTCACGCTCGCGCCAGGGACGCTCGTCGGTCCGGGCGCGCGGCTTCACACCGGAGTCCGTACGAGCGGTCGGATCGAGGCGGACGCGGAGGTGCTCGGCTGATGTGTGGGATCGTCGGCTGCGTCGGCCGTCCCAACGAAACGCTCGACGTGCTGATGCACGGCCTCTCGAAGCTCGAATACCGAGGGTACGATTCGGCGGGCGTCGCACTCGCCAATGGGACTGTGGACATCGAGAAACGCGAGGGAGAACTTGAGAACCTCGAAGCGGCGCTCGAAGGCATTGATCTGGGTGGGCCAGTCGGAATCGGTCACACCCGGTGGTCGACCCACGGCCCGCCGAGCGACCGCAACTCCCACCCTCACGCCGACTGCGAGGGACAGGTCGCGGTCATCCACAACGGGATCATCGAGAACTTCCAGACGATCAAGGACGAGCTGGTCGCGGCGGGCCACGAGTTCGTGAGCGACACCGATACCGAGGTCGTCCCCCACCTGATCGAGTCGGCGCTCGCCGACGGGGCCAGCCCTGAAAACGCGTTCCGTGCGGCGATGGAGCGGATCGAGGGGAGCTACGCGATCGCCGCGGTGTTTGCCGGCGGCGACGCGGTCTACTGTGCCCGAGCGGACTCGCCGCTCGTGCTCGGCGTCGGCGACGACGCGACTTACCTCGCGAGCGACGTTCCGGCGTTCCGGGAGTTCACCGACCGCGTAATCTATCTCGACGACGGCGAAGTCGCCCGGATCAACGCTGAGGGCTGGTCGGTGACGACGCTCGCTGGCGAGCCGGTCGACAAGTCAGTTCACACCGTCGAGTGGGACGCCGAGGAGACGGGCAAGAGCGGCTACGACCACTTCATGCTGAAGGAGATCCACGAGCAGCCACGGGCGCTCCGGCAGTGTCTTCGGGGCCGGGTCGACGAGCTCGGCGGCACCGTCGAACTCGACGAACTCGACGAGCCGCCCCGTCCCACCGCGGTCCAGTTCGTCGCGTGTGGCACTTCCTATCACGCTGCGCTCTATGGCGCGCAACTGTTCCAAGACGCCGGGATCCCTGCCCAGGCGTTCCTCGCGAGCGAGTACGTCACCTCGCCGCCGCCGGCGGGCGAGGCGCTCGTGGTCGGGGTGACTCAGAGCGGCGAGACCGCCGACACCCTGAGCGCGCTCCGGGAAGCGAAAGGCCGTGGCGCGCGCACGCTCGCGCTGACCAACGTGGTGGGGTCGACGGTCTCGCGGGAGTGCGATCACGTCATCTATATCCGGGCCGGCCCGGAGATCGGGGTCGCGGCCTCGAAGACGTTCGCCAGCCAGTTGGCGGCGCTCAACCTGTTCGCGCTCGCCACCGCGAACGGCGGCGATCGGGACGCGCTCGGCGCACTCCGGGATCTCCCGAGCGAGGTGCAAGCCGTGATCGACGATTCGACCGCGGCCGCCGTCGCGGAGGAGTATCTCGACGCGGAGGGCTACTTCTTCATCGGTCGGGGGCTGAACTATCCGGTGGCGCTCGAAGGCGCGCTCAAGCTGAAGGAGATCACCTACCGCCACGCAGAAGGGTTCGCGGCGGGCGAGCTCAAACACGGCCCGCTCGCGCTGGTCACGGAGAACACCCCTGTAATCGCGATCGCGACCGGCGACGACGAACTCGCGCGGAAGACGGTGGGCAACGTCAAGGAGGTCGAGGCTCGGAACGCGCCAGTGATCGCAGTGACCGACGGGCAGTCCGACATCGAACGCTACGCCGATCACGTCCTCCCGATCCCCGAGACCCACCCCCGGACCGCCGCGGTGCTCGCCAACGTCCAGCTTCAACTGTTCGCCTACCACACCGCCGCCCGCCTCGGTCGGTCGATCGACAAACCCCGGAACCTCGCGAAGAGCGTTACTGTCGAGTAGAGCGGTCGAAGAAGCTTCTTCGGTATGACGAGTGCAACACGCAGCAGTCGATAGTCGAGCCACATCTCGGCAGTGACTCGACACGCTATTTCACTCGAATTGTTCGCTCGAAAAGTGCTCCGGCAGGGATTCGAACCCTGGTCATTGCCGTGAGAGGGCAATATGATTGGCCGGACTACACCACCGAACCGACTCACGTACGGCGATTTTCTCGCCTCTACACTTGGATTGGATGTACGCGATCAACATAAAACCCACCGTGATAACCCACTCAACAATGTTGATTGGAATGACCGGTAGTGAGACACGCTTAACATTTATTTCTCTCGCTGTTGGAGCGCATTCGGTGTCAGTAAAATGACCCACTTCGACGAGGTTCGACCGGGAGAGCAGTACCAATCGACCACGACACCCGACGAGGAGGTGTTGGAGGTGGTTGCGAAACGCGACGACGAGATTATCTTCGAGGCCATTGACAGCGGTCGTGTGTTAGATCGCATCAGTCGTAGTGAGTGGGATCCGGATCGGTGGATTCCAGCTTCCACCCGTATGGTTTAGACCAGACCCTGACTGTTCAACTTCTTTAAAAGGACTCCATGGAATGTTACCGCGAGTTTAATACTCACCAGTGACAGTATCCATCGGGGGGATGATGCCATGGCAGAAACCAAGCGATCGAAACCAGAGGCGAGTCTTCAAACCTGTCGGGAATGTAGTAAGAGGATGAAAGAACCGTACATCGGTGACGGAATCTGTTATCACTGTCTGACCGACGGTCACTGAGACGGTTTCTTTCACCCTTACTCTGTGTGTACGGAGCTTGCTTCCTAAGCACGATCAACGTGAAAACGATCCATACTACTTAG
Organism: Halococcus saccharolyticus DSM 5350; assembly: GCF_000336915.1. NCBI lineage: Archaea > Methanobacteriati > Methanobacteriota > Halobacteria > Halobacteriales > Halococcaceae > Halococcus > Halococcus saccharolyticus. The sequence continues at coordinate 44,964 of NZ_AOMD01000030.1, read as the reverse complement.
CTGATTGTCAAACAGCACAGGAGCCAACCTCCGTCGATACACAGCAAATTAGCTGGCTCTAGACGAATCAAATGAGGAGAAGCACAATGCTTCCCTAACAGCAGATGAATTAAATATGCTTCCTACGCTTATCGGGCGGAGGTTAATAATAGAGTTTCTTCCTCAAGGGTGCTGCAATTAGACCACAGAATAGTTCTCATGATAAATCTCCGTTTGCCAGAGACCAATGGAATCGCAGAATACCCCTCCGTCAACAATGTACTATACCTGAGAGTGGTCCCTAAATCTTGAATCGCCTGTCTCCAATAATCGTGGTAGTTGGCCCACTATTCTCTGGGACGGTAGCCTGACCTTGATAGTGGGGATCGTCTTCCGTATATTCAGTACTTGGCTGTACATTAAGTCCAAGTCCTATCCTGCAATTTGTGAGCTCATCTCGAAATTCGCTCCAACTCCACACGCCGCTCAAGTCAATGCTATTGGGCTCCTTCTCTCCATTGACCCGGGCATCAAGATCGCTGGTAGGATCTACATCCGGTTTTGGAGTCCCCGCTGTCAATACCGGTTTTCCAGGGTCAGGAACGTAAATAAGGGAAGTATTGGGCTTAACTTCATCAACTTCAACCAGCAGTAGTCGTTGAAGAGTAACCGGAAGGTGCTCATGAACCTCAATCAAAGGAAAAGCATAATATACAAATGGGTTGTCAAGAGTGTCGGTATGCTTGCTTTTGATTTGCGACGGAGCGTTATTGGAGAATTTTTGAAGGGTATCTCGTTGAGTTTCGTCGATTTTGAATTTATATCCTCCTGTCTTCAAAATTTTCGGTCTTTTATACTGTAGGCAGAGTTGTTTCACCTCCGGAACAGTAATATCGAATCCTACTTCACTTTCTTCCTTTCCAGAGGTGGCGATCGACTGAATATCGTTGAATTCGTTGCGCATTTGTGTATGAGCAGCAATGACCAGTGTTTCTTCAAGTGGGTGGTTGCTCATGTACTCATGGTCGTGTGCGAAATCCTATTAAATCATCGTCGATGAAAGCACAGCAAAAATTCCGGCTACGATTCAGCAGTTTCTTGACTCGCTTCATATACTTCGTCCCGAAGTAAGTCCGTTACCAGTGTTTGGAATTCGTCATCGTCGATATACTTGGCAAAGAGGTCCTCATTCTGTTCCATTCGATCGATGAACATCTCGGTGAGCTTCTCGTCGAAGGCATAGGAAAAGTTACTTTTTGTGTTCGCCCGTGCCGATTGCTGCAGATTCTCATCATCAAGTGCATCCTCCTTCACCTGTTGGAGGAACAACTCATCTGCGCCAGTGAAATCCGTACCTAATTGTTCGTTGATCCGCTCAACTAGCTTTGAGAGTTCGATCTCGTCTTCTTCTTGTGATCGAGTTCCGGTTTCAGTTGGCACCGATACCTCGCCAGCAGATTGATCAAGTCGAATGTCCCCCTCTGACTCTTTCTCGATCCGGTAGTAACGGAGGGCGAGCTCATCTTCAAACTCGACACTGGCATCTTGTGGATCTCGTGGAAGTTCTTTGTAGAGGAAGCGACCAAATGTATAGAGCTTCTCAAGTTCGGTATCGGAGTAACTGACGATCTGCGACTGGAATTTGTATAAGCGAATGAATGCTTTGAGCTTTGAGCGAAATTCGTCCTGTCGTTCTACAGGGAGCGTTATGAACTGATCACGGGCGTTTTGAGTGTGTTGCGAGAGTTTGGCATGTGCCTGCTCAGTAGCTGTATTCTGTGGACTAAAGAATGCCTTCGCGAACTGGTCGACTTCCTCATCGGTAAACACCGGAAACGCCCTCAGTTCGGACTCTAATTGGTAGATGTGCTGCGGGTCAGTGGTTTCTTCAACAGTTGTTTGCTCATAGAAAGGTTGGAAGGCTTCCTGAATCTGGTCTCGGTCGTTAACGAAGTCGAGAACAAAGGTATCTTCCTTTCCAGGAGCGGTCCTATTTAGTCGTGAAAGGGTTTGAACAGCCTGGACTCCGGAGAGTTTCTTATCGACATACATTGTGTGAAGGAGCGGTTCATCGAACCCCGTTTGGTACTTTTCGGCGACGACGAGAACCTGATACTCCGAGCTAGAGAATTTGCGGGGGAGTTCTGACTGTTGGATGCCATTCATCCCCGTTTCAGTGTATTCGACGCCCTCCTCCTCGACAGTACCACTGAATGCAACCAACGCCTTCAGATCGTAGTCTTGTTCTGAGAGATACTCGTCGATTTTTCGCTTGTAGCGGACAGCAGCCTTTCGAGAGTCGGTGACGATCATAGCTTTCGCCCGACCCCCAATCTTGTGTTGGGTGTGTTCGCGATAGTGTTCGACGATGATCTCCACCTTTTGGCTGATATTGTGAGGATGGAGTTTTAGGAAGCGGGAGATTGCTCCTTTTGCTTCGCTTTCTGGAAGACGAGGATCTTCATCAGCCTGCTGGACGAGATTGTAGTACGTATTGTAGGTGGTATAGTTCTGGAGAACATCGAGAATGAATCCCTCCTCAATTGCCTGCCGCATTGAATATACATGAAATGGCTCAGGATTTTCGCTATCCTCCGGTACTGTACCGAATGTTTCCAACGTCTTGCCTTTGGGAGTGGCTGTAAAAGCAAAGAACGAGAGGTTGTCTTGCTTGCCACGAGCCTCAGCACTTTTAGCGAGAAGCGTTTCCCAATCGTCGTTTTCCTCGATCTCAGCGCCCGAGAGAATCTCTTTCATCTCCTTTGCCATTTCTCCCGTCTGACTACTGTGAGCCTCGTCAACGATAACAGCGTAATCCCGTTCGGGAAGCGAGGCAGCGTGCTCAATGACGTATGGGAAGGTCTGGAGCGTGGTGATGATGATATCTTTCCCTTTCTCCAGATACTCGGCAAGTTCGGCGGATTTGGACCGATTCTCGCCCTCTACACCGTGGACCACTCCATGTTCGTGGTCGATATCGTAAATCGTGTCTTGGAGCTGGTCATCAAGAACAGTCCGGTCTGTGACGACAACGACGGAATCGTAAACGGGCTCCTCGTCTGCGTTATGGAGGGAGACAAAACGATGGGCGAGCCATCCGATAGATTTGCTTTTTCCACTGCCAGTTGAGTGCTGAACGAGATAGTCCTCGCCTGGACCGTTATTCTGAGATGCCTCAATGAGGTTACGGACGCACTCTAATTGATGATACCGCGGGAAAATCATTGTCTCCTTCGTATCCACTACGATGCCATCTTGACGGATCTCCTCAGTATCGAGATGAACATACCGTCGAATGATATCGAGCCAACTGTCTCTGGACCAGATATCCTCCCAGAGATAATTTGTACGGTGGCCATGATCGACCGGTGGGTTGCCTGCTCCACGATTGTGTCCCCGGTTAAATGGCAAAAAGTGGGTATCAGAACCCTCGAGTCGAGTGGTGTAGGCGACTTGGTTCTGGTCGAGTGCAAAATGAACAATTGCACCTCGCTTAAACTTGAGGACAGGTTGTGATGGATCTCGGGTCTTCTTGTACTGGGTCTTCGCGTCCTCAATAGTCTGGTCTGTCCACGGGTTCTTCAACTCGACAGTGGCGACAGGTAGCCCATTTATCGACAGACAAAGATCGAGGCTTCGATTTGGGTGGGATGTAGAGTAGTAAAGTTCTCTCGTGACGGTGAGCCGATTTCCCTGGTACTTCTCCCGCAAATCGGGATTGTACCCCGTTTCGGGCTGGAAGTAAGCAAATTGGATACGAACGCCAGCGATCTTGAATCCATGCCGAAGCACTTCGAGGGTTCCTTGGTCAAGCCGATCGAGTGCACTGTCGAGTTGTGTGAGAAATTCATCACGTGGGTCGTCCCCAAGCCGAGTTTCGAGCTCGGACCACTTCCCAGGTTGGGTTTCCTTAACGAACGAGACGACGGTATCCGGGAAGAACCCGCGCTCAGTATCGAAATCGTCGCTCGACAGCGTCGTGTAGCCGCCGTGCTCGCAGAGGTGGGCTTCGATGGCGTCCCCGAAGGACTCCTCGTCGTAGATTTTGCTCATCTGTGAGTGGCGTGGGTTTCACCACGGGCCTCGGTAACATCAATCTGGCCCGTGACCGCGGCCGTGATGAGCGCCTGGCGTTTCTCTTCGAGGAGGTCGATTGCCTCCTCTACGTTGTCGATGAGGTTCGAGAGTTGTTCCGTCTCATTTTGGATGTGCTCGACGATCTCGCGTTGTTCCTCCACGGGAGGGAGTGGAGTCTTCAACGAGCGGATGTCGGGCATCCCAATGGTCGAAATGGTAGAGCCACGAGTGAGCAAATCGAATTCCTGGTCCATCGATTCAAACACGTTGAGTAGGTATTCTGGCAGTATTTTGGATCCACAGACCCATCCCACAAGATGCTGTGCGACTGCCATAGGACGATCCAAAATGGCGCAGAGTCCAACCGTCGCGTCTCGTGTGAAGACGACCGTCCCTGTGGGGAGAATATGCGCTGAAGAGTTGTTCAAACCCTTCTGGTTCGTGTAGTGCTCCGTCTCGGTTATACGGTCATTTTTACGCAGTCGTCCCGAATCTGCGAGGGAAACCCACGGGACATCCGTATCAGTCCAGTATTCTTCGTTCGACTTGCTCGGTGTATGGCCGGATTCCAAACGCGCAACGAATCGAACACGGGTTGTGTCCCAGTGCGCAGGAATTTCGTCAAACCATCCAATCTCCGTGCTCTTTTTCGCTACCGTAAAGTCGAGACCTGCTGTTATGGTCCGAGTGACGAACGCCTGCCGTTTCTCGTCGAGCAAATCGAGGAGACGTTTCTGTTTCGCTACGAGCGCGTCGATGCGGGCAGTGCGGCGGTCGAGAAAATCAGCAACATCTCGTTGCTCGTCTAACGGGAGTTCCGGAACGCGGTATGTTTCGACGAACTCCGATTTGAGTCGCTTCTGGCCAGCGACACCCCGCATGGACGTTTCCGCCTCGTCCATGAACGGCTTTGCGCGCAGGACGTACCACAGAAATCCCGTGTCCGTGTTCTCACGCGGGCGCAGAATGTGGAGTTCCGTCGTTCCGAAACCGATCCCATTCTCCAGCCCTTTGCAGATGGCTCCTTTGCCGTTCTCGAACGACGGCGTGATCTTCGCTATCGCTATGTCGCTTTCTCGAAAGTAGGTGTATCCATCGTAGACCTCCGCAAGCGGCTTTTCCTCGGATGATTCGATAGCTCCACTCGTGCCGAACCCTTCCAGCGGGACGAACGATACCGTCGTGTCGGGTGGCACATCGTCGATCTCCGACTTCGATGGGTTGATGCGTGCGAGATGTTTCAGCCGGACCGTTTCGGACTGGCTCGGATCGTCCTCGGCGAACGCCAACCGATCCTGGGTCATCTCGAAATCTCTCCCAGCATCTCGCTGATCTCACCCTCTAACTCCCGAATATCTGCGTCGATCTCGTCCAGCGACCGCGGCGGTTCGTACTCGTAGAAGTACCGATTGAAGTTGATTTCGTACCCAACAGTTCCCAATTCGCCGTCCTGGTCGTCGTGGTACTTGCTGCTCTCGTTGATCCACGCGTTCTCTAAGTACGGGGCGACTTCACGCTCGAAATATTCGTATGGATCGGTCCCGAGTGGTACACGTTCTTTCTCACGTCGATCAGTATCGTGTTCAGGATCACCGTTTGATTTTCGGCAAATCTCGGCATCTGGGTTCTGTTCCCCAAGCGCCCGCTCGATAGCGTTGTAGACACTATTTCGCAAATCGAGGCCAGCCATATTCAACTGCAGCTCAACCTCGTCGATGAACCCGTCTCGATCCATCCATACCTTCTCCGAATCCATACTAGAAAGCGTCTCTTTGACCTGTGCCTGAATTTCTTCGTCGCGATTGGTAAACGCACGTTCGTCGTCAAGAGAGTCAATCCGTTCCTGGGTTGCCTGGAAGCTCAGTCGGAGTGGTTGGTCAATGACGATGCGTCTGTATCCAAAGTCCTCGTTGTCTACGATCTTTGAGCGACCGTTAGCCTCTAAGTCACCGAATAGACTGGCGATCTCGTCAATGTGATCTCCGGTAAGATAGTGGCGCTTGTCGCCGAGACTTTCGTCCATTTCTTCGTAAAGGTCGCGTGCGTCGATGAGCTGGACTTTTCCTTCCCGTTCCTCTGGCTTGCGATTCGTGAGAACCCAGATGTATGTCCGAATCCCGGTGTTGTAGAATAGATTCTCAGGCAGACCAACAATAGCTTCTAACCAGTCGTTTTCAATAATCCATCGACGGATAGCAGATTCACCGCTATTCGGTCCACCGTTAAACAAAGGAGAACCATTGAACACAATTCCCAGTCGAGAACCCCCCTCAGAGACCGGTTTCATCTTGCTCACCATGTGCTGAAGAAACAGCATAGAGCCATCACTAATGCGAGGGGTTCCGGCACCGAAGCGCCCGTCGAACCCCTGTTCTTCGTGTTCGCGTTCGATCTGCTCTTTGACCTTCTTCCAAGAGACGCCAAAGGGTGGGTTCGATAGCATGTAATCGAACGTGTCACCTGAGAAGCCGTCCCCAGTAAACGAGTTCCCGTAGACAATGTTGTCGGGGTCATGCCCCCTCAGTAGCATATCAGAGTTGCAAACCGCGTACGACTCGGGATTCAACTCCTGCCCAAACAGTCTGAGATCGGCATCCTCATTGAGATCGTTAAGATGCTCTTCAGCGACGCTCAACATCCCACCTGTGCCACAGGCAGGGTCGTATAGAGTGCGAATAATACCAGGCTGAGTGAGTACATCGTCGTCTTCAGTAAATAGAAGGTTGACCATGAGCTCGATAACCTCCCGTGGCGTGAAGTGTTCACCAGCAGTTTCGTTCGAGAGTTCTGAGAATTTGCGGACAAGCTCCTCGTAGATGTACCCCATCTCTTCGTTCGGGACGGTATCTGGGTGAAGATCGATTTCAGCAAAGGAAGTGACTACCCTGTAGAGGAGGTCTGCCTCGTCAAGTCGCTCTATTTGATGGTCAAACTCGAACTTCTCCAATATCTCGCGCGTGTCGGGATCGTATTGCTGGATATAGTGCTGGAGGTTTTCGGAGAGGTGCTCGGGATCGTTCGTCAGCGTCTCGAAGGTGTATTCGCTGGTGTTATAAACTGGTGAAGCAGAAATGTTCTGCAAGACAGGGTCAACGTTCTCCACCCCTTGTTCGTTAAGTTCCTCTGCCTTCTGAATAACTGCATCCTTTGTTGGTGCCGTAACACAGTCGAGTCGTCGAAGAACGGTTAGAGGTAGAATTACCCGTTGATACTCCGACTGCTTATAGTCGCCACGGAGGAGGTCAGCAACTGACCAGATGAAATCGACCTTCTCGCCAAAGTTGTCCACCATCTATAGCACCGCAAGCAGGTAAGGTAATTAAAACTCAGGGAGTCCTGGCGCGGTGCCCCTGGTCGTCTTATGTCCTGTAGATTCACTCAAATGAAGGGAGGGAACAGGTTGGTCCATCCGATCAGGTCCGAGTTTCCGGTCCCGACTTTGGAGGTCAACCCTGACCCGAGGAATCTGGTCACGGTTAAAGTATTCCGCTATGCCAACGACTTCTTCGAGAATCGGATAGTCCTGTATATGACGACAAAAGGTATGATTGAGTAAGGGTTCACGGAGTATGTACTGTCTCCGAGAATGGGGTTCTAAGTATTACAACATCTGTTCCAACCTTGTTTAGGCTTCGATTTCTAGGGTAGCTTTGACAGGAGCGTGGTCGCTTGGTGTTTTCCCGTTGCTGAACCCGTTTGCTTCTACCTCAATGCCGTTCTGGATCTCGCAGCTCTTGATGTTAAAGTGGTCGTCAGCGAGGAGGTGATCTATTCGTTTGTTGGGCGGGTTTCCGTTGTTGACCACGTGAGTGTGGTCTTCAGTGCTATTCAGTTCGAGACTGTCATTAGCGTGCCAGTATGCGTCTTTCATATCCCAATCGCTCTTCTCTGAATCGAAAATATAGCTCTCTGCGTTCCGCCAGCGCTGGTTGAAGGGGAATTGTTTGGTGCCACCGTTTTCGGCTTGGTAACGATACGGGTTTCCATAGAAGGGTTTGTTGAGATGTTTTGCATCTGGGCTGTGAGGGTGAATCTCGACGCCTTCGTCTGTTTTCGTTTCTTTCCAAGGCGCGTTGAAGTCACCGCCGAGGATGATTTTCTTGTCTGTCTGCTGGTTTTGGAGGTAGATCCTGCTGTAGACTGTTTCGAGGGCTTTGATTTTCTCTTCTTTCCAACCTGAGCCATGTATAATGCCCGCGTTCCAGACTTCAAGGCCTTCGTTGTCGGTGATTTCTTCGTTATGAAGATACACATTGGCGACAAAAGGACCAGTGAGGAAACTGGCGTAGAAGTAGTTTAGGTGCCTGGGTTTTCCGTTTCCATTGTTTCTCAGATCTAGCGGTTCTCTGTCTATTGGCCAACGGCTGGCAGTGATTTTGCAGCGTCGAAAAGGACTGTTGATGTTGTGGTAGGGTTGTACGTCGAGGTTGAGCAACTGGCGGTTCCAGTCGCGGTTGTCGGTCGTGTAGTAATCGCGTTCTTCGAAATGAGACTTGATCTGCTGGAAGTGGCTGAAATCTTCGCTCTCGTCCTTTTTTGTGTAGTCAACGGCTTGAAAGAGGAAGAGATCGGTATCCTGATGATATTCTTTTAGGAAGTCTATTTGCTCCTGTATTGTGCTTCTGGAGGGGTGGTTTTCTCCGTGAAGATTCCAGGTCATGACGGTAACGTCTTCACTCATGGTTTCAGTTCCCAAACTGGCAGGAGAGGTGTGATATAAGTTCGCATTGGTGAGTGCATCAGATGGATCCTGAATAATGGATGCTGTTAGCCAGACTCGTTAGACGAAGTGTTGTGCGATAGTACGACCCGAGGTTTTTGTCCCTCTCGAAAGAGATTGTGGCTATGTCAGAACCAGAGGGGCCTGTGTTTCAGGAGCTGGTACCTCAAGACGTACGAGACTACTGGGTGCACGAAGCCCACAATTTCACCCCCTGGCTGGCGGATTCCATACGGAACGAAGATGCGTCTCACCTCGAGGACGTTCTTGGGTTGGATGTAGAGATCGTTGAGACCGAGAAGAGCGTCGGGAGGTACAACCTCGATATCCTTGCGGAGGTGGTCGATGACGGCCGACAAGTGGTAATCGAGAATCAGCTAGATCAGTCCGACCATGATCACCTCGGCAAGGCGATTGCATATGCCGCAGGTGTCAATGCCGATATCATCGTCTGGATCGCGCCGACATTCAATGACGAGCATCAAGATGCGATTCAGTGGCTAAATCAGAACAGTCGTGAAGGTGTTGACCTATTTGCAATCCGGTTGGAAGTGTGGAGAATTGGCGACTCTCAGCCAGCGATTCGGCTAAATCCAGTGGAGAAACCAAGCGAGTGGAAAAGAAAGGCGCAGCGATCTGGGGGGGAAATTACTGAGACCAAGGAGCTACAGGAAGAGTTTTGGACTCAGTTTCGTGACCGTATTGATGACTCGTCGACCATACTCAGACCTCGCAAACCGAAGCCAATCCACTACTACGGGAACCCGATTGGGAAATCTGGATTCCATATATCATTTGTCGTCCTATCACAAGAAAATGAATTGCGGCTTGATCTCAATATAGAGGACGACGAAGAGGCGTTCTGGGAACTGAAGTCTGAAGAAGAAGCGATCGAGCAAGAGTTAGGAAGGGAGGTCGAATGGGGAGAGCCTCGAGAAACACGAACAGGAAAAATGAGGAGCAATCTTAGTATTGCTCGGGATGGCGACCTGGAAAATCGTGAAAAGTGGGGCGAATATTTTGACTGGTATATCGAATACGGCGAGCGTTTCCACAATGTATTCCACAACAGGATCCAGCAGTTTTGATTGCTGTGGTGCGACAAAATCGGCTTTATTCGTGCCAAAACCCCCTGGTGTACACCTCTGTGTATAAAATGCACCCGCTGAGCAATATTCACGAGCCAAGTTTGAGGCCAGGTAATCCAACTAGGTAGCCATCTCAACACCGTATTTAAAAAAAGTGTACGGATTCCTGTTTCGATCATGTATTACTGGATTGATCGTCGTCTCAGAACGCGTATCGACCGTGCAGTCATCCAAGACCCAGGCAGGAGATATGAGTGTGATAAATCCAAACGACTGCCAGGCCTCAGAGTTCCATTTCGCCTAATTGGAGAAGTATGGTAAGGATAGCAATGTCCGAAATAGCGACTGCCAGCTAAAAACAGACTCTTGAACCACAGTTCCCCTTATGTAGCCTGCTCAAATCGTCTGTCTTCTCGTCGTTATGATCTTGCAGAATGTCTTGGAATCAGCCACTAGAACGATTATGTGGCTGATCTACGTTCTATTATCATATATGGTAGTACTACTTGGGCTTTGGATTAATATCATTTGCTACAGGAAGCGCGTATTCAGCTCCTAAGCGACTTTGTTGACAAGAGGATGATACCGACAGGGATCATATTCAAATCCCAGAGGAGCAAAACTCCGTCGTTACAGGGCCAAGGAGTAAGTAAGCAGAAGGTTCGAGGTCCTGGCTGTGGGGCACATGTTAGTCTACTGCGAGAGAAATCAGGCAAAGGTGGCCTCTGATTCGTCCTCTGTCACGGTATCCTCAAAATGAGGTGGAACGAATTTGGTTAAGAAACGCTGGTGTATCAAAACAATCGATAGAACGATTGTTGCTACGACTACAGAGGGGACACAGATGAAAATAGCGCGAAAGTGCTTACTGGTCCCGCAACAATACTGTGGTAATCTATGTTCCAATCATTACAGGACGTGCGGGATCGGACTTCTTCAGTGATAGAGGATGCGTTTCAATCAGAAAATAGCATTCTCGTTCATGCACTACCGGGTACTGGCAAAACCACTGCTACATTTGATGTCGCTGCACAACTGGGACTCCCTATTACCTATCTCACAGAACGAACTGATCTATACGAGCAAGCTGAAAAACTCGCTCAGGGTCGAAATCTCACCGCTAAGATTTTACCATCGCCTCATCGGAACTGCCCCACGTTCAAAGGCGACCACGGTGGTCGCTGGAAATCATACATAAGAGACCTATACAAACGAGGCGTAGGAGGTGGGAGTTTACACTATCAACTGAACTTGCCTTGTAATCCCAATTGTCCTTACCGTGATCAGGTTGATTTCGATGAGAGTCAATACGATGTTATTATCGGTCACTACTCACACGCCCACCGAGAATCAATCATAGATGACCGTATTGTCGTCATTGACGAGTTCGCGGAAGATGCGCTGACAAGATCTTTTTCTGAACCTGAGCCCATTGTCTCTGATTTCTTGAATCGGTTCACGAAACCACCGTTTAGTGATTGGACCGACTTAGTAGCTAACCGAAATAATCGTCGCCAAATCAGTTGGTTTCTCGCTAATTACGATGAGATGACGCTCAGCCCTCGGGAGATTATCAACAATTCGGGGACCACTATCCACACCTCTGCAGGTGATCTTCTACTTGCGATGCTCTTCATGGAAGATCTCGGAAATGGGTTCGAGACTACTAACGCCTACATTGATAGCTATGAAGCAGGAGGTCGGTTTTATGAGGGTGTGTCGCTGTCTCATCTTGAACCGGAACGTCAATTGCTCGGTAATCTAGTCGGTGTTCGAAATCGAACGACAAATGAGATGCACCTACTTAACCCACCGAATCTGGGTGCTGCACGGTCAATAGTTGGTCTCGATGGGACGCCAACACTGAAAATGTGGAATACAGTGTTTAGAGAATCGTTCACACATAGGCAGGTAATCCCAGAGAATGAACAGGATCACTATCTGAAAGATATACAAGGATACCGTATAGAGCAAACCAAGTTCAACAAGCCTGCAGCTAAGCACTACTCCTCAGGGAATCAAGTGACTCTTGAAAAAGATGAAGGTCTGTTCTTAGGCTTGGAGCTTCATTACGGTAAGAAGCCAGCACTAATGTCTACGAAAAAGGCGCTTGATCAGTACAAGCAGAATGGCGTCCTTAATCGCGTAGAAGATTCTATGAACTATGGTATGATGCTGAGCTCAAATAAATTCGAGAATAAGGAGCTTGGTGTCGTTAGCGGTGCACCCCACCCAGGAGATGATGTAATCAAACGGTGGGCCGCGCTAATGGGCGTTGCAGCAGAGCCCAATCGAAACAAGAGTTCAGGTAGGGGGTTTGGTATGGATCTCTCCTACGGTATACTTGGAGATGAAGTCTTCCGTCACTTTCGAGAGCATCAAGTACTCCAGGCGATTTTCCGGTTCGGTCGTAAAGGCAATCTTCAGCCTACTGTTGTACTCAACACCTCTGCCTATCCAGATTGGATTTCGGTAGATGAAACCCTCAACCCAAAGAAGTTCCGTGGAAAGAAAAAGAGGGAGATCGTTGACTATCTTCGGGAGATTGGTGGGGGAGCAACTCAAAAAGAGATCACTACAAATACGAGCGCCAGTAGAAAATCCGTCTCAGAATGTCTCAAACAACTTTCGGACGATGGCTTCGTCTCACGAGCAGGTACAAACGATAGCGGTGTCACGCTATACGAATGGGTGTAACCAAATAATGCCAACAGTTAGCAGTATTTGTGAAGTTGTATAGAGTAGTTATATGCAACGTCACAATTCGTGCGTTGCTATGGCATACTATTTTCAGTATACATGAATGGTAGTGTCTCTCACATGAGTTTAGGCATCCATCTCAAGAAAGTGAGAACGACCAGACAGAGATATATTACCTACCGAAATCATTCCTCAACATGCAACTGACGAATTCACTTATCGAACAGAAGGCACGCCAATACCGAGAGAGCGTACCTGAGTATGAGGAAGAGGCAAGGAAAATCGAAACCCTACCAAGCGACTTTGAAGCCGGAACTTGGTCGTGGGATGATCTGGAGTGGATAGTCAAATGGAAGAGTAACCGTAGCATCGGGTATTTTCGGCAGAATGACCCCGACAACACAGCAGAGGTCATTACCCAGGTGTACAGAGAGGACAGTGTCACCAAGAAACTGGACCTGCTTACGGACCTCAGCGGGGTGGCAGTTCGGGTAGCGTCTGCATTTCTGGTATACATGGCCCCCGAGAATCATACTGTGTTAGACTGGCGAGCGTGGGCCTTACTGCATGAGACGGGTCATCTCTTCAGTGAGTTTCCTGATCCTCCATCCACAGAAGACTATTTGATCTATCTTGGGACGTGTCGTGCATTGTCTCGTGAATTTGATACATCTCTGCGTGAGTTGGATAGGGCGCTCTGGGTACTGGGTGGTGAAATTTAGGCGACGTCGCTACGATGTTGGCGACTCTGGCGTGCCAACTGGTAGCTCATAGTGTAATCCTATCTGCCGTCAATGGCGAGTGTCGGCGGGTCTCTTGGTTAGAAAACGCAGGAGGAGTGTGGACGGGTGATGACAATGCGACGCGATTTTCTCCTCCCAACGTCCCGACTGGGTGGCTATCAGTCGGTATATTTTCGCACAGATTGTGTTGTAAAGAGTGTTTCGGCCAAAGCCACTAAACACGGGAGAACCCTGGAAAGACGCCAATGCAGGATGGCTTCCCGTGTCCCCGACTGGGTGGTGGCGGTCAGTCGGGATTGATAGACTATCACATACCGTAATAGCGGTTATGGACATGGCAGATTTGGCGATTCGGTTCGGTGAGCTACCCGTTGGTGATTCGCAGGTCGGTCCGAATAGGGTAGATGAGCACCCTATCCCCAACCACCGATAAAAGTACGTTATCACACGACATAAACATGCTCAATTTTGTTGAATAAATGTTAATACCGTCATGGTCAGTAAACGTGGGAGGAACCGGGACAGTAGCCAATGCAGGATGGCCTCCACACGTCCCCGACTGGGTACAGGCTGGGCAGCCGGGAATGACACTCACTCACACATGATATTAGTGGTTTCGGCCATGGTAGGTTTAGTGACGATACGGGAGGGGATATGAGCTGTCAGACGAGCCTACCGCACCCTCCCTATCCCCGACTGGGTGCCTAGGTCAGACGGGGCTGACATACTCTTGCACAGGATCATAGGGATTTTGGCCGTAACCTATCCCATTTTGTTCAGAGCATCACGTCGATCCTCCACGGGAGTCTGATCGTATCTCATCGTGGTCTGCTCGCTCTTGTGCCGTAGTTGGGCCTGAGCAGCGGCCAACCCCTCCTCCCTACTCATGTACGTCCCTACCGAGTGTCGAATCGAATACCACGTGACCTTGCGTCCGTTCGTTGATATCCCCGCAATGTCGCATAATCGGTCAAGGATGTGGTTTAGTGAGTAAGACTGGTACGTTGTTGCCTCCCGAGTAAGCCACAAGGCATCTTCGCTGTCGTACTTCTCGTACTGATCCCGTTCAGCGACCCATCTGGATAAAGCACTCACAGTCCGATCAGTGAGGCTCACAATCCAGTTGTCGCTGTTTTTCGAACTCTCCTCTTTTGGAATCCGAAGCACCCTGTTATCGAGATCAACCCAGTGGATAGTTGCTCGCTCAACCTCGATAGGTCTCAGCCCTGTGTCTAAGCAAACCCACACCAGAGACGGTATCTTCCACGAATTCGCACGGTTAAAGTCATCTCGTGTGATTTCGTTCTTTGGCTTTCCGAACCGTTGTGCGAGGTGTGCCTTCCACTGGTCACGCTCTTGTGGCGACAGTCCACGGTAGGATGGGATTGAACCGTACTCCAGTGCAGCCTCACGAACCATCTGTCGTTCTTCTATTGTGAGGTAATCACGAGGGTTCGTCGTCGAGTTGTCGCCGCTGAAGGTGATTTCCGGTTCCCATTCTTCGTCACTGAACTCCCACGCGCGCCACCGAAACAACATTTTCGTCGTCTTCTGGTGACTCGCTTTGTTTTCCTGTGAGGTGTCCCCGTAGGCCAGTTGTTTCATGTACGCATCTGCGTGGTCGTGAGTGACAGTCGTCGTGTACCGGTCTTCTGTGTTCCACACGAAACGATAGAATTGATCTATTCGCGCACACCGTATTTTTGCTGTTTGGTAGGCATACCCCTCTCCCTTCTGTGGGTTCTTACCCAAGTTGAGAATCCACCGCATCAACTTCGTGCGGTGATTGTGGTAATCAACCAACTGTCTTTCAGTAAGGCGTTCAACCGTCGGTTTTGGTACAACTACGATGCCCTCGATCTTCCGTGGAGACGGGGGTGAACCCACCTCGTTAACTTCTGCCATTGTTCTCCCTCTTTGACATAGGGGGGAGAAAACCACCGTACGGAAACGGTATAGAAGTGCTCCGGCAGGGATTCGAACCCTGGTCATTGCCGTGAGAGGGCAATATGATTGGCCGGACTACACCACCGGAGCGCGGGTCGCCAACCGCTCGTCGGCAGGCGGACTGACGTAACGCAGAATCGTGTTTAACAGTTCCGTTTTCGCCCGCTCACTCCTCGTCGAACGGCGATCCAGCAGCCTCCGGTTCGTGGCCGTCGAGACTCACGATGTTCTCGCGGCCGACCCGGAGCTTGCTGATGTCGCCGTCGTCGGCCATCTCCGAGAGCAACATGCTGACTTTCGACTTCGACCAGCCGGTTTCGGAAACGATCTCGCTCTGGTGCATCCGGCCGTCGTTTTCGTCAAGCAGCGAGCGCACGACCTCCTCGTCGCTCCTGAGTTCCTCGTCGGGGACGGTGGGTTCGGCGACTGCGGCCGCAGTGGATTCGTCGGGTGTGTCGGCCGGCTCGTCCGCGTCAGTCAAATCCTCCGGAGTGTTCTCGACGTTTCGTTCGTCGGCGGTCGCCGCTACCGATCTGCCGAACGGGGACCGTTCGGACCGTCGGACGACCACTGCACCGAAGACGACGGCGACCGCGAGTGCCGCCGCGAGCCACACGACCGACCCATCGAACGGCGACGGACCGTTCATTCCCATCCCCGACGATTCGACGAACACGACCTGTGGCTGACCGGAGGCGAACTGTCGGTCGCCGAACCACGTCACCGAGTCGTTCTCACCGGTCGAGCCGTTGGTCGAGGCGTCCGGTGACGGCTCGACCTGCTGCCAGGCAATCTCCAGGTTCGGGCCAGATTTGATCTCGAGTGACATCCCTGACGAAAGGTAGAACCCACCGATGGCGTCGCCGACGGTGAGATCACCGTCCGTCGTGGCCGAGAAATTGGTCCAGAAGAACGACATTTCGACGACCCCCGTCGACTCCGGTTGAGAGGTGATTTGTGACTGCCGGGAGAACGCACGGGCGCTCATCTCGCGCCCGGTCGCGTTCGTCCCTTCACTCGTCAACGCCGTTGCCGTTTGTCGAAAGTCGGTGTACAGTGGTGTCTCTTCGGCGGTGAACCGATCGCCGTAGGCACGGAACCGCTCGACCTCGCTTTCGTTGGCGAGGCGCTGGTTGTAGTGCTGGGTCCACCGCGCCGAGCCGTTCTCGTACACCGTGACGACCCACTGTGAGTCGTTGAACGCACTCTCGTCGTCGGCCGCTCCGGTCCCGTTGGTCGTCTGGGCGCTGGCCACTGCTGACAGGGGGGTGGCCACCACCCCCAGCATCAGCAGTGCCACCACGGCGAGACCGAGCGCCGACAGCCACCTCATCTATGCTACGTGACCGCAGGGACGTATAAAAAGACTGTGACCGGCACCGACGCCCGGTGAAAACTGGCCTTCACCGGGTGTATCGGTCGCTGTCATCACTTCGGGCCACAAGGCCCATATACGGTATCGGGTCGTCATGGTGCGAGTCGGTTCTTTCGATCCTTCATATGTTCTTCGTAGTATTCGAACGTGAGCGGGCACCAATCTCCTGCAAGATCAAGCACCCCCTCTGTAAGCTCTCGGATCTCCCACTGGGCGTCTGCTGCCGCTCGCATATCGCTCACATGCATCAACATTCGGGCGTTCATCGACATCACGATGTTGACCTCGGTCCCGATCGGAAGGACGAACCGGGCGTCCTCGGGGGCCATCCCGAGATCGAGGAGTTCCTGATAGGATTCGACCGAACTCGTGACCGACTCTCGGAACACCGCCTCGCGTTGCTCGACGGTCTCCTCGTCGACACCTCCGCCGCGCTGGTTGCGCCCCACCCAGTCGGGATCGGTCGCCGACGGCGGCGTCACGACCATCGCGCCATCGCGGACGTCTTCGGGATCGACCTCGTCGAAGGCGACGTACCGCATCGACTGGACGTCGAAGGAGACGTGGCGATGACGGGTGAGCTGAGCCATACACGACCGGCTCACACCCTCGATGGCGAACGTGGCCTGTGGGTGTTCGAACGGGCCGAAATGGCCGTGGTCGAGGAGACGACCGATCAGGTTGCGTTTCTTTTCCTCGATCGTCTGGCCGTCGATCGTCGCCATCGTCTCGGCGAACGATTGGTCGCCGACGAACGGTGCGGAGTAGTCGTTGCGGGCCGCGGTACAGATCACGCGCTCGGGGTCGTCGGTGGCTTCGAGCAAACGAACGTCCATACCGCGTTCCCGATACGGAGCGGGATAATTCTCCCGGGTGGCGATCCCGTTCGACCGCCGCGATTGAAGTGGCTCCCGCCGCAGGAGGCGACATGGGCTACGAAACGGCCGCACCCACCGACGTCGACAGCGTCGTTCCCGACGAGTACGGCGGCATGTGGTTTCTGAAGGACGCACTCGACACCGAACAGCTCGGGTTCACGGTGCTCGAACTCGAACCCGACGGCAAAGGAAAGGAACACGACCACGAAACGGACGGGCAAGAAGAGATCTACTACGTCGTCGAGGGCGAGGTCGACGTCGATCTCGCCGACGAAACGGTTACGCTCTCGACCGACGACGCGCTCCGACTCGATCCGGAGGAGACACGACAGATCCACAACCACGGCGACAAGCGTGCGAAGCTGGTGTTGGCCGGCGCGCCACGATAGCTGACCGCCGCGGGTCGAGTCCGGGCCTCACTCCAGCCGGCGTTTGGTTTCGCGGTGGCGATACCGGAACATCGGCTCGAAGCCGACGACAGCGAACGGCCCGGCGAGTCGGCCGAGATCGCCGAACGGGAGTTCGTACTCCACCCGATCACGAACGTGGGTTCCGCCGCCGTCGGCGTAGAAGCTGTGGGTGTGGACCCACCGCCGGAACGGCCCACCGATCATTTCGTCACGAAACAGGCCGGCTCCGCCTTCGCGGTTGCGTTGGATGATCTCTGTCGTCCAGCCCTGTCGAGGGCCGACGCCGCACGGCCGCATCGAGAGGTCGGCTTCCGCACCGGCCTCCAGTACGTCAGGATCGGGCTCGCCGTCCGGTCCGCGCGAGGCCTCTATCCGGAGATTCATGAACTCGGGCGTCAGCGCCTCCAACCCGTCGAGCGCCGAGTGAAACCGCCAGACGTCTTCGAACGGTGCGCGCACGTACGTCTCGCGCTCGTACGTCGACATGGGTACGCTCCGGGGCGAAGGGACAAAACCCCGCGGGTAGCAGTCGCTCCGCCGATCGGATTTCGTGTCGCTCAACCGTCGAAAAGCGGTGCTGATATATCCCTGGGGAATGATTCGGCAAGTATGACCTACACTTGCCGAAACTGCAAGCGGACGTTCACGAGCGAGCTCGAACTCGAACTCCATCGCGACGGCTGCTCCGACGAACAGCTGTTCTGTGAGCTCTGCGGTGAGCGCTTTCCGGAGCGAACAGCGACCACCGACGGCTGGCGATTCTCGTGTCCGAACGACGACTGCGACGGCGAAGGACTCGAAGAAGACCTCCACTCGGTAAGTGACGTTCTTCTGGTCGAGCAATAGCTCCGTACGACCACCGGAACCCGTCGAGAGAGTGGTTCACGCGTTTCGGGCGAGTTGATCGATGGTCGCGAGCGCACGCCAGCAGACAAGTGTGTACGCAGCCGCAAGCGGCGGCACCTCGAACGCGACGCGACAGCCCTCCCTGAGCGGTTCGACCCGATGGCCGGTCGCTGGAACGCCAGCGACCCGCCACGTCCACCGGCGATCAGTGCACTCGGTGACGTGGAAAGGGAGTTCGAGTCCGCCGACGGTGCGAACGTGACCGCGCGTTCCGGCCCGGACGAACCGCTCCTCGCACGCGACGCCGACGATCGACGGGCCCCACTCCGGCCAGCAGTGGGTGTCGGTGAGTAAGTTCCAGACGACAGCGGGAGCCGCATCGACTTCGCGCGAAACGACGAGTCGGGGACCGTCGGGTGTGCGTTCGAACGACAGCTCGCCGATCCGTGTCTCGGATGGGTTCAGGGTCACGGTGACGTTTCAGAGCCCCAAAATTTCCCGAGCTTGTGCGGGCGTGGCGATCTCGCGGCCGAGTTCCTCGGCGATCCCCACGACACGCTCGACCAACTGAGCGTTACTCTCGGCGAGTTCGCCCCGTCGGTAGTAGACGTTGTCCTCCAACCCGACGCGGACGTGACCACCGAAGAGGATCCCCATCGTCGCGAACGGGAGCTGGTGGCGACCGAACCCGAGCGTGTTGAACAGCGCACCCCCCGGGAGGTCATCGATCGCGGTCAGGAAGTTCCGCGGGCGTGGCCGGGTGAGCGTTCCCGGGCCAAAGATGAGCGTGACGTACACCGGTGCCGTGAGATCACGACGCTCCAGCAGGTCGTGGACTTCGTTGCGATGACCGTCGTTGAACACCTCCAGTTCGGGTTTGATCCCGCGCTCTCTCATCTCCGTGTGGAGCGCGTCGATCGTTCCGCGGGTGTTCTCGCTCGTCAGGTGATCATAGCGATTCAGCGGTCCCATATCGAGGGAGGCCATCTCGGGCGGTGGATTGGTTCGGAGCGGTTGGTGACGATCGTCGGCCGGTGCAGCGGTTCCGCCGGTCGAGTGTTGGATGATCACGTCGTCGGCGTGCTCCCTGACGGCGTCGTCGATTTCCTGAAACCGCTCGGTCGCAAACGAGCGCTCACCGTTGTCCTGGCGGGCGTGGAGGTGGACGACCGCCGCGCCCGCCGCCTCCGCTGCGGCCGCCGCGCGCCCGATTTCAGCGGGCGTCTCGGGTAGGTTCGGGTTCGTCTCCTTACCGTGAACGCCGCCCGTCAGCGCCGCGGTGACGATGACCGGTTCGCCCGCGAGATACCGGTCGTAGCTCATGGCGCGTCGCTCGTGGCGTGCTCGCGGTAGATCGCACAGTGCTGCTCGTGATCGAGATCGTAGCGATCGTTGCAGATGTCCGCACGCATCGGCTGGACGAACCGGTCGGCGACGGTGCAGTACGCCCGTGGGACGGCGAAATCCTCGCCGCTGGCCTCGGAGTCGTCGGCCCCCTGGTGATACTCCAGATGCGGACAGGTCATGGCTCTCGTTGCCACTGGAACGTGTTATACTGTCGGTCGACTCGGGGAGGGCGCTCTCGCGAACGTAAAACGTACACAGGCCGATGGATCGTCGCACGGTGGCTTGCTGGCAGCACTACACTTTTGCTGAGCGGGTGTGTGTCGTTCGCATGGAGTACACGACCCTCGGCTCAACGGGGATGGAGGTCAGCCGAATCTGTCTCGGCTGCATGAGCTTCGGGACTTCCGAGTGGCGCGACTGGGTGCTCGACGAGGACGAAAGCCACGAGATCATCGAGCGCGCGATCGATCTCGGGATCAACTTCTTCGATACCGCGAACATGTACTCCCGCGGCGAGAGCGAGCGAGTGCTCGGCAACGCCCTCGCGGGCTACGACCGTGACTGGCCCGTGGTCGCCACGAAGGTCTACAACCCGATGGACGACGACAACCCCAACGCACAGGGCCTCTCGCGCAAGGCGATCGAGCAGGAACTCGACAACAGTCTCGATCGGCTGGGTATGGAAACCGTCGACCTCTACCAGACCCACCGGTGGGACGACGACGCTCCGATCGAGGGGACGCTCCGCGCGCTCGACGACGCCGTGCGCCGCGGGAAGGTACGCTACATCGGGGGCTCGTCGATGTGGGCCCATCAGTTCGCCGACGCGCTCCACACCAGCCAGCGCTCGGGTCTCGAGCGCTTCCAGACCATGCAGAACCACTACAACCTCGTCTACCGTGAGGAGGAACGCGAGATGCTGCCGCTCTGTGAACGGGAGGACGTCGGCGTGATTCCCTGGAGCCCGCTCGCGCGCGGCTATCTCACGAGGCCACACGAGGAGATCGACGCCACCGCACGCGGCGCGAGCGAGGAGTACCTCTACGAACATCCCTACCGCGAGGGCGGCGGCCGGGCGATCAACGAGCGCGTCAAGGAGCTCGCCGCCGAGAAAGACGCTACGATGGCACAGATCGCGCTCTCGTGGCTGCTCCACAAGGAACATGTCGACGCACCGATCGTCGGGACGACGAGCGTCGAGCATCTGGAAGAGGCCGTCGCGGCGCTCGACATCTCGCTGTCGGATAGCGATATCGAGTATCTCGAAGCCCCCTACGAGCCGGTGGAAGTGTCGGGCCACCAGTAACGACACTCACCAGTCGGTCCGCTGCCGCTACCCAATCACTCACTACGGACCTCGCGTGCAGCCTCGTCAATGATGGCGACCTCGTCGTCGCTGTATCCGATCAGGCGCACGTCCGACAACGACGCGGGCTCGTACGCCGCGATCGCCTCGGCGATGATCGCTGCGCCCTTCCGGAGATCGAACCCCGCGACGCCACAGCCGAGAGCAGGGATCACGAGCGACTCGCAGTCCAGTTCGTCGGCACGTTCGAGCGTGTTGCGGGTCGCACCGCGGATGCTCTCGACGGTCGCTTGTCCGTCGCCGTAGTGAGGCATCGCGGCGGCATGAATCACGTACTCGGCGTCGAGATCGTAGGCATCGGTGACCGCGACCGCCCCGAGATCGATCGGTCCCTGTGCGGTGGCTTCGGCGTTGATCTCGCCGCCCGCGCCGCGCCGGAGCGCCCCCGCCACGCCCGATCCCATTTCGAGGCTCGTCCCGGCGGCGTTCACGAGCACGTCGGCAGACTGGGCCGCAACGTCCCCCTGTACGATGGTGAACTCCATACTCACCCTCGGAGCGCCACGAGCAAAAACGCCCACCTCGACCGGAGCCGTTCGGGCGGCTCACTCCGGGCTCGCCGACGCCGTTCGCCGTCGGTACGCGAGATAGCCGAGCACGAGGGGGGCCCCGAAAACCAAGAGATACGGCGCGAGATACGCGAGCCCGACGACCGCTGCCCGCAGCGTCGTGGCGACGCCGCCGATCGAGGATAGGAACGCATCGAGCACGCCGATGTCGTACCACGCCCCGGCAATGACCGGATCGTCGGCGGGTTCGGTGAGTTCGACCGTAATCGTCGAGAGGGCAACCTGACCGCGGAGCGACTGCAACTGGGCTTCGAGGCGCTCGATTTCCGATTGGGTGTTCGAGAGGCGTTCTTGGACCTTGAGAACGGCCTCGGTGTCGCTCGCGTTCTCGTAAAGGTTCCGGAGGCGCTGGCGCTGCGCCCGGAGGTTTTCGAGGCGGGCTTCGAGATCGACCAGCTTGTCGGTCACGTCACTCGAGTTCGTGCGCGCACTCTGTACCGTCCCGGTCGCCTGTATTCGATCGTAGAGTGAGGAGAAATTCCGGCTCGGCACGCGAACGACGAGCTGCCCGGCGGTTCGGTTGCCGTTCTCGCCCCGCGTCGACTGGCTCGACGCGCTGACATAGCCCCCGAACTGCCGTGTCGCAGCCGTGACGTTCCGCTGTGCCGTGCTGAAGTTCTCGACGTCGAGACGAACATGACCCGTCCTGATGATCGCGCGGCGGGGCTGGAGCGCCTGCTCGTTGCCAGCCTCCGCATCGGTGGCTGCCGAACCACCCGCCGAGGCCGCGGCGGTTTCGGCCCCGCCACCACCGCTCTCGGCGCTACTGGCGCTCGCGCCACCACCGCTGGCGTTTCCGCCGCCCGCACTGTCCGCGCCGCCACCGCCGCCCATCCCGCCACAGCCAGCGAGAACCACGAGGAGCGCGAGGGCAACGACGGCCGCTGAGTGTGCATGTGAATCCATACCAATCCATGATCCGACAGGTGGCAAATGTTTTGTGGGGATCGGTAGGGAACGAACTGCGGAGACAGAACCGCCAGCGGAAGATGGTCGTCCGTTCGAGCACTGCGCTCAGTACGGATCGATCGGATGGCAGAACGTCTGAAACTCGAGCGTTCGGCCCTCCGGATCCTCGGCGAAGAACTGGTAGATGTCGTACTCCTCGTTTACTGTCGGGTTGCCGTGCGCTCGATCTTCAAGACGGTCGTACATGTCGTCGACGGCGGAGCGATCGTCGTAGAACAGCGTGATCGTGCCTTCGGTCTCGGATGTGTCGCCCGCACAAAACCCGATCAGGAGGTTCTCGTGGCGGAGGATCGTACAGCCGGCCTGTTCGAGCCACACCGACGCGTCCAGTCGCTCGGTGTAAAAGTCGACCATCCGATCGAGTGCTGCCGTCTGGAAGAAGACGATCCCGGCCATATCCCCGCCACACGCGCCATCGTCAAACTCGTTCTGGCCTCATTCCAAACCGAGCAGCGCGATCCCGCCGAATCGGAACAGGAACAGATAGACCTGAGCGAGGCCGGCCGCCACGAGGAGCACGCCTGCGACCCGCGAGACCGTCCGTGGCCGCGGCAATCGACGGACGAGGGCCTCGCGCCCGAGCGCCGACAGCGCCGTAATCGCGATCATCAGCACGCTCATCCCGGCGGCGTACGCGCCGAGCGTGACGAACGCGGTGGCCGGACCGCTCGACAGCGCCGTCAGCGCGACCGCGATGAACACCGGCGCGGTACAGCCGGCGGCTGCGGCGGCATAGACGATCCCAAAGCCCACGAACGCGACGGGCGAGCGCCGGCGCTCCGGGAACGCGACGTGGAGGGTCGGCCCGCGGCCGACAGCCATCGCGGTGCCGAGGAGGATGAGCAACGCGCCGACGACGAGTTCGAGCAGAACCACGTTCGCGAGCACCTGGGTTCCGACCGACGCCACGACTCCGGCAAGCGCGCCGTAGACCAACACGAACCCGAAGCTCACGAGCACGCCAACGACCGCTGCCCGGCGCAGCCGCGACGCCGTCGCTGCCCCGGCCGACGCTCCGCTTTCGCCCTCGCTTTCCACACGCTCTCCGTGTTCCTCGCTTTCGCCGTCCTGATCCCTTTCGCCGTCGACATCGCTGCCGAGGTAGTAGGCGACGTATCCCGGAAGCAGCGGGTACGCACACGGCGCGAAGAAGGTCGCTGCGCCGGCAGTGAACGCGAACCCGAGGCGCAGTCCCGAGAGATCGATCATCCCGCCTCGATCGTGCGTTCGACTTCCGCGGCGATGGTGTCGGTAGCAGCGAGACCGACGTGTCGCCACGTCTCGGTGCCGTCGGCTGCAAGCACGAGCAGCGTCGGGATGCGCTGGACGCCGTAGCGCTCGCCGGTGCGGACCTCGGGATCGAGCGCGACTGGCCACGTTCCCTCGTACTCCCGCCAGAAGTCGGCCACCACGGCTGCCTCACCTTCCCAGGTGATCGAGAGTACGTGGAGGTCGGGGAATCGCTCGACGACCGTCCGGAGGTGGGCCATCTGGGGCTTGCAGGGCGCACACCACGTCCCGAAGAAATCGAGCAGCGCCACCTGTCCCTGGGGGTGGATCGCCACCGCCTCGCCCGGCGAGCCGGCGACCGCGACGGTGTCGATCTCCCGGGTGTCCGACCCATCCGCACCGCCGAGAACGCCCGAACAGCCGGCGAGCGTCGCGAGCGCGACTCCTCCACCCGAACCGAGGACCACCCGGCGAGTGTACCGTTTCATACCAGCCCTTGGAGAAGCGGCTTCATAGCCGTATAGCGCGTGTGAGAGCGAGGCGCACAATCCCGCGTGCGTTAACTCCGGTGGTCGATAACGATACTCATGGACCGTCGCCGCTATCTGACCGCGCTCACCGGAGGGACGGTCGCCGTGCTTGCGGGCTGTTCGGGTCTCGCCGGCCGCTCCGACTCCAGTGGGACGGACGGGGCGACTGATACCTCGGCGACCACCGACACTCCAGCGGCCGCCGACAGATCAGGCAACACGACCGCCACCGGCGGAACGGCAGCCGGTGTGCCTCAACAAGCCGGCGACATCGAACTCCCTGTCCCCCGGAGCGAACTCGACCGCGGCGCGGCGGAGGACGCGATCCCGGCGATCACTGACCCCGCGTTCGGAACCGACTGGAGCGACTTCTCGGTGGAACTCGATTCAAACGAGCGCGTGATCGGCGTCGAGCGCGGCGGCGAGGCGCGGGCGTACCCGCTCGCGATCCTCAACTGGCACGAGATCGTGAACGACACACTCGACGGGCCGCTGCTCGTGACGTACTGTCCGCTGTGTGGCAGCGGGCTCACCGCCGAGCGCCGAGTGGATGATGAGGAAACGGTCTTCGGCGTTTCGGGCTTCCTCTGGAACAGCGATCTTGTGATGTACGACCGTGCGACCGACAGCCTTTGGAGCCAGATCATGGCGACCGCCATCCGTGGGCCGAAGACAGGCGAGACCCTCTCGCTCGTCCCATCGACGCTGACGACGTGGGACGCGTGGAGCGAGACGCACCCCGAGACACAGGTCCTGCTCCCACCGCCGGCCTCCGGAGCAGTCGGTGGGGCGAGACCGCGCGATTACGGCCGCAACCCCTACGCTGGGTACGGCGAGTCCCGCCGGATCGGTATCGGGAGCGAGGAGTACGAAGGCCAGCTCCACCCGAAGGCCGACGTCATCGGTATCGCTCACGACGAGATGGCGCGCGCTTACCCGTTCGATACGGTCACGAACGAGGGCGTGATCAACGACCGCGTCGGCGACCTTCCGGTGGTCGTCACGGTCGACTCGGGCGACGCACTCGTCGCCTACGAGCGCCGCATCGATGGAGACGTACTGTCGTTCGAGCCCGCGGGCGAAGACGCGATACGCGCCGACGGCTCGCGATGGCGGCGCGCCACCGGCGAGGCGGTCGACGGGCCGCACAAGGGAACGCAGCTTCCGCGGGCCAACGACGCCTCGCCCATGTTCTTCTTCGCGTGGCGCGATTTCAACCCCGAGACCGAGGTGTACGGGAGCTGAACTGCGGCCATCCGATCCCGAACAGGAACGGCTACGCCGAACCATGCTGCCGAGCGATCGCCCGAGCAGTAGCCATCCGATCGACTCACTCGAAACGCGCGGCGAACTGGTTGATCGCCGCGTCGGTCCCAACTAGTACGAGGTCGTCGTCGGCCCGGAGTTCGAACTCAGGACCGAGCTCAGTCCGGACGTCGCTGTTGCGTTCGACCGCAATCACGGTACAGCCGGTCCGTGCCCGGATGTCGGCCTCGCGGAGGGTTTGGCCGCCGAGGGCGGGACACTGTGTTCGGACGACTTCGATCTGTTTGTCGAAGCTCATCACGTCCTCGTCAAGGATGGTGGAGGCGAGCATCCGCCCACTCACGGTAGCGAGCGCGAGCACGTAGTCTGCACCGGCACGGTAGAGTTTTCGGATGCCCGCGGTCTCCTTCGCGCGAGCGATGATCTCGACGTCGGGCGCGAGCTCGCGGATGACCAGTGTGGCGAACACGGTAAGGGTGTCGTCCGGCAGCGCGAGCACCACCGCGTTCGCGTCGTCGATCCCCGCTTCCCGAAACGTGGCCTTGTCGACGGCATCACCGACGACGTCGACGGCTGGATCGTCCTCGTGGTCGACGACGACGGTCTCGATCCCCGCCCGCGAGACCGCCTCGTACACCGTGGTCCCGACCTCGCCGAATCCGACGATGACGACCCGGCCGCGCCGTCGCGAACGGGTGTCCGAGAGCGTCAGCTCCTTCAGCTGTTCGAGCTCTGCTTCGTGGCCCGCGACCAGCAGGATCGAGTGTTCGTCGATCCGGTCGTTCGGATCGGGCGGGCTGACGAACTCACCGCGGAGCCACGCACCGACCACGTTCGCGCCGGTGCGCTCGGTGATCGCGCTCTCGGCGATCCGGACGCCGTCGAGATCGCTACCGGCTTGGATCGGGAGTTCGGCGATTTCGAAATCGCCGGCGATCTCGATCACGTCGCCCAGTTCGGTGGAGATCGCTGTCGTGACCGTGTCCGCGAGGCTCTCACCGACGAGTCGGCGCGGTGAGAAAACCTCGTCTGCGCCCGCATACCGGTGATAGTCGGCCACCGTGGCGTCCTCGACGAACGTGATGATCCTGGTGTCGGCGGTGTCGGCGGCCGCGAGCGCGATCGAGGCGTTCTGCTCGTCGGCGGCGTCCGCGACGAGCGCCCGCGCCGCCCCGAGATCGACCCGTTCGAGGGTTTCGGGGGCCTCGGGATCGCCGTGGACCACCCGGACACCCTCCTCGTAAAGTTCGTCCGCTCGGTCGCGATCGGGTTCGACCACGACGTAGCTGACGTCCCGGCTGTCGAGTTCCTCGATCAGGGTCCGTCCGCGTGGGGTGTAGGCACAGATGACGACGTGATCGGTGTCTTCGATCGTCGTCGGAGCGCTCCGCGAGAGCGTCTCGTCGAGCAGCGGGAACACGACCACCGGGAGCGCGAGGAAGATGAGTGCCACGCCGGTGAGGTCCATCAGGATCACCAGCACGTTCATCACCGGGCTCTGCCATCCCGCGTCGGATCCGAACCCGGTGGTGGTGAACGTCTCGACGACGACCTGGAGCGAGTGGAGGAACGTCTCGGGCTCGTTCTCGAAGGTGCTCATCCCATAGTCGTAGACGAGCGCGTAGGCGAGCATCAACACCGCAAGCCCGAGAAGGGAGTACGCAGTCCGACGCTGCCAGGTGTTCATCGGGAGAGGACTCTCGCGTCCTTCCGTTCGACTCCACAAAGAACGTTCGGGTCGGTGGGTTGTGCCAGCATTAGGGATTAGCAGCCAAACCCATAGTTTCTCTCGTCGATCGATTTTAGCTGGTGTCGGTTTCGACAAACGAATCTCCGGACATCACTGCTAATCCCTATAGGTGAGAGTCCGAGACAGACTGGGGATGGAAGTTCCACAGGACGCGAGGTCGCCGGCATGAGGGCACCCGATCCGCTGCGATGGCGTTCGTCGTGCGCTATCGCCGTCCCCCCCCCCTGCAAGTGAGAACAGGATCCCGGGAGTTGCAAGCAGTTGATTCAGGCATCCGGTCGGCCTTTGGGCAAGCGGGCACGGGGATGATGCCACCCCCATCATCGGCGTGTCTTGCGTTGCATCAGTGGGAGACGGGTCGGTCCTTGACCGCCCATCTCCAGTCCACGAATCGGAGAGCGATCCGAACACGATCGTAGACGGCAGCACGTGTACGGAGAGCCGCGTGGCGAGAATTTATCCCGACGAGGAGTGGGGTACTGCTCATGATGACATCCTCCTCGGCGTAAATATCGAGGTTTTCCGACCACAGTTGGGATATTGGAAGAAAAGACTACCGACTACTATTGGATTCACCACGCGGATCGCAGTACCGACACCGAGCGGCGACAGCCACCACAGAGACAGTATTCCGGATGGGCGATTTATCATCTTTTCAGGCCTTCTCTTGGCGGATTCCACTTTCAGAGTGCACGGGTAGCCTCTTTAGTGAAGGCGATGGAACATTCGGGTATGAACGAACTCGTCTTCCTCGCCGGTCTCGCAACAGGCATTGCTATCGGCGTCCCTGTAGTCGTGAGGTGGTGGCGGACCGACCTCCGGAATGCGCTCAGACGCGCGTAGTGGTCGGGGGACAAGTATTGAGTGTTAAACTGTTATCCGCGGATTCATCGGCGATCGCTCGCATGAAGAGATCCATAGGAAAACCAGCAAGAGTGCTACGAGGGTTGAATCCAGAGGCAGGTTCACTATTGCCCGGCAAGATCAACGAATCGGTAGCGCGGAGTCCCTTTCCTCAAGGAGCGAGCGAAGCGAGCGAGTAGGGAGGGGAGGAGCGCGTTCGTATCGCTGGGCATATACACTAGAATCACAAGACTTAGGCTCTGATAACCCGTTGTATCGGGTAGTCGCCGCCGGGCACCAGACAGCCCCGCAAGGGGTGCCCGGCCATGATTCCGCGAGGCCAAGGACGGGTTATCTTGGCGGCGACGGGCCACAGTCAACTGGCCCAGCGGACCGGACCCGTCCGGTCCGCGAAGGACGGACCGCCGACCGCGAACGTGACGCCACGTGCCTCTCCGTTCCCCGGATTGGGGATAGAGCTCGAGGTCACGTCCAATTAAATTGCCGCTGCCGGGCGACCTCACCGGCACAAAAGGGCGGACGGACGCCACAAAGCCTTCGCCGCCCGCCACGCAAGCCCCGTCCTCAGCGAGACGGCTTTGCCGTCGAGCAGGGCGGGGTAGTTGACCTAGCTCCCTCAGCTACCACTATCGCTGTCTGAATCGTCACTGTCGCTATCTGAGTCAGAGTCATCAGTGTCGGTATCCGAGTCAGAGTCACCGTCTCTGGCCGATTCTTCATCGACCTCTTCGGCCTCGGTTTCGGCCTCGGACTGGACGTCTTGCATATCGACGTCGTCGTTGAGCTGCTCTTCGTCGATGGCCGATTCCAGCGTCTCCTTATCGGTGACTGCGCTGACCCCCTTCTCCTGGACGACCGATTTGATTTCGTTCGTATCGATCGCTGTCTCTACGTTGTTGTCCTTTGTGTTGGACTTGAGAGCGCGCTTAACGACGACATAGCCGGCCGCTGCTGCACCACCTGTCGCGATCGCTCCGGGGATGCCAGCACGCTTGTATCCATACTTCACTGCTTTCTTGCCGAGGGACAGTCCGATCATGCGTGTCAAGGTCACTTGTCCAAGGGCTAAAGCATGAAGCGCTCGCTCGCAAGCATCCAGCCCCACAAGAGGGCTTTACGGGCCCAGATGGACGATTCGCTCATCTGTGGGAGATTGTGCTGTGTTGAATAGGCAGAGAGCGTCGGGGTCCAAGCGGTTTCACTCAGTCTTAGAGTTGCTTTGAGGCTTCTTTCCCACTGGAAAATCTCGCTATATCGGAATCTGAGTTGATCTGGGGAAGATTTGCTCAGAACAGTCTACGAACTGGCCAGCAATTCATGACTTAATTCACTCATCCTGCCGCCGTACCCCTATTCAACACAGCAGGAGATTGTAGATTGTTGAGGGAGTCTTCCCGACCGGGAAGAGAGCAACAATCGAGGGCGCAGAGTGGTCGGTAGGACGGTTCTCAACGACCGGTAGCGCGGAGTCCCCTTCCTCAACGAGCGAGCGCGGTGCGGAAGCGAGCGAGTAGGGAGGGGAGGAAGCGTGTTCGTGTAGCTGGACATCACCGTGTCTTCATATGCTACTGGTTCTACATTGAATACGTGGCAGACGACTACGTGCGTCGGACGGCGATTACCCGCATCTCGGTAAACGGTGAGCAACGGGACGCGCTCGAAGCCACCATCACCGAGTGGAAGCGGGGATGCCAAATCGCTACGAACCTCGCATGGAGAAGTGCAACACGCGGAGTGACGTGCAACCCCTCGCTTACGACACGGTACGCGAGGACACCGACCTCAGTAGCCAGCACGCGATTCTCGCCACCCATCAAGCCGCACAAGCCATCACCGGCTGTATCGCTCGCCAGTCGAAGGGGCGGAAGGTGTCGAAACCGGAGTTCTCCGCACCGACCGTGAAGTACGACACGCGAACTATGACGCTGTTTGACGACGAAACGGTGTCTCTCACCACCACGGACAGCCGCGTTCGTGTGGACCTCGTACTGCCGGAGGACCCGGACGGCTACCAGCGACAGTATCTCGACGGCGACGAGTGGGAACCGACCGAAAGCACGCTCACCGCACGCGGTGGTGATTTCTACCTGCATATCGGCTTTCGCCGATACAGGAACGACACCGAACGGAGTACGGACACCGCCGAGGACGGAACGGTTCTCGGGGTGGACCTCGGTGTCGAGAACATCGCGGTGACGAGCACGGCCCGGTTCTTCCCCGGCGGCGAACTCACCCACCACTTCGACCGTTTTGAGGGCGTTCGTGGCGGTCTTCAGCAGACCGGCACGCGAAGTGCTCACCGAACGCTGAAGCAGTCCTCGGGACGACAGGAACGCCACTCGCGCGACGTGTTGCATCAGGTGGCCAACGGTATCGTCAAAGAAGCCATCGACCACGACTGTTCGACAATTGTCTTCGAGAATCTCACGAACATCCGCGAGAACATCCCCGATGCGCGGTGGCAACACCGCTGGGCGTTCCGGCAGTTGTTCGGTTACGTCGAATACAAGGCCGAAGCGGTCGGTATCGCGGTCGAACAAGTGCCACCAGAGAACACCTCGAAACGCTGTTCGCGCATTGGATGTGGCTTCACGGTGGACGAGAATCGCCCTTCGCGGGGACACTTCCGCTGTCGGAAGTGCGACCACGAAGCGAACGCCGACTACAACGCGGCCCGAAACATCGGGTTGCGCTACGTCCGACGGGGCCGCCAGTCGTCGCGTCGGACGGGCGACGGTCAGCTCGCCCTGAAGTCTGGGACGCTGACGCCGAAGCGCGGATTTACCGCCTACGCCACTACATAGCGTCTGAGGCCGAGTCCACGGACAAGCTTCACCCTCAAGCGCGAGGGCGTCAGCCCGAGCGGTAGAGTGGAGTCGTTGACTTCGCTGTAATCGAGAGACTGCGTATTGTCGAGAATTATTCCGAAAGTTAGAAGAAGTTCGAAATATACCGCGTCCAATTATGGACGTCAATTCACTCTCATCATCAAGTTCCTCTCGCAGAGATCCACGATCCAGAATTATCGAAAGACTGTTCGTCGCCGGATATCTCCTTGTTGGACTCGTCTTGCTGGGTTCGCTTCTTGCTGTCCCAGTAGTTATTTTTCTACTGGGTTGAGTCACCTGCGTGAATATTTCCCACGGTCAAGCTGCGGGCATCCTGCTTCCACGACATACTTTGCATCCACCTGAGCCGAGATGAACGTAGGGACCACGGTCTCCACAGGCGGTGATTCGGAGCGTCTCATCCCCTATCTTCTTCATGCCGCGAGAAAGACGTTTTCGCCGTGTCCAAATTGTCACCGCACCACTACTGCAGACTCCGCTTTCCGGCGACGGTTTCGCGGCCGCCAGCTAATTAAATATCCCCGACCGCCCACAGAGCATGACAACGAAGCCCCTCCTCGCGATCGCCGTCGCGATGTTGGTGGTGTTTGCGGGGTGTGCAACCCTCGCGGGCGACCGAGATGGGCAAACCGAGACTCCATCCACAAGCACCGAGACTGTGACACCGATCGTCGAGAACGACACCACCCCCACACCGACCCCGGCTCCGACTTCGACGGTGACTACCACTCCAGTCTCGACCACGACCGAGGTGAACGGCACGCCCGACAACTCGGCCGCATCGCGCAATGCCAGTGCGAACGGCACGACCACCAACACGAACACGGCAACACCGACATCAACTGTTACGCCAACACCGATTCCCGCTCCGACTGCAACCGCGACGCCAACGCCCACCCCACCCCCAACCGCCACCGGCACACCAAACGTTACAGAGACGGGAACGAATGGTTCCACATCCTCGGGTAGTTCCAACCGTACGATGACGGTACAGGCTGTTGGAGGGAGAACATCGGATTATCGAGTGTACGTCTCTGGCCCTATCCAGCTCGGCCCTAATACTGAAAACACAGACCAAGTGGTTAGCAACGCATCGACCTACGCCCAGGGAATCACGGGTGATGGCGCGAGAGATGTCTATCAGCTCGGTGGAAGGGCTAGCCCCAGACGAGTAGTGAACGATGGTAATGTGACGCTTGAGATATACGTCAACGGTGAGTTGATCCAGACTGCCGAACCGGGACTTAACGCAGACAGTACCCCGCTCAACACCACAGGATAGCGGGCCAAACCAGCAGTATTGTTAACGAATTCTAGTCACCATTAGAAGATTCTCACTACGACGATTCGTCGTGGTTAGCGGCAGACCGTTCGCAGCAACATCAGGACATTTTTGTGCTATTTCGTGACCGTGGTCCTCGCCTATCCCGGCAGGATTGTCGGTCAGCAAATCGAACGCGCAGGGATTATGCGATGAGACTTAGTGGTGAATTTATCGTGGTCGTGTAACTGAGTAATTTTAAGAGGTCACAATGCACCATCGGTGTGGACTCAGGTGTGCGGAGGATTTCGTTTATGCAGTTATTTTGTGTATAGATTCGAATCCATGTGAGTCCACAGGCTTTCAAGATCAGGGATTAGACTTATTACCATATAGTGAGTACAAACGTCCAAGCAATGCCAGCATCGCTAAACAATCTAGAAGAGTTCTGTGCGGACTGTAATTGTATCCAATCCGTCATCGAAGATGTACCGTGGCGTCCAAATATCTGCAGGGAATGTGGCCGGAACATTTCCGGGAGTTGAGCCGGACCAGGCGGTCGTTGCGTTCTCCAGAATCGTCGATGCTGTACAGCTCAGTGGGTGAGGTCGCACTATCAGCCAAGAACGTTCTCTTCGGCTATTGCCCGATCACATGCAACCCCACAAAATCCGGATATCCGATGTTTCTAATACGCCCACAAATGTCGACTGCTCTGAATTTCCTGAACTAGTCGATCGAGACTCGGCGGTAGCCGAATACGGGTCAACGGACGACGACACACCGGATTTGCCCGCTCTGAACCGGTCGTTGCTGTAGTAGTCCTTTTGGCATCATGGGCCGATTTAATGCCTTCTTGCGGAGACCCTTTCACCACTATATGCAATCTGACCCGAAAGGTGTCCGCAAGGAATATTGTGACTGGTGAGATCGGTTTCAGCCTGTCGTCGAGGGTGTACCATGGCGGTCAGACATCTGTCGCGAGTGCGGCTCCTTTATTCCTGATTTGTGACAGATCTTAAGATTACGTAACTCGAAACACTCTGGGGTCGCTTGATATCTTCTGGACGACTTAGACTGTTCCGTTCGGTACAGCGTGGATCGTTCTCCGAGAAACACGACTCTCGAGGTAGATCCAGCATATATGTTTATGTGAGTCTGTGCCGTCATTGCTTAAGGAGGATACCATGTTGGGTGACACCACACTCCAGGAAATGTACGAATGGATGGTGACGGCTCGGAACTACGAGGAACGCCTCCAAGAGGAGTACCTCGAAGGAAAACAGCCGGCGTTCGACATTTCGGCTGGACCGATCCCGGGAGAGTTACACCTCGCGGCCGGTCAGGAGGCCGCGGCCGCGGGCGTTTGTGCCCACCTTCGGGATGCCGATACCGTGACCGCGCCGCATCGACCACACCACGTCGCGATCGCCAAAGGCGTGGATCTCAAGCGAATGACCGCCGAGATTTTCGGCCGCCAAACGGGGCTCTCGAAGGGGAAAGGCGGCCACATGCATCTGTTCGACCCGGACGTGAACTTCGCGTGCAGCGGCATCATCGCCGAGGGCTGTCCGCCTGCCGTCGGGGCTGCACTCGCTGCGAAAAAGCGCGGCGAAGATTCCGTCGCGGTCGCCTATCTCGGCGAGGGTGCGATCAGCCAGGGCGGGTTCCTCGAATCGCTCAATCTCGCCAGCGTCCACGATCTGCCGGTGGTGTTCGTCATCGAGGACAACGACTGGGCGATTAGTATGCCCAAAGACCGCGTTACCGATGTCGAAAACGGTGCCCAACGCGCCGGTGGATTCGATCTCCCCGGCCGGCGAGTCGATCAGGACGATGCTGTCGCGGTTTACGAAGCCGCGGACGAAGCAGTCGGCCGCGCGCGTGACGGCAACGGCCCGACACTGCTCGAAGTCCAAGTACACCGTCGAATGGGCCATTTCATGGGCGACGCCCAGGGCTACCGTCCCGACACGGATGAAGAACAAGCGAAGCAGCGTGATTCGATCACGCGGATGGAGACCACCCTCGAGAGTGCGGGAATCGATGAAAGCACTATCGAGGAACTCCGCGATCGGAGCCACGACCGGGTCGAAGAAGCCATCGAGTGGGCCAAGGATCAACCCGAACCCGAACCCGACGAGGCTTACGAAGACGTCTTCGCCGATCCGCCAGCGGGGTGGACACCCGCCCCAGAGTCGACGACGGCCGAACAGACAGGAGGTGACGACTGATGGCCGAAACCGAAAGCGAAGGAGCCACCGACAGCGAGCTGACGATGAGTCGAGCGATGGTCGATGCTATCGCTACGGAGCTTCGTGAGAACGACGACGTATTCGTAATGGGCGAAGATGTCGCGGATTACGGCGGTATCTTCGACAGTACCGAGGGTCTGCTCGAAGAGTTCGGCCGTGAGAAGATCATGGACGTCCCGATCAGCGAGACGGGATTTATCGGTGCGGCCGTGGGGGCTGCACAGGCTGGAATGCGCCCCATCGCGGAGCTGATGTTTGCGGATTTCTTCGGGGTCGGAATGGATCAGATCTACAACCAGATGGCGAAGAACACCTACATGAGCGGGGCCGCGGTGAACGTGCCGATGGTGTTGATGACTGCCGTTGGTGGGACCTACAACGACGCCGCCCAACACTCCCAGACGCTGTACGGAACGTTCGCTCATCTTCCGGGCATGAAGGTCGTAGTCCCGAGCACCGCCGCCGACGCCAAGGGACTGATGCATACCGCGATCCGCGATGACGATCCCGTCGTGTACATGTTCCACAAACGCTTGATGGGCATCGGCTGGATGCCGGCACCAGAGGGACCGAAAACGCCGGTCCCCGAGGACGATTACACCATCGAATTCGGTGAAGCCGACCGAAAGCGTGAGGGCGAGGACGTAACGGTGGTAACGCTTGGTCTTCACGTCCACCGAGCGCTCGAAGCAGCCGACGAACTGGCGGGAGAGAGCGACCTCGAAGTGATCGACCTCCGGACGCTCGTTCCACTCGATACAGAGGCAGTCTTAGAATCCGTCCGCAAGACCGGACGGCTGGTCGTCGTCGATGAAGACTACCACTCGTTCGGTGTCTCGGGTGAGATCGTTGCCCGGGCGACAGAGGGCGCACTTGACGACTTGTCGGCCGTTCGGCGAGTGACGATGCCGGACGCCCCCATCCCATACGCTCGCCCACTCGAACAGGAAGTCAATCCGGGTACAGAAGACATCGTCAAGGCCGTACGAGACATCCACGACTGAGAATCATGGGGGACGATACCGTTGCAGTCGAAACAGAGGAGGTGTGGCCCGACGATTCCGAGGACATCGAAGAGGCGATCGTCGCGAACTGGTTCGTTCGAGAAGGGAGTGTTGTGACTGCAGGCGACCCCATCGCCGAGATCCAAATCGAGAAGGTAAGCATCGATGTGCCGGCTCCAGTCGGTGGGGAAATCGTCGCCGTTCTGGTCGAAGAGCAGGATGAGTTCCGGCGCGGAGACGTGCTGGCACGGATTTCGCCGTCGTAACTGATAGCGTGTCGGTGTTTGATGACACGACACGTCGGTGATGAGATATAGCTGACGCGACATCAGACGTGTCGATCGGTGGACCAGCATCTGTCGGCAAAGCCGCCGTCGCCACCACCGATGGAAAGCACAGGATGGGTGTTGTTCGAGTGGAGAAAGTGCCGGGTCGAACAAGACGGACTGAGATCGTGATATCCTCCACACGACTTCAGTCGCGGGCCTCCGCTTGCTTACTGTCAGCAGCTCCCGTGGGTGACGGAGTGACCAACCTCGAAGACAGGTGGTCTGAGACGGGTCACGCCTCCTCAACCCGGAAATTGACGAGTTCCGGCCGATCCCAAGACATTGGCTTGGCACGTTTGTAGCGTAACCTCAAAGAGTTCCATCGGAGTGAGAGCGTCAATCGAGCAGGACAAGCATTTTGTTTCAGACAAACCTGGTGTTGCTTATGATCGTCCTACAAGCGACGATTCCGATCACAATGGACCACCGCGAGGAGATGATCGAAGCTGCGATCGAGTTGGCCGCCCAAGCATGAGCGTCCAAGAGGTCACGAAAACGCTGGAACTCAAACTCGTCTCACCGAACGCTCACAAGCGGCGAAAGCTCCGCGAGACCACCGACGCCTACCGCGCGGCGCTCCACGCCGCCTTCGACGCGGGCTGTTCCACACAGTCGGCGGCGAACGATGTGGTCGTCGAGTACGACCTGTCGGGCTACGCGAAAAACGCCCTCAAGAAATACGTCCCGCAACTGTGCGGTGGGAGCTACGACGCCGACGAGCTTCACGACGAGCATCCCGTTCGGTTCACGAACGAGGGCGTTCGGCTGGATCACAAGCCACAGAACGCCGTCGAGTGGTACGTGAAAGTCCCCCACCACGACGACTACCATCTGTGGATTCCCGCCCAACCGAACCCCGACCAGCGGCCGTGGGTCGAAGCCGTCTTCGCGGGAGACGCAGACATGGGCGAGTGTCGACTGTTCGACCGTGACGGCGAGTGGTTCCTCCACATGGTGGCTACGCGGGAGGTCGATCAGCGGTCAGATTCGGTGTCCGACGAGACGCCGATTGGCGTAGACATCGGGGAATCTGCATTGCTCACGGTGTGTCACCGTGACGAGCGCGGAACCCCGACTGCACCAACACTCTGGAACGACGAGGGCAAAGAGATTCGCCGCCTGCGGAAGACGTACTTCACCGCCACGCGGCGGCTTCAGGAACGTGGGAGTGAGCGCATCGCCGAGTCGTTCGGCGACCAACTCTGGCGGCAGATAGACCACATCCTCCACGCGACGACGGATGCTGTGGTTGAGCACGCCACGTCGGTCGAGAACCCCGTTCTCGTACTGGAAGACCTCACGTACATCCGCGAGAGTATGAACTACGGCGCGTACATGAACCGTCGCCTGCACGGGTGGGGATTCGCGAAGATGCACGCCCAACTGTGCTACAAGGCTGCCGAACGCGGCATCCCCGTCGAGACGGTGAATCCCGCATACACGTCCAAATCGTGCCATGTGTGTGACGAGACGGGATACCGCCCCGAACAGGCGGAGTTTCGATGCACGAACGACGAGTGTTGGGTTTCGGAGTACCAAGCAGACGTGAACGCCGCGCTGAACATCGCTGATCGCTACAGCTACTCCAGCGGAGAGAGCCGTCAAAGAGAACACACGGACGGCGATGACTCGGCTGGGGATGGGGCGCGTTTGACCGCGCCACAAGACAGCCAAGCCGATGGTGAAGCCCACCAGCAGACGGCTTCAAAAGACGCGAAGCGTCTTTTGGCAACCGAAAAGCTTCGCTTTTCGGGACTTGGAACGTATGCGTCTTGAAACCGACGGGAGCCGCGACGGCTCCTGAAATCCGATGGTCGGATTCCACGTCGTTCAGGGCGTGGAAGAGGTCAAGTAGTGTGTTTGTAGTGTGCTGTGGTGTGATCACGCCACATCGGGCGAACGATCGCTCGGCAGTCGGAGCGTGAGCAGCGTCACGAGGCCCATCAGAACCGCCAACAGCAGATAGCCCGTATCGAAGAGTCCACGTTCGGCGACTGCACCGAAGAGCACCGGCCCCGTCGATCCCAGCAACGAGGCCCCCGAACGTATCGCTCCCAACCCCGTCCCCTCGATTTCCGGTGGAATCGTCTCGGAGAGATACGACTGGGTGATCGCGCCCGAGCCGAGCATCGTGCTGATGAGCACAGTATCGAGAGCGAGCGGCCAAAACCCGTCGAGGACGGGCAGGAGAGCGAATCCGACAACAGCACCGCCCAGCACGAGCGGGAGCGAGCGACGAATCCCGATCGCATCGTAGGCCACGCCAGCAAGGGGCTTGGCGACGATACCGACCGCAAAGAACACACTGAACAGGCCGCTTGCCGCTGCCGGCGAGAAGCCCTTGACGTTGATCAGGTATGTGGGATAGAACGCCGAGAACGTCTGCAACACACCGATGTATACGAACAGGAGCACCCCCACCGTCAGGAGCGTTGGGTGACGGAGCTCTCCGAGGACGTACGTGAGCCGTTGGAGCGAGAGGTCGTCATTTGAACGCTCGTGGGTCGTCGCCGGCAGCGACATCCGAGCGAGTAGGAGTCCGACCACGACGAGCAGTGGGATGATGAAGGCGAGGCCGATCTGCCACGCACCGACGACGAGGACACCCGCAGCCAGCGGAAGAAGCGTCTGGCCGGTGTCGCCCGTCGCCATAGTGACACCGAGGGCACGTCCGATCCGGTCGGGGTAGAGCTCCGAGAGGATGGTGATCCGCGCCACCGGGTAGAGCGAGAGCCCGAGCCCGACGAGTGCCGTGCCGACGAAGAGGAGGCTGGCCGTCGGCGCGAGCACGACCACAAGCAGCGCACCCGTAACGATCGCCACGCTCGCCAACAACACTGTTCGTTCACCGTATCGATCGGCGAGAACACCACCAGGGACCTGCCCGATCGCGTAGCTGACCCAGATCAGTGTCACCAGGAATCCGGCAGCAGTGAGCGTGAGATCGAACTCGGTGCTGATCGATGGAAGCAACACGGGATAGATCATCCGCGTCCCGTTCAACAGCCCCCAGCCGAGCGCGATCGTGATGAGCGCTTTTCCTTTGCCCTCGGCCCACAGCGCGCTCACTTCGTGGCGGATCGTCCCAAAGACATTCATCAGGAGGTCGCTACCGGAAGGAGGTCGGGTCACCGGATAAGGGTTTGAGAGTCCGCATGCCTTTCCGGGTTGCCTGCGGAGATCGCCACTGACGAACGACTACAGTAATAAAAATATCGACAATATCTAGTTGTGAAAATGAAGAGAGTATGTCGGACATCGGCCACAAGTTTTATCATTTTTAGGTTAATGGAATACATCGATGCAGCGCAACGAGGGGACGGGTTCCAGTAACAACACACAGAGTACGGGTTCATTTTTGGTGGATCGGCGATCGTATCTCAAACTCGCCGGCACCGCCGCGGGATCGGCGGGACTACTTTCGGGGACGGCAGCGGGGTTCACGCGGCGTGGAATCCAGTTCGACAATACCGTAGATATGGTTGCGGATGCAGGCTGTGATCCGAACGGCAACGAGCCATGTGACGCGAAGATTCGGGACGCAGCAGACGATTATACATTACTGAAGTTTCCAGCAGGAGAGTACAAACTCACCGAGAAGAACTATATTGGCGACAAAACCAACGTTGGCTTTGTCGGTGAAGGCGATGTCCGGTTCACAGTTCCATCAGATCTCAACAGAAAGGTGCTGGTGGTTGATGGCGGCACCGGACTCCTGTTCGAAAACATCGATCTCGATTTGAGGGCGTCGGGTGCAACGCCGGGCCTCCATTTCGGTGCGGACGACAATCTGGAGATCCATGATGTCGAGTATATCGGTCAGGGAATCCATCCGAACAGTGATCCACGAGGAAACGGTGATGGAAACCCCCAAGTTACCAACGCCTTCAGCCCCATCGTCCGCTCAGAGAGTGGGACCGGGAGGATCACGAACGTCGTAGCGAAGAACGACGGGTTGATGGGCGCGTATAATTCGGGAGAGGGCCGCGTCGGTGTCTGGATCGGTATCAGTCACGAGGGGACCATCAGGCTCAGAAACTGCCAGTTCGAAGGGTTTCCCAACAACGGGCTGTACTGCAGTCGGACCGGCGGTGTCGTACAGGTCGAAGGTGGTGTGTTCCGAAACAACGACATCACCCAAGTCCGACTCAGTAGCAGAGACAGTTACGTCGAGAACGCAATCATCAGCGCGGACCTCGATAACAGCGACAGTCCAAATCCGAACGACGCACTTAATACCCGCGGTGTGCGCTTCGAAGCTGGTCGGTACGGATTCGGTGGTGCCGAAGTTCGTGACTGTGATGTTTCTATTGTCTCGACGACGAACTCCAGTGGTGCCGTCGTCGTCGGCAGCGATGGAGCTGACCACAGCGTGTTCGGCAGTCGGATCAGCGTTGAGGAAGACAAGATTCGGGGTTTCTATGCGAAGGCACCAACCGGCTTCGGGAACCGCAATCCGCCGCCGGAGCCACACACAGCTACCGTCAGGAATACGAGTGTCACTGGTAGATCTAACGGAGCAGAGGCGGTCCGGATCGACCAGCGCGACGACTCCGCGGTCACGGGCTGCTGCATCAATCAAACAGGCGCGGATCGTGACGGCGTCAAGCTGTATGATTCACCCAATAATGTTGTGAAAGACAGTACGATCGACGTACCTGGCCAGCAGGTGCTCTCGCCAAAGAGTCAGGTGACCACAGACAATCTCACCGCAAACGGGTCCTGTCCGGTCGCTACACAAGGTGCGGGAGCGTATCTCCCACGTTCGTTGTCGATCGAGAGCAACGGTGGACGATTTTCGTACCAATTTACCGTAAGCGACGAGCTCGGAAAAAGTACCGCACGGGGCGCGACGATCGATAGCAACGATACGATCATCGAGTCAACCGCGACCGGGCAGGGTGGTGGCGGTGGTACCGACAGCTACGGGTTCTCCGGCGAGATACTTGCGTTCGAACTCAGCGGTGATGCATCGGTGTACCTCGATGGCGAGCGGGTGAATCCCTCGAGTATCTCGGGCAACAGGCTCACGATCGAGGGGGCTGGCTCCAGAGCCGACTACACCGTCGCTGCTGGGGGAGCGCTCGAAAAATCCACCGCCAACGGTGCGTCGATCAACGATGGCGATGACCAGTGGGGATCATCTGTGTCAGGGTTCGTCGT
Organism: Halococcus saccharolyticus DSM 5350; assembly: GCF_000336915.1. Taxonomy (NCBI): domain Archaea; kingdom Methanobacteriati; phylum Methanobacteriota; class Halobacteria; order Halobacteriales; family Halococcaceae; genus Halococcus; species Halococcus saccharolyticus. Next base: position 3,449 of record NZ_AOMD01000030.1, on the reverse strand, counting down.
CGGCGGCCGGGACAGCTACGCGTTTTCCGGCGGGATCGCCGCGCTTCAGGTCGACGACAGCGCTACCGTTTATCGCAACGGCCAGCGCATCGAACCCGATCAGTACCCCGATAGCGTCCTCACCATCGAAGGCCATGGTTCCGGAACACCATACAGCGTGGCAGCCAACGACATACTCAAAAAGACTACTGCCAACGATGCGTCGATCAACGCCAAGGACGACAAGATCGGTACGGCTGCCTCGGGATTCGTGATCGCTGGCCGCGACAGCTACGCACTCTCCGGCGGGATCAAGTCGTTAGACATCGATGGCGACGCCCACGTCTTCCTCGACGGCCGACGGATCAATCCCGACGAGTATCCCGACTCTATCCTCACCTTCGACGGTAATGGATCGTGGACGACATACAGTTTCGCCGTCAGCGACACCGTCGACGAATACCGCGGAATCAACAGCTCGGACTCCATTTGGGGGGCAAGCGCTGGCGGAGGAGTCGGCAGCGGTCAGGACAGCTACGCTATCTTTGGAGAGATCACTCGTCTTGCCCTCGACAACGACGCTCGCGTCGAACTCGATCGTTCGGAACGGACCATCACTATCCGGGGAAGGGGACCCTGGACACCCTACAGCTTCCGAGTGAGCGGTAGCGTCACCCCCGTCCGGGTCAACGATCACGAGGACATTCACGACGACGGTGCGAACGGATTCGTCGGCGGCAGTCGTGACGTCTATCGTTATTCCGGCGAGCTTCGTTCGCTCGTGCTCGACGGAGCGGCCATCACGACCGAGTGATGGCTGGGATCTATGCGGCGGTGCTCGTCCTTCCAACGCTCAAGCCGCTAGGCTAGGTACTGGCCCCATTCGTTGCCTCCCACCGGGCCATTGTATTCAAATCATTGATACAACAGTTGCTCAAGGTGACCTGAGAAACCACCTACCGAGTTACGCGTATCCGAGATGTTCGAGTTGATCTTCGATCGCTGCAGGTATTTCGTTGTCCGCTTCTACGTCCCGGATATCGAGATCAGCAACGAGCCGTCGCAACTGACGTTTGGGATCATCTATCTGCTCCGATCCCGTTGTCGTGAAACCGTCAAGGGTTTCATAGCCGTAGAAATTCGACGACGAGGCGTACCCGCGAAGCGACCGGTCGTATCGTTCGATCTGATCGTCGTAGCCGTTCTCTGCGAGTTTCTCCTCGCTCCACGAAGTGAGACCATGATACTCAGTTAGCAGTTCGCGTCCATCCACCTCCTCCAGAAGCGTGCGTCCCCGGGAATCACTTTCTACATTGGCGATGTCGAGAACCGTCGCATGAACATCGAGGAGACTGACAGTTTCGGTACAGTCGCCGTCCAACCCGCCTCCCGAGATAGTCAACGGTACGTGCGTCAAAGACGGGTACACCCCGTGCTCGTGCCCCCATGCATCGTACTCACCGAGCAATTCACCGTGGTCCGAGAGGGTGATGACGTACTCGAAGTCCGTTCGGAGCTGATCGAATAGTTTTCGGTAGGCATCCGAGAGGTATCTGGCACAGTCCTCGTACGCCTGTTTCGTCTGTTCCGTGTTCGCAGTACCGAAATTAAGTCCTCCGACCGACTCGGTCATACCGGGTTCATCGACAGACCGGTATTCGGGTGGAACCCGGTACGGTTCGTGGGTTTCCATGAAATTGCAGAAGAGAAACTCCTGCTCGCCGAACTCAATGTCGGCCAGTTCGCGCCGTGCCTCGACGAGACCCCCGTACTCCACACCGTTGTGTTTTCCAGTTACCTTCTTCCCGATGGCTTTTCTCGCCAGTGCGGCCAGCGACGGGATCGTCGCAGAGTCGCCGGTTGTGATCGCGTAGAGAAGTTCGAGATAATGGATTGGCCGTGATGTACCCGGATCGCGGGAGAATTCGCGAAAGTCGAATACGGTATCGTCGTTCAAATGCTGGACTTGCTTTGGTGCCCTGAAATCCTCGAATCCGCGGTCGAAATCGAAATAGCCCGTGACGTTCGTGTTCGCGCTGAACGCGCGCGTCGTATAGCCAGCCGCACGTAACTGCTCGGCGAGAGTGGGGTCGCCACAGTCGAGGGTCATATTTTTCGCGTGGACACCGACTTCGCTCGCGTACTGGCCGGTGAAAAGAGAGGCATGGGAGGGGACCGTCCAGTTGGCCGTGGCATACGCGTTTTCGAATCGCAAACCCGGCAACCAGTCGAAGTGACGGTCGAAAGCGTCCTTTCTGAGAGTGTCGAGGACCACGACAGCGACATTGGTCATGTGATCCGCCTTCATTTCGGAAACAAATAACTCTACCGTGATGGTGGATCGTCTATTGGTGCTCTGATCGGCGTTCGACGACGAAAGGTGGAAACACAAGGCTCAGTAGTTTCGGTACACAGCGGTTGATTTCACGTGTATCGGACGCTCCGGCGGAGGTTGTAGACGGTGGCTTTCAGCAGCATTTCACGAAGCTCCAACCACTAGTACGGCGGCAAGTCTCGACCGACTAGCTGAGAAAGAGCCAGTCACTCGATTTCACTCATCAGTCGACGCTTGCGAGCACACTAGTGGACCATCCAGTAAGTTCGTACCCACCCTGGTCAGGCGTGCTACAGAGAGATTTTCGGTATACGTACCCAGGAACGTAGATCTCGCGAATAGGCACGTTGGAAGGGTGGGTACGGACTTACTGGACGCTCTACTAGCTTCGCGCACGCTCGGCTGGAGTGGTCTGCGTAAGAACCGAATACTGGTCGGTAAGTGGAGCGAGCAAACTCATTGCCGGCGTTCGATTTTTCGCTCTAGGGAAGCAGCCGATTCTCCTCACTGTCCAAACGTTGTGCAGATCACTCGCGCCGAGCGTGCGCTTGATTGACGAGAAGACGGTTTCTGACATGGAACGCTGGTGGTATCGATCACCGTCCATGCGGGCGTTATGGGCGTGATNGCGTGATCGAGTGGGTTCATAATGCGGTGTTTGATCAGCGGTCTGATGCCGTTTTTGCGTAGTTCGTCGCGGAAGGCTTTCGCATCGTAGCCTCAATCGGCTGCGAGGCTCCGCAGGTCGCCGGCGTTGCGCCGAGCGACCTGCGGGCCGATCTTCGCATTGTGTTTCTTCGAGATGGTCAAGTGGATGTCGGTGATGTACAACGTTTCGACATCCACGAGTGCAGTGACTTTCAGCGCTCGGACGCGGTAGTGGGTGCGGTTGGCGTAGTGGCGGCTGGGCTGGTCGCGGTCGAAGCCGGTTGAGTCAATGGCGGCATGGTCAGTGCGTTTCTCGGCGCGTCGTGGTCGGAATCCATGCAAACCACGTGCGGAGAACGGTGTAGTGAGGCAATCGCGTGAGTCCGATCTCGTCAAGGACGCCGGGCATCTCACTGGGTAAATCCACCGCAACGCGGTAGGATTTGCCCAGTTCGATGTGGAGTGCATGCAGCGTGAGCATCGCCCA